>CAMBOI010000020.1 GCA_945869265.1 uncultured Prevotella sp. | reverse complement strand
TTAATCTGTGCCAATCTGTGTTAATCTGTGGTCTATAAAAAACCATCTGTGGTCTGAATTCTTTTTGTCCACAGATTATCACAGATTATCACAGATTTCATTCCTCATTCCTAATTCCCGTGCCCTCTTCCCACACGTCTCAGATTATTCTCTCCAACGTCTGCGATTTTGAGTCCCAACGTCACAGATGTACCAACACCGAACTCTCAGCACGTCTCGCCGCCACGGGTTACATCACCACACAACGCCGTTTCACTCCACAGCAAGTAAAGCTCCTCTATCACTACCTCGGAGAGCCATTTTAGCTCTCTGAGGCAGTATCTCAAAAACTCATTTTGTCATTTTGTTATTTGTTATTCGCATTGTTATTCTTCTCTGGTCCCTGTAGTAAGACAAAGCGTAGCCCTTTTAGGTTATGCCTACAGGTAAAGTATGACTGCTCGACGGACCCTTGCCTATTCTGAATAGTTCTTTAAGTGACTTCATCGTAGATGGAATATTGAAAATTGAAGGTTGAAAATTGAAAATTGAAGGTTGAAGATTGAAGGTGATCAAAATTCAAAGGGAATTGACAATTGGGTGTCGCCCAGGAGATTAAAGGAATGGCGATGATAAGGGGTGACGCCATATTGCTTTATTGCAGCCCGATGCTTTTTGGTAGGATAACCTTTGTTGCCCTTCCAGTCATATTGCGGATATTCCTCGGCCAACTGAAGCATATAGTCGTCACGATATGTCTTGGCGAGGATGCTCGCTGCTGCTATCGAGAGATATTTGCCATCGCCCTTTACAATGGTGGCATAGGGCAGGTCGTGATAGGGCTTGAAGCGATTGCCATCCACAATGATTGCCTCGGGACGTAGCGAAAGGGAGTCGAGGGCACGATGCATGGCAAGAATACTGGCATTAAGGATGTTGATATTGTCAATCTCCTCGGCTGTAACAATACCTAATGCCCAAGCTATGGCGTCTCGCTGGATTTCCTCGCGCAGAGCATAACGACGCTTCTCCGTGAGTTGCTTGGAGTCGTTGAGAAGGTCGTTGTGATAATCCGGCGGAAGAATGACTGCCGCGGCATATACACTGCCAGCAAGACAACCGCGGCCAGCCTCATCGCAGCCGGCTTCTATCATGGAGGGGTGATAATAAGGGAGCAATGAGGACATAGGCAATCAGAACATTTGTGAAACACGGGCAATACCATTGGCGAGGATGTCGATTTCCTCTTTGGTATTATATAGGGCGAAGGATGCACGCACGGTGCCCTGAATGCCAAGATGATCCATAAGAGGTTGGGCGCAGTGATGACCTGTGCGCACGGCAATACCCAGGCGGTCGAGCAATGTGCCCATGTCAAGATGGTGGATATCTCTCACGAGGAATGATACTACGGCATCTTTATGAATGGATGTTCCGAAGATTCTCATGCCATCGATGGCAGAGAGCTTCTTCATGCAATAGTCGGTGAGTTCCTTCTCATGTGCAGAGATATTGTCGATACCTATTGACTCGATATAATTGATGGCAGTGGCGAGTCCATGGGTGGCTACATAGTCGGGGGTTCCTGCCTCAAACTTAAACGGCAGTTTTTCGAATACGGTCTTCTCAAATGTCACACTCTCTATCATCTCTCCTCCTCCCTGATACGGCGGCAGGCGGTCGAGCCACGACTCCTTGCCATAGAGCACTCCGATGCCTGTAGGACCATACATTTTATGTCCACTGAATACGAAGAACTCGCAATCTATGTCCTGCACATCCACACGGAAATGGGGAGTGCTCTGGGCACCATCGACAAGGACGGGCACATCGTGCTCATGAGCAATGCGCGTGAGTTCCTTAACGGGATTAATCGTGCCAAGCACATTGCTCACATGCACTATGCTCACCAACTTGGTGCGCTCATTGAACATCGCCTTATATGCATCCATATCAATGTCGCCACACTCGTCCATCGGAACGACACGAATGGCAATGCCACGCTTGGCGGCCTGCAACTGCCAGGGCACGATATTGGAATGGTGCTCCATAACGGACACTATCACCTCGTCGCCCTCGTGCATAAACTCCTCACAGAAGGACGACGCCACAAGATTGAGACCCTCGGTAGTGCCACGGGTGAAGACAATCTCATTCACCGAAGAGGCATTGACAAAACGGCGCACTGTCTCTCGTGCGGCCTCATGGAGGTCGGTAGCCTGCTGGGAGAGATAATGCACTCCACGATGCACATTGGCATTCACATTGAGATACTCATCGCGCATGGCATCGAGCACACAGAGCGGTTTCTGTGTGGTGGCGGCATTATCGAGATAAACCAACGGCTTATCA
Source organism: uncultured Prevotella sp. (assembly GCA_945869265.1). Taxonomy (GTDB): domain Bacteria; phylum Bacteroidota; class Bacteroidia; order Bacteroidales; family Bacteroidaceae; genus Prevotella. The sequence continues at coordinate 53,919 of CAMBOI010000020.1, read as the reverse complement.
TACACCGTCCTCGACAGTATCGGGAAATCCTCCCGTATCTTCTGAATATCAAGCATTGTCATTAACTCATTGAACTACTTACAAAGTTTACATCCCTCGCACTTGCTCAGCTCGCCTCTGAATCTCTTCTCCACAAGATGATGGAGACGATCGCGGAGGGGCTCAAGCTTTATGGTGTCAATCACCTCATTGACGAATGCAAATTCGAGCAGGAGCTTTGCCTCCTTCTCGGATATGCCTCGCTGACGCATATAGAACATGGCGGCATCGTTGAGCTGACCGACGGTGGAACCATGACTGCATTTCACATCATCGGCATAAATCTCGAGCATGGGCTGGGTGAACATCCTCGCCTCGCGTGTGGCACAGATATTCTGATTGCGCATCTCCGACGAGGTTTTCTGTGCACCGTGGCGCACGAGCACCCTACCGGCGAATGCACCGGTGGCCTTCTCGTCGAGCACATATTTATATAGTTGACTGCTTGTACAGTGAGCCACCTTATGGTCGATAACCGTATTGTTATCCACATGTTGCTCCTTATCGGCAATGACGCATCCATTGAGCACACACTCGGAACCCTCGCCGCTGAGCGAGAGATCGACACGGTTGCGCGTCACTCCATTATGTAGAGTGATGACATTGTGATTGACCCGTGAGTCAGCCTCCTGGTCTATATATAGATTGCTGACACGAACGTTTTTGGCATGTGTCTCTTCAAGACAATACAGGTCGAGCGACGCATTACGTCCCACGTAAGCCTCAATCACCTGAGTGGCAAGGAAATTACGGTTATCGGCGGCATGGTCACAGAAAAGCAGTTTTACTTCAGCTCCCTCCTCAACAACAATAAGTACCCTGCGGTTCACCATAAGGTCAACGTCAGAGCGCAGGATATTTATCACTTGTACAGCTCTATCAACTACTACATTCCTCGGCACATATACAACCAAACCGTCCTGTGCAAGCATAGTATTAAGAGCAGTGATGGCATCCTCGTCGGTCTTGGCGAGTTTGGCGTAATATTTTGCTATTAATTCGGGATTTCTCTCAGCCTGGTTCTTAAGTGAATCAACGATGACACCCTCAGGCAGCAATGCCTTTGGTTCGCTTTTCTTGTAGAAGGCATCGTTGACTACAAAATATAGCGATGTACTGAGATTGGGCACGTCGCAACGGAATGCGTCGTATGGGTTGACGGGGATATCGAGGCGATTGATATTCAAGCCATAGTTAGGCTCGAAGAGCTTCGCGATGTCAGTATATTTATATCTCTCCACCTTCTTGGTGGGAAATCCCTGCCTCTTGAAGTTCTCGTAAGCCTCATCGCGCACGGCGTTCATCACCTCAGCACTATGACTGCATATCATCCCGCGACATTCGTCGTATAATTCAGTATATTGATTCTTCACTTTTCAACCTTCAATTTTCAACCTTCAATTTTCTCGATTTCCTCTTTAATCCAATCATATCCGCGCTCCTGAATCTCCTTAGCGAGTTCGGGGCCTGCAGTTTTGACGATGCGTCCCTTATAGAGCACATGCACCACGTCGGGCTTAATCATCTCAAGGAGTCGGTCGTAGTGAGTGATGACAATGCAACTAGTGTCGGGAGTGGCGAGCTTATTGACACCCTCCGCCACGATACGCATGGCATCCACGTCGAGACCAGAGTCGGTTTCGTCGAGGATGGAGAGTTTGGGTTCGAGCATAGCCATTTGGAATATCTCGTTGCGTTTTTTCTCACCGCCTGAGAATCCCTCGTTCACCGATCTGTTGGCTAACTTGGAGTCAAGTTCGACGATTGCCCTTTTCTCGCGCATCAGTTTGAGGAAATCAGCGGCATTCATCGGTTCCTTGCCTTCATACTTTCGCTTCTCGTTGATAGCGGCACGCATGAAGTTGGTCATCGATACTCCTGGAATCTCCACGGGATATTGGAACGAGAGGAAGAGTCCCTCGTGGGCGCGGTCTTCCGGTTTCATGGCAAGGAGGTCCTTACCGTTAAACTCTGCCGTACCTCCAGTCACCTCATACAACGGATTGCCTACGAGCACCGCACTGAGTGTTGACTTTCCCGAACCGTTTGGTCCCATAATGGCATGTGTCTCGCCATCCTTGATGGTGAGGTTGATGCCTTTCAATATCTCCTTATTGCCTATCTTGGCATGTAAATCCTTAACTTCTAACATAAAACCTTCAATTTTCAATCTTCAATCTTCAACCTTCAATCTTCAATCTACCCCACCGTTCCCTCAAGCGACACGCTCAGCAACTTCTGTGCCTCGACGGCAAATTCCATAGGCAGTTTGTTGAGCACCTGCTTTGCATATCCGTTGACAATCAGTCCTACAGCCTGCTCAGTGGGAATACCACGCTGGTTGCAGTAGAAGAGCTGATCCTCACTTATCTTGCTCGTTGTGGCCTCGTGCTCCACAATGGCAGTGTCGTTGTGAATATCCATATACGGGAATGTGTGCGCACCGCAATCGCTGCCCAAGAGCAGTGAGTCGCACGACGAGTAGTTGCGCGCATTATCAGCAGAGGCCGTAGCACGCACAAGTCCTCTATATGAGTTCTGACTATGTCCTGCTGATATACCCTTGGATATGATGGTGCTCTTGGTGTTTTTGCCGATATGAATCATCTTCGTTCCGGTGTCAGCCTCCTGATAGTTGTTGGTGACAGCCACACTGTAGAACTCTGCGACCGAGTTGTCGCCACGAAGCACGCACGACGGATATTTCCATGTAATAGCCGAACCCGTCTCCACCTGTGTCCACGACAACTTACTGTTGTTGCCACGCAGGTCGCCTCGCTTGGTGACGAGGTTGAGCACACCACCCTTTCCGTTCTCATCACCGGGATACCAGTTCTGCACGGTGGAATATTTCACCTCGGCATTGTCGTTGACGATTATCTCTACGATAGCGGCATGGAGCTGGTTTTCATCGCGCATAGGAGCCGTACATCCCTCAAGATAAGACACATACGAATCATCATCGGCAATGATGAGCGTGCGCTCAAACTGTCCTGTATTGCGGGCATTGATACGGAAATAACTGCTCAATTCCATCGGACAACGCACACCCTTGGGGATATATACGAACGAACCGTCGCTGAACACCGCACTATTGAGGGCGGCAAAGAAATTGTCGCGATAAGGCACCACCGTACCGAGATAATCCTTGACGAGGTCGGGATAATCCTTCACGGCATCACCTATGGAGCAGAAGATAATGCCCTTCTCGGCAAGTTTCTCCTTGAAGGTGGTCTTCACCGACACAGAATCCATGATGGCGTCCACCGCCGTACCGCTGAGTGCCAGTCTTTCCTCAAGGGGAATACCAAGTTTGTCGAACGTCTTCATCAGTTCGGGGTCGATCTCCTTGTTCTCCTGTTTCTTCTTCTGTGCCAAGGGGTCGGCATAATAAGATATGGCCTGATAGTCGATTTCAGGCACATGCACATGTCCCCACTTGGGTTCCTTCATAGTCTCCCAGTGGCGGAAGGCCTTCAGACGGAAGTCAAGCATCCACTGCGGTTCGCCTTTCTTGGCGGATATTAACCTGACTACATCCTCATTCAGACCTTTTTCTATTATTTCTGTATGCACGTCGGTGGTGAAACCGTATTCATATTTCTGTTCCGCCACCTGACGTACAAATGCGTTTTTATCTGTCATCCCCAATTCCTAATTCCTAATTCCTAATTCCTAATTTAATTAGAGTTTCTGCTGCACCTCAATCTCTGTGAATGTCTCAATGATGTCACCCTGTTGGATGTCGTTGTAGTTGACAAGCGAGATACCACACTCGAAGTTGGCACCCACCTCCTTGACATCGTCCTTGAATCGCTTGAGGGCATTGATTGAGCCAGTGAACACCACGATACCGTCGCGGATGAGTCGGGCCTTGTCGGTGCGGTGCACTTTTCCTTCGGTGACGAATGCACCGGCAACCGTACCCACCTTGGATATGCGATAAACCTCGCGCACCTCCACCTGGGCGGTAGCCACCTCTTTCTTCACCTTCTCCAACATACCCTCCATAGCGGAGTGGATATCGTCGATGGCATCATAGATGACCGAGTATGTATTGATTTCCACGCCCTCGCGCTCTGCCAGTCGCTTGGCATCTGCCGACGGGCGCACCTGGAATCCCACAATCATACCGTTGGCGGCAGTAGAGGCGAGCATAACGTCGTTCTCCGAAATCTGTCCCACAGCCTTCATGATGACGTTCACCTGCACCTTCTCGGTTGACATCTTGATGAACGAATCCGAGAGAGCCTCGACAGAACCCTGTGTATCTGCCTTGACAACGAGGTTGAGTTCGTGGAACTCGCCGAGAGCCACACGATGGGCAATCTCCTCAAGCGACAGTGTTGTGGCAGTGCGCAGGCTCTGCTCACGCTGCAACTGCATACGCTTGTTGGCGATGTCCTTTGCTTCCTGCTCGGTCTCCATAATATGGAACGAGTCGCCTGCCTGAGGAGCTCCGTTCAATCCGAGGATGATGACTGGCTCAGAGGGAGCAGCCTTCTCCACACGCTGGTTGCGCTCGTTGAACATAGCCTTGATGCGTCCCCATGCAGTACCGGCAATCACGATATCGCCCTGCTTGAGCGTACCGTTGCTGACAAGCACTGTTGACATATATCCGCGACCCTTGTCGAGCGACGACTCAATCACCGAACCCGTTGCCTTGCGGTTGGGGTTGGCCTTGAGGTCGAGCATCTCTGCCTCAAGCAGCACCTTCTCCATCAGTTCGTGGACTCCGATACCCTTCTTGGCGGAAATTTCCTGACACTGGTACTTACCGCCCCACTCCTCCACGAGCAGGTTCATATTTGCGAGATCCTCGCGTATCTTGTCGGGATTAGCTCCCGGTTTGTCTATCTTGTTGATAGCGAACACCATCGGCACATTGGCTGCCTGGGCATGGGCGATAGCCTCCTTGGTGGTGGGCATTATCGAGTCGTCGGCAGCGATGATGATGATGGCGATGTCGGTCACCTGAGTACCGCGGGCACGCATGGCGGTGAACGCCTCGTGACCTGGGGTGTCGAGGAAGGTGATGCGTCGTCCGTCGCTCAACTTCACGTTGTATGCACCGATGTGCTGGGTGATACCACCAGCCTCACCTGCGATGACGTTGGTTTTGCGCACATAGTCGAGCAATGATGTCTTACCGTGGTCAACGTGTCCCATGACGGTTACGATCGGGGCGCGTGGAACGAGATCGTTCTCATCGTCCTCAGCCTCCTGGATAGCCTCGCTCACCTCGGCACTCACGTATTCAGTAGAGAATCCAAACTCGTCGGCAACGAGATTGATGGTCTCGGCATCGAGACGCTGGTTGATAGACACCATAATACCCACGCTCATGCAAGTGCCGATAACCTTGTTGACAGGCACATTCATCATGGTGGCAAGTTCGCTGACAGTCACAAACTCGGTGAGCTTCAGTGTCTTGCTCTCTGCTGCCTGCTCCTGTAGTTCCTCGTTAAGGCGCTCCTGCACTGCCTCGCGCTTCTCGCGACGATACTTGGCACCCTTCTTGTTCTGATTCTTGTTGGTGAGACGTGCCAATGTCTCCTTCACCTGGCGTGCAACATCCTCCTCGTTCACCTCAATCGGCTTCGGCTGGCGGTTCTTCTTGTTCTTCTTGCCGCCTCCGTTGTTGCCGTTGTTGTTGCCACCATTATTATTATTGTTGTTATTATTATTTCCACCCTTGTTTTTCTTCTTCTTTCCGCCTCCGTTGTTGTTACCCTCGTTGACGGCAGCCTCGATATCCACACGCTCCTTGTTGATGCGCTGGCGCTTCTTCTTCTCGCTGTGCATCTGGGCTGCCTTCTCCTCACGCTCCTTGCGGCGTTCCTCCTTCGACTTCTTCTTGGGACGAGTGCTCTGATTGAGCGACGAGAGGTCGATCTTTCCAAGCACATTCACCTTCGGGGCGAGTTTCTTCTCGCTCTTGAGAGTGTATATCTTGTTGTCGGCAGTGGCTTGCGCAGTGGCAGGAGCAGATTCATCCGCAGGTTTTGCAGGAGCCTCAACAGGCTTCTCGGCTTGAGGTTTCTCAACCTTCTGCTCGGGTTTCTTGACAGGCTCGGGCTTCACCCCGGCGACAGGTTTTGCCACTGGTTCGGGCTTCACCTCGGCAGCTGGTTTCTGCTCGGCAACAGGCTGCTGCACAGGTTTCTCCTCGGCCTTCGGGGCTGGAGCCTCCACTACTGTCTGTTTGGGAGCAGGCCCTTGCTCAGGTGTCGGTTTGTTATCGGCAGACTGACTGACGGCAGCAGTCTTCTGCTCGGCATTACCGTCATGAGCAGCATTCTGACTTGCGACCTGCTGCTTGCCCAAGTTGTCGAGGTCAATCTTTCCCATGGGCTTAAACTTAGGCACCTGAGTCACCAATTCGTTGGCAGAAGTGGCCTTCTTCTCAGGCTTCTTCTCCTTACCTTTCTTGGCGAACATCTTCTCAGCCTCGTTCTTGATGTCCTTGTCGCCCTTGAATTGGGCCACGAGGGCATCATACTGCTCGTCGGAGATTTTGGTGTTGACGTTGGCGTCATCCCTAATATCTCCCAAGCTCTTCTTGTTTTTCAGGAAATCAACTGCCGTTTGAAGTCCTATATTTAATTCGGTCAAAACTTTATTTAATCTGATGCTCACGATGTACAAATATTAAAAATTAAAATAATAAAAAATTGAAAAATTGAAAAATTAAATTACTGCTCAAACTCGGCTCTCAGCACAGCGAGCACATTGTCAACGGTCTCCTCCTCGAGGTCGGCCTTCTCAATGAGCATTTCACGCGGAGCGTTGAGCACAGCCTTGGCAGTATCCAATCCGATAGCCTTGATGGCATCGATGACCCACTGGTCGATTTCGTCGGAGAACTCGTCGAGATAGATGTCCTCGTCGGCCTCGCCCTCACTGACAACACGGAACACGTCGATGGTGTATTCAGTGAGCATACTTGCCAACTTGATGTTCATACCGCCACGTCCGATGGCAAGCGACACCTCCTCGGGCTGCAGATATACCTCGGCCTTGTGGTTCTCCTCGTCGATGGTGATGCTCGACACCTTTGCCGGACTGAGCGCACGCTGGATGAAGAGCTGCACGTTGTTGGAGAAGGTGATCACGTCGATGTTCTCGTTGCAGAGCTCGCGCACGATACCGTGCACACGGCTACCCTTGACACCCACACAGGCTCCTACGGGGTCGATGCGGTCGTCGTAGCTCTCGACAGCCACCTTGGCGCGGTCTCCCGGCATGCGGGCCACACGACGGATAGTGATCAGACCGTCGGCAATCTCGGGCACCTCAGCCTCAAGCAGTCTTTCGAGGAAGGCAGGAGCTGTACGGCTCAGAATGATACGTGGATTGTTGTTCTCGTTATCCACGCGCAGGATGACAGCCTTGACGGTCTCTCCCTTGCGGTAGTTGTCGGCAGGAATCTGCTCGCTCTTGGGCAGATGGAGCTCGTTGCCCTCGTCATCAACGAGCAGCACCTCGCGCTTCCACACCTGATATACCTCAGCGCTCATCACCTGTCCCACGCGATCCTTATATTTATTATACAGAGAGTCGTGCTCGAGTTCGAGAATCTTCGAAGCCAATGTCTGACGAAGGTTGAGAATGGCGCGACGACCGAACTTGCTGAAGTTCACCTCCTCGCTCACCTCCTCGCCTACCTCATAGTCGGGTTCTATTTTCTGTGCGTCCTTAAGCGAAATCTCCTTGTTCTCGTCCTGCACCTCGCCGTCGGCAACGACGACACGGTTGCGGTGTATCTCGAAGTCGCCCTTGTCGGGATTGACGATCACGTCAAAATTCTCGTCACTGCCGAATATCTTGGCGATCACGTTGCGGAAACTTTCCTCAAGAACACTCACCAATGTGGTGCGGTCGATGTTCTTAGTCTCCTTGAACTCCTGGAAGGTCTCAATCATGCTCGGACCCTGCTCTTCTTTCTTTGCCATAGCTATTTTTTACTTGAAACTTAATAAGTATTTTGTATATTTTATATTATCCATGTTAAATGTCTTATCGACATCCACAAGCTGCGGACGCTTCTTGCCCTCAAGCTTCTGCTTCTCCTTGACGGTCACTACAAAGTTGCGTCCGTCAACCTGCTTGAGCACGCCCTGCACCTTCTTGCCCTCTGCGTCGAGCACCTCCACGTCCTTGCCGATGTGGTTAAGATACTGCTGCTCCACCTTGAAGGGCTGACCTATACCAGCTGAGCCTACCTCCAGCTCGTAGTCGCCAAGTTCGTCGCCAAGGCGCTCCTGCATAAAGCGGCTCAATTCGGCACAATCCTCAATCCACACACCATCGGCATGGTCGATTTCCACCACGATACGATCGTCGGGTGTGAATGTCACATCGACGAGGAAATAGTCGTTACCAGACAACCATTCTTCCACTACTGTCTTTACTGCGTTCCTTTCTATCATACGTCTTTTTCACATTATTAAAATAAAATGAGGGACTCTCGATGAAGTCCCTCATTCCACTGAACGGGTGCAAAGTTACAAACTTTTCCCCAAACAGCCAAATATTTCTGCAATTATTTGCATAAAAATCGTATTATTTACCCTTTGGGGATAGCAATCTGTCATATTCTGACTTGTCGAGGAGCACTTCGGTGGCTTTTTTCACCTGAGAGTCATAATGCAGTCCGTTCTCCAATGCTCCCGCCTGATAATAGTAGGCTGCAACGATGTCGCCCTCGATTATCTGCTTTATCGTCTCCTTGCTGTGGTCCATGTCCTTGGCCACATTGTGCTTGAGTTTTTTGCGAAGCGCCTCAAACTCAGCCTTGGCGTCGTCGTAGTATCCCTCAAACTTTGCCAACTTCTCGAGTTCGCCCAAGGTCTTCTCGGTGACGGGGTCGTAGTTGAATCCGCTCTCCACCACCCTCTGCTTGAACTCCTCGTATTCGGCATCGCTCAGACGGAAGTCTCGTGCGGGAGCTATAGTGGGATGCTTGGCGATATAATCCACCACATAGTCGAACATCACCTCCATCGAGTCGATGCGGTCGAGATACACCGCGATGTTGGGCATCGTGTCGGGTTTCACCTCTATATCGGGCTTTATTCCGCCCCCGTCTCTCACCTCTCGCCCGTTCCTTGTATAAAATACGCGCGTGAGGCTGTCGGGGATATATTCCTTATATCCACCACCGCTATGCTTATAGTTGATAGCCTGCACACAACGTCCGCTGGGGATGTAGTAGTGGCTGGTGGTCACCTTGAGATTGCCGTTGTATGGCAAATCCACCGGCACCTGCACCAATCCCTTGCCATAGGTTCGTGTGCCGAGCACCACTCCGCGGTCGAGGTCTTGTATCGAACCGCAGGTTATCTCGCTCGCCGAGGCTGTCTCGCCGTTCACGAGCACCACAATGGGCATGATGGTGTCTATCGGTTCGAGTCGCGTCTTGTATTCCTTGCATGCCTGCTTCAGTTTGCCCTTGGTCTCAACGAGGGTCATGTCCTTGGGCACCCACATATTAATAATGTCAATAGCTTCGGCCAGCGAACCGCCTCCATTCGAGCGCAGGTCGAGCAGGAGTGATGTTGCTCCCTTCTGGCGCAGGTCGATATAGGCACGACGCACGTTCTTCGCCGAACCGTCAACAAACTGATTGAAGTTGATATAGCCCACATTCCCTTCCAACATTCCGTAATATGGTATGTCGGGCATCTTGATGGTGCGGCGTGTTATCTTGAAGGTCATTGTCTTGCCTGTTGTCGGACGCTTGATCTTCAGGGCGAATGTAGTGCCAGCCTCACCGCGCAGATGCTCACTCACGTAGTTGACATTCTTGTCGGTCATCGTTGAGTCGTCGATACTCAGTATGATGTCTCCCTTCTTCAGTCCCACCTCGGCAGCGGGCATACCCTCATACGGTTCGTCAACCACCACGCGCTTCAATCTCTGATGATATCGCACGATGGCACCGATACCGGCATATTTACCCGTGAGCATCATCTTGAGGTCCTTGGTCTTGTCCTCAGGATAATACTCGGTGTAGGGGTCGAGACTCCTCAGCATGGCATTGATACCATTGCCGATAACCTCCTTGGGATTGAGGGTATCGACATACATCAAGTCGAGGTGCTTGTATATATTATTAAATATGTCCAAGTTCTTGCCCACCTCAAAATTGTGGTTTTTCTGTTTCTGCGCCGATACTGATGCTGCGAAAGCTATCATCACGGCAATTGATAATAGTAATCTTCTCATTACACTAATTTTTCGTATTACGGGTGCAAAATTACTGTTTTTGGTCGATAAAACACACGATTTCCCGTGAATTTATGTTAAATACCACGTTTTTTCGAAATTTTCCCCGAAAAAGTTTGGTAGTTTAAAAAATTCGTCGTACCTTTGCATCGCAATTCAGAAATGAAGCGCAAAACACTGCTTCAGTAGCTCAGTTGGTTAGAGCACATGACTGTTAATCATGGGGTCGTTGGTTCAAGCCCATCCTGAAGCGCCAAGTTTAATTAAAGTCCTGCAAATCGAAAGATTTGCGGGACTTTTTCTTTTCTATATACTTTAATGCGCAGATACATTGAAATAATATATTATCTTATCAGAGTTTTTTATGTTTAAACACAAAGACACAAAGAGATAATGATTTTTCGTAAACGGAAGATACAGAGAGCAGCTAAAGCTGCTTTTACTAAGTCCACAAAGTTATCAACCCACAAGTCCATAAAGTGCGTATATATGAGGAACCAAGAATGTGTAGATATCTGAGGAAGCGTGGCTATCTAAGGACGTTTTTCCCGATGGTTCATTGTAAAGATAGTTCAGACAAAGAATTCCATTTTATGTCCGATGAAAATCCGGAACCGATGCCCTTCTGATGATATGCGGGTGACACCTTGACACTCTATATATATAAAAAGTCGCGGAACGGGAAATTCGTTTACTATATAGTAATTGAATTTCCGTTTCAGAAAGTTTTATATTAAAAAGAGTGTCAACGTGTCACCACATGATGACTGATTGATAATTATCGATGAATGAAGCGGGTATTCTTCCACCCTTAGGATACTCGGTTCTTATGTCATTAGAACAGGGTGTTCTTATGTGATAAGAATCGGGTGTTCCAATGGAATAAGAATCGGGTGTTCTAATGAGATAAGAATCGGGTATTTTAATGGCATTATGTTGCCGTATTCTTATGATACCCGTTCTCAGGGGAGTAGTAGAGGGACTTTTATCTAAACTTAATTAAATACAATATAGATTATGAATAAAATCATTAACTTTGGCGCTATGCTGACGATAGCAGCAGGCGCAGTAATGGTACAAGATCATTGCAGATAACAATGAATTGTATTAATCCCTCTCTCGTATATATTGCATAATTATAGATTGTATTGGTTAAGCTGCGCATAGGCCTTAGGGCTTGTGTGCAGCTTTACTATTATAGACTTGTAACGGATAGTTCACGCATATTTTATCCCGTTTCTGTTGATAAATGATATTATTTTATCCACTTTTATCACTTTTAACTAATATAATTTGGTGAGTATGAGGATTTTTTCGTAATTTTGCCCCATTAAATAGATTATTATAATAAGTAACCAACTAAAAGATTTGCAATATGAGAAAACAACTGATGACAGGAGTTGCAGCTGCAGCCATCTGCTTAGGCCTTGCCAGCTGCTCGCGCTACGACTTCACCCCCATCTCCGAGGGTGAACAAGCTTATGTAAACTATGAAAATGCGTTCATAGAGAAATTCGGCGAGCCCGCCCCCGACCAGACATGGGGATTCGGCAGTGCTGACGCTAATGGTGGAGGAGTCGCTCAGGGAGCAATAACAAGAGCTGCCACAAGAGCGATACAACCCTTTTATACATTCCCTTCCGATGCGGCCTCTGAAAAATTCCTTTCAAATGTACCAGATGGAGTGGAATATTATGGAAATAAAAATTATGGAAATGGTTATGCGGATGGCATAAGCTATATTGACGGAAATATTTCGTCAATTAACATTTGGGGAGGCTGGAATGGATCACAAACGACTGGTGGCACTTTATATATCACTGGAAATGTAGATTTTACATCTGGCTCTTATTATGTAGCTCCAAATACCGATATTTACCTTGTATCTGGTAGCACTTTAAAACTAACTGAATCTCAAGCACAAGGCCTTCAGAACGGATGTAAATATTATATTGCCTCTGGTGCCACATTGGAAGTAAATGGCGAAATTAAGCTAAACAGTTGCGAGATTTACAACCATGGAACTATCGAAGCCACCAAGCTGTCGCCAAATGGCAATAGTTTGTTGTATAATGTTGGTACACTTACAATATCAGATGCCATTACCCTCAATAATGAAGAATCGAAAATCGTCAATGACGGTACAATTACTGCGGCTTCGCTTTGGACAGCGGGAAGCGCAAAATTCCAAAATAATGGAGATGCAACAATTAGCGGAGCAACAACTGTTAACAGCAATGACAATGTTTGGGTGAATAATGGCAAATACACCACTGGTACTTTCACCTACGAGGCAGGTAGTAGCGAAGTAGTCAACAACTGCAAGATGAAAGTCAACGGACAGTTCTACTTTAACCTTGGAGATAATGCTGGTCAAAATTGCTTCCGTATGGATGCTGGAGCAAGCTGCGAAGCAGATACATATCTTGCAAAAGGTCCACATAATATCTATATGGGAGCAGGAGCTCTATTCAAGGTAAATGGAACTGCCACAATGGATGCCACAAAAGCAAATTATGGCGTATATGGTCCTACTTCTGGCGGTTACGCTGTTTTCCAAGCACAAAACATTGTCGCTGGTACAGCAGAACAAGGATATGAAATTACATACGGCAACAACCTTTATGTAGTGGCAAACTCCCATTTTGCACAAGGCTACTCAGGAACATATCCTTTTATCGACTTCAAGGGCGGATGCAGTGAAAGCAATATCTTCATTGAAGGAAATATGCCAAATTACTCAATTACACGTTCTGAATGTAATCCTGGATTCGGAGGCAAGCCCGAACCAGAAGCCATCCGCATCATCGCCGAAGACTTGTCTGCAAGCGAGAGTAGCGACTTCGACTTCAACGATGTTGTATTCGATGTTCAGATGAATTGGCCTTCAGAAGGTAAGCACACCATTACACTGCTGGCAGCTGGAGGTACTCTGCCTCTTACAATTGCCGGTGAGGAAGTTCACGCAAAGTTTGGTGTACCTACCAACAAGATGGTGAACACCGAGAGCTGGACAGAACAGAGAGATCCTGTAACCTTCGTAATAGAAGGAAATTATGCTAATGCCAACGAGATTGAGGTGAGAGTACAGAAGGGTAGCGACTGGCCATTGCTCACTGCTCCAAAAGGCAAGGCAGCAAGCAAGATTGCTGTAAGCACTGACTACAACTGGGTAAAGGAATTGCAGGATATTTCGAAAGCCTATAAATATTTCGATACATACGTTAAGAGTGGCACACCAGCCGAATGGTGGAAAGACAATAAAGACGACTCGTTGATATACAACGCACAATAAATTGTATCACATCTCTCTATATCATAGAATCCCGAAAGCCGAAATGCTTTCGGGATTCTTCGTCTAATAAAGATTGGACGAACAGGCAGTAGTGGCAATGGAAGAACAGATGTAGTAGCAATGAAAGAACAGCTGTAGTGGCAATGAGTGAATAGACTATAGTGACATTGAGTGAATAGGGCAGGCAGTAACCAACTGAACAGCAGTTGTGAAACTGTTAGAACTTAACTTGAGATATGTTCTCAACAGGCTATCGTTGTATCAACACAAAGCTTTGAATGTGCATCCGAAAGCTTCGAACGGAGATTCGAAAGCTTTGAATGTCCGTTCGAAGCCTTCGAACGAAAGTGTTATATAATGCGCACAGTATCCAAAAAAACAAGAGCGGGAATATGTATCAAGTGATATAAAAATGTATCAAAATTGTTGGAATTTGCAAATAAGACACCATTTTTATCGATTTTTACACCTTATGTATAATAATAAATTAATATCTTTGCAATCGAAAAATCAAATTCATTAGTGTCCCGTTAAAATCGGGACACTAATGATAATAAGTATTAATTAAAATACGCAACCTTACGCGAGATGCGATATAGGTTGCGTTTTTTATGTTTTTTATTGAGGATAAACCATTTTGGAATCTTGCGGGGTGTTATACCAATCGCGATTTGAGTAATGGTCTTGTGCCCAAGAATAGAATTTCAAATAGGCTCCGCCAATCACATTGCCCTTGGCCTTACCGATAGTCAAACCCTCTATAGGATATTGGAAATCTCCGGGAATAAGCAACGCCCAGGGATAATTGCCGCCGTAAGGACTACTGCCGTCGGATTTGATGGCAGCCCACTCGTTAATCACTTCGGCAGTCTTGTATGGCATGGTATGCACCTCAAATACTCCGGCATTGTATTCCTCAAGGATAAAGAGGTCGATGTCGTTAACTGAGAAATTATTAAAGAGGGTGGCATCATTCACGGCAAACTTGAATGTCTGAGTCTTGGGAGACACTGCTACACCCGAGAGATCTTCCTTGTCGGTGACGGTGTTGTATAAATTACGTACTGGCAAAGCTGCTTGTGTGGCTCCACCGCTAATAAAATAATGTGCATCGTTGAACACCGGTATCACAAGGTCGGTGGAGTTGCGCATGGTGAGGAACTCATTGCTGTCGCCAAACTTAGGCAACATGTCCTGATCACCATATTGGGTGAAGAAATAATATTTTGAGCCCAATCGCTCGTAAGATGTTCCTACAACATCCTTGGCACTGATGTTGGCAAGACGCATGGCAGCAGCAAGCCGACTGCCCGAACCTACGGCTCTCACCTTCACACTTATGGAGATGTAGCGAGTGCCGTTTTCAACACTCTTATCTACACCAACTCCCATCACTACATCATTGAAATCATAATCACCTGGTTCGGGGAAATTCTCCTCAAAGCAGAAGGTATATGTCTGATTGACATCCGGGTACAACGTACTGGAGACAATCTCATCGGCAGATGTATCTTCGGAGAATACAACATTATTGATGGAGGAAGAGACTTTCACCGCCTTCGTCCTGCATGTGCCCTTGTCATCGACAAGAGAGACATACAAATTTTCGGATATTGAAGGTGCCGCGATGTGGATGTCGTAAATTTGATTTCCATCCACACTGCAAGTGTTAAGCACCCTTGTGGATACATACTTGGGGTCGTCGGAATAGAACTTGAGAGTGTAGGAGCCAGTGTATCCTATCTCAACACGAAACGGGAACTTGGTGATTGTTGACCAATCGTGCAGGGGGTCGATGTTCTGCACGGGGAATGCATTGGTCACAAACTCGTTGTAGTCATTCTCGTCGAAGAGATTGGCCTCCTTGCACGAGGTGAATGCCGACATTACAGCGGCAAAGCCGACAAACAAACATGTCTTAGTTTTCATCATAATATGATATCGTTTTTATGTATATATACATTAATTTACATGCGATTATGCTGCAAAGTTATAAAAAAAAACGATACAAAAGACCTTTTTTCACTTATTCTTTGCATTTTAGACAAAAAAAAGCTAACTTTGCAGCATTGTTTTAGATTTTATCGCGCTTATGGTACTGAATTACATTTGGATTGCATTCTTCGTGGTGGCATTCGTCATCGGACTTATCCAGTTGCTGTTCTTCGGCAACTATGATGTCTTTCCGGCAATGATGGACTCTACATTCGCCTCGTCGAAGACAGCGTTCGAGATTTCACTCGGACTCACGGGAGTACTCTCGTTATGGCTCGGAATAATGAAGATTGGCGAGAAGGGAGGCGTGGTGAACATGCTTGCCAAGGTGCTCAGTCCGGTGTTCTGCAAACTGTTCCCGGACATCCCAAAGGGGCATCCCGTCACCGGAAGTATCTTCATGAACATAGCTGCCAATATCCTCGGGCTTGACAATGCTGCCACTCCACTCGGACTCAAAGCCATGGAACAGTTGCAGGAGCTCAACACCAAAAAGGACACTGCCACCAACCCGATGATAATGTTTCTCGTGCTGAATACCAGCGGACTCACTCTCATACCCGTGAGCATCATGGTATATCGGGCACAGATGGGGGCGGCACAACCCACGGATATCTTCGTGCCCATACTGCTTGCCACGTTCTTCTCGACACTGGCGGGTATTGTTGTCACCAGTTTCTATCAGAGAATAAACCTTGTCAACCGTACAATGCTGCTCACCCTCGGAGGTGCAAGTTTGCTGGTTGCGGGAGTGATATGGGGATTCAGCACGATGAGCAAGGAGCAGGTGGATCTTGTGAGCACATCGGTTGCCAACATCCTGCTCATGACAATCATCGTGGGGTTCATACTAGCGGGAGTGAGAAAGAAAGTAAATGTATATGACGCCTTCATCGAGGGAGCCAAAGACGGATTCCAAACTGCCGTGAGAATCATCCCCTATCTTGTAGCTATCCTCGTGGGCATCGGAGTATTCCGCGCCTCGGGGGCTATGGATTGGCTTATTGGCGGAGTGAAATGGACTGTGGAGGCTGCGGGAGGCAACACCGACTTTGTCGGGGCATTGCCAACGGCACTGATGAAACCGCTTTCGGGCAGCGGTGCAAGAGGTATGATGGTGGATGCGATGACTACATACGGAGCCGACTCTTTCGTGGGCCGACTGAGTTGCATCTTCCAAGGCAGCACCGACACCACATTCTATGTGCTTGCAGTATATTTCGGCAGTGTGGGCATAAGATACACCCGACATGCAGTGACATGCGGATTGCTTGCCGACCTTGCCGGAATAATCGCGGCAATCGCAATATGTTATCTATTCTTCTAACATCACAATATGTTTTAACAATATATAATTATGCGGTTATGAGTAATCTGAAACAAGAAAAGCCAGACAGCTACAAGACATTGGCTATCTATCAAAAAAGTGAGTGCATATATGACGTGACTTACTATTTCGTCAACAATTTCCTAAGCAAGAGCAAGGACAGAACGGTTGACCAGATGGTGCAGGCAGCCCGCTCATGCAAGCAAAATATCGTAGAAGGTTACAGCGATGCTGAAGGTTCGTCGGAGTCTGAGCACAAGCTATCTGTGATAGCTAAGGGCAGTCTTGAAGAGTTAAAAGAAGATTACAGGGATTATCTACGTAACAACAACCTGGAGATTTGGGGTGTAAACCACCCCAAATACATAGCCGCCCAACCATTATGCAAGAGACACAACAACAGTGAATGGTATCGCAATCAGATAGCGGGTCGCAAGGCAGAAGACATCTGCAACATTGCCCTAATAATCATCAACCAGGAACTGACGATGTTATATGGATACATAAAATATCTCAACGAGAAATTCCTCAAAGAAGGAGGAATAAAGGAGCAGAGATACAAAACAAGATTAGAATGGAGAAAAAACAACTTAGGTTATTAATATGAGAGAGGAATTAAAAGATGGAAACGAGGCATCATTTGTGATAAAATGAGGCTTTAAGGCAATTAATTAATATTTGGAGAGTGGATAATTTGGAGAGTAAGTGAGATTTGGTTGTTAGGTAGAAATGAGAAGATTTTGAAAGGTGATGAAGTAAGTGGGGGGGCTATGTAAGTCTATGCAGGGCTATGTAAGTCTATGTCGGTTTATGTAGGTCTATGTAAACTCCCTACAAAACCTACAAAAACCTACTACAAAACCTACAAAAACCTACAAAACCTCTGATTTCCCTCCTCCCTACAAAAAAAAAAATTATGGCAAATATGAAATCTCTAGCCAAGGACACGGCCATCTATGGACTTAGCAGTATAGTGGGACGATTCCTCAACTATCTGCTCGTGCCGCTCTACACGGCAAAACTGTCGGCTGCAAGCGGCGGATATGGAGTAATTACCAATATGTATGCCTATACGGCACTCATTTTGGTGTTGCTTACATTCGGTATGGAGACTACCTTCTTCAGGTTCTCCAACAAGGAAGGCGAAGACCCACAAAAGGTGTATTCAACGATATTGACGGCAGTGGGATTCACTGCTATAGTGTTTGTAGCATTGGTATTCACATTCATCTCCCCACTGGCCGATGTGATGGGATATGCCGAACACCCGTCGTATATATGGGTGATGGCTATGACTGTGGCGATAGATGCTTTCCAGTGCATTCCGTTTGCATATCTCAGACACAAGAAGAAACCAATCAAGTTTGCAGCACTCAAGATGTTGTTTATTGTGATGAACATCCTGCTGAATCTTGTATTCTTTGTGGTATTACCTGAATTATATGCATCTTATCCCGATGAAATCGGTAAAATTTACGACCCGACAATCGGGGCGGGATATGCCTTCTATATCAATCTTGCATGCACCGGCAGCATCACTTTCTGCTTCTATAAAGAACTCACGGGATTCCGCTATGTATTTGACAAGGCCCTCATGAAGAGGATGTTCTCATATAGTTGGCCGATACTCATACTGGGCATTGCCGGTATTCTCAACCAAACAGCCGACAAGATTCTCTTCCCCTATATATATAAAGGAGAGAACGCCCACGAGCAACTCGGCATATATGGTGCCGCATCCAAGATAGCAATGATTATGGCAATGATAACGCAGGCGTTCCGATATGCCTACGAGCCGTTTGTCTTCGGAAAGTCGAAAGACAAGGACAATCGCGACACATACGCCAAGGCAATGAAATATTTCATTATCTTCACCCTGCTGGCATTCCTCGTGGTAATGGCTTATCTCGACATACTGAAGCATATCATCGGACAGGACTACTGGAGCGGTCTGAAGGTGGTGCCTATTGTGATGGCAGCAGAGATAATGATGGGTATATACTTCAACCTCTCGTTCTGGTATAAGCTCATCGACAAAACCATCTGGGGAGCGTGGTTCTCGGGTATCGGTTGTGCAGTCCTTATTGCCGTCAACGTTATATTCGTGCCGCAATATGGATATATCGCCTGCGCTTGGGCGGGGTTTGCAGGATATGCCACGGCAATGACACTGAGTTATATAGTAGGACAGAAATACTATCCCATCAAATATGACCTCGGTAGAATCGCAGTATATGTAATACTCACACTAATCACCTTCGGACTAATAAAATTCAACGAATACATCTTGGATAATATTGTAATAAGAATCATCGGCAATACAGTACTTCTTATCCTGTTTGTATCATATATCGTGAAAAAAGATTTTCCAATATCGCCAATACTGAAGAAATTAGGAATTAGGAATTAGAAATTAGGAATTGCTGCGCAAACCGAATGCAGAGCCGAGCTTGCTCGAGCTATGCTGAACCGATGGAGCAGCGAGAGGAGAGCCGAGCTCGCTCGAGCTATCCCGAGTCGCGACAGAGGAAGACGAAGTCAAAGTGAAGCCAGTTATCGACGAAGTCAATTAAGAATTAAGATATTATTATGAAGAAAAGCACGTTAATTATGGCAGCAATGCTGTCAACTGCATCAGTAAATGCCGACGAAGGCATGTGGATGCTCTACAATCTGCCCCAGGCCGTTTATGGTCAGATGCAGGCAGAAGGTTTCTCATTGCCCTATGACGCCATCTACAACAATGATGACGCCATCAAGAACGTTGTGGTCAACTTCTCGGGATATTGCTCGGGAGTGGTTGTATCGCCCGACGGACTTGTGTTCACTAACCACCACTGCGGTTTTGAGTCAATCCGCAGTCACTCTACTGTGGAGCACGACTACATGCTCAACGGTTTCTATGCGAAGACCTATGAGGAGGAACTCCCAAATGAGGACATGTTTGTGAGCTTTATGGTGGAGCAGAAGGACATCACCGACTTGCTCGACAAGAAGGGTATCAACAAACTGGTGCCATCAGAACAGGCACATTTCCTCGATTCCATCGAGAATGCCATGTCTAAGGAGGTTAAGGCTAATGACTCTACACTTCGTCTAGAGATTAAACCTTATTACGAGGGAAACAAGTATTATGCCACTACCTATCGCGACTTCACCGACCTGAGATTGGTGTTCACCATTCCCAAGTCGATGGGTAAGTTTGGTGGCGAAACCGACAACTGGATGTGGCCCCGACAGACATGCGACTTCTCGGTGTTCCGTATCTATGCCGACCCAAAGACCAACGGACCGGCAGCATACAGCAAGGACAATGTGCCATACAAGCCCAAGCACTGGTCGCCTGTATCGCTGCAAGGATATAAAGAGGGTGACTTTGCAATGACTATGGGTTATCCAGGCAGTACAAGCCGCTATCTCTCTTCCTTCGGAATCCGCGAGCGTCGCGATGCCGAGAACGAACCGAGAGCTCAGGTGAGAGGCGTGAAGCAGGAGGTTATGCTCAGACACATGCGCGCCGACGAGGCAGTGAGAATCAAGTATGACTCCAAATACGCACAGAGCAGCAACTACTGGAAAAACTCCATCGGAATGAACAAATGTATCGATTCCACAGGTCTTATCCGCCAAAAAGCCGACTTTGAGAACAAGATAAAGCGCTATCAGATGTTTACCGGTTATCTCAAGGGCAAACTGGATTTCGACCTCATGGAGCGCCTATACAACAAGCGACTCGACGTGAGACGCAACTACATGTACTTCCGCGAGACATTCATGCGCACCAACGAACTTGCCGATCGTGCCTACAAATATCACAATGGTATGGATGTGCAGGGACCTAAGGGCAAGAAGGCAAAGCAATATGTTGTCTTCAAGGACAACAGCGACTCATGGGATGCCGCCCTCGACAAGGAGGTATATGCCACTCTGCTGAAGAACTACCGCGAGAAGGCTGACGCGAAATATCTTCCGGAGTTCTATCAGACTATCGACAAGACATACAATGGTGACTATGCCAAGTATGTTGAGGATGTATGGAACAACAGCATACTGATGAAGAGCGGTGAGAAGATTTACATCAACAAGAAAATATATGCCAAGGATTGCGGTATCGTGATGGGACTCGACCTCACCAACGTATTCAGCGACTTAAGAGCCGAACTATCCGTTTTGAATGATTCCATCGACATTCAGGAACGCTATCTCTGCGATGCCATACTGCGCATGGAGATGGAAATGCCCCATTATAGCGATGCCAACTTCACCATGCGACTGAGCTACGGACAGGTGGGAGGATTCAATCTTAATGGTAAGCCGTCGGGCTATTTCACCGATGCTCCAAGTATTGTGGAGAAGATGAAGAAGAGCGACGCCAACTTTGAATATTTCGCCGAACCGATTATGCACGAACTCATGGGTGCCAAGGACTTCGGAAAATACACCGACAAAACTACAGGCAAGATGCAACTCTGCTTCCTCACCAACAACGACATCACAGGCGGTAATAGCGGTTCTCCGATATTCAACGGAAAGGGCGAACTCATCGGACTTGCATTCGACGGCAACTGGGATAGTCTGTCGGGCGATATCTTCTTCGACAACAAACTCGCACGCTGTATCGGTGTTGACGTAAGATACATGCTCTACCTCATGGACAAGTGGGGACATGCCGACCGACTCATCAAGGAGATTGATGCAAAATAACCATTTATAACATAAAAACCTAAGTATGAAAAAACTAATTGTCACCACATTGTTTGTGGCATCGTCGGGATTGGCGAGCGCCCAAACGACACAAATTGACCTTAGCGGGCAGTGGATGCTGGGGAAAGAGGCAGTGCAATTGCCTGGCACTACCGACACTAACCGCAAGGGGGAACCTAACAAGAAGCACGACGAGACAACTCATCTCTCGCGCTTCTTCACGTGGTTTGGCGAAGCCACGTATTCAAAGAGTATCGACATTCCGTCGGCATGGAAGGACAAGAGAATAACACTCTTCCTCGAAAGAACCAAACCCACCACTATCTATATAGATGGAGTGGAGATTGGGAAATGTGATGATATCTCGGTGCCGCAGGTATATGATTTGACGGGCAAACTGACACCAGGGCAACATCAACTCGACATCAAGGTTGACAACGGTAACAGTGTGCCAAAGCAACTATTAGGTTCATCACATGCCTACACTGAGGACACTCAAACCAACTGGAACGGAATCATCGGTAAGATGTATCTCGAAGCTAAGGAATCGCCTGTCACCATCAAAAGCATCCGCACAGCTCCCATCGCATCTAAGAACAAAGTAAATGTGGAGGTGACGCTTGAAGGCAATCCCAAGCTAAAGTATAATGTAAAGGTGTCATTCAGTGGAAAGCAAAAGAAGAAGGATGAGATTGATATAACAAGAAATGGTATTAGTCAGCGAACCATCAATGAAGATGGTACGACAACGCTCTTTTTTACCTATAACCTCGGTGAAAACGCCCAAAAATGGAGTGAACACACACCACAATACCTAAATAAAGTGAAGGTGAGGGTGGAATGTAAGGGCAAGTCGGACGAGATGACTACCACTTTTGCCTTGTGCGATTTCAAGGCAGAGGGCAATCATTTCATCGTAAACGGACGCAAGACATTCCTGCGCGGAAAGCATGATGCTTGTGTGTGGCCACTTACTGGACACGTGGCTATGGGATATGACGAATGGTATAATTATCTCAAGATATGCAAGCAATATGGCATTAACCACGTGCGATTCCACTCATGGTGCCCACCCGAGGCTTGCTTCGAAGCAGCCGACAACCTCGGCATCTATCTCCAGCCCGAACTGCCAATATGGGGAGGTTTTGACGAAAAGGACGAATGGCTTACATCCTATCTGCGCGACGAGGGAAGAAAGATTATCGAGACTTACGGCAATCATCCCTCATTCGTGATGATGGGACTGGGCAACGAACTTTGGGGAAGCACCGAACTGATGGTGGATTACGTCAACGACTTCCGAAAAATAGATAAAAATTGCGAAAAGCAAGGTGACGGTGACGCTACACGACGTCTCTACACCTTCGGCTCAAACATGTATCTCGGATACAAGGGAGTGCTCGATGGAATGGACTATTTCACCACCTGTCGCATAGGTGGCGAGGCATGGGGAGAATACAACACCCACGTGCGCGGGTCGTTCTCTTTCTGCGATGCATTCGACGGAGGACTCATAAATCACGAATATCCTAATACTACAACCAACTTTGAAAAGGCGATTGCGGGCAGCAAGGTGCCTATCATAAGTCATGAGACGGGACAATTCCAAACATATCCCGATTATAATGAGATAGAGAAATATCGCGGAGTATTACGCCCGGACAATATGAGGATATTCCGTCAACGACTCAAGGACGCCGGTATGCTCTCGCAGGCAAAGGACTTCCATGAGGCTTCGGGCAAATGGTCGGTGGAACTGTATAAAGCCGACATTGAAATGGACCTCAGGACGAGGAATATGGCAGGATTCCAACTGCTCGACATTCAAGACTATCCAGGACAAGGGTCGGCATATGTGGGCATTCTCGATGCCTTTATGGACAGTAAGGAGATTGTGGATGCCAAGAGATGGAGGCAATGGTGTGACAAGGTGATACCAATGGCAGAACTGCCTCGACTCACATATAGCGAGGGCGACACAATAATTTGGAAAAGTATCATTGCCAATTATGCCGCAGATGATGCAATCCTTGAGGGGAAGACGATGAAATGGGTGTTTTTGAGTGACAAGAACATCGTTTTGGCACAAGACAGTACAAAACTCAGTAATGTGAAGGCTGGAGTAATCGACGTATCGTGCGACTCGGTAGTGGCACGCCTGAGCAAGACGAAAAAGGCGGAGAAGGTGAAATTGGCATTATCAATCATAGATACACCTTATCATAATGACTACACCTTGTGGATTTATCCCAACTATGATATGGAAAAGCAGATGGGAACACTCTCAAAGGACATTGTAATAGCCGACACTCTCGACGAAAGCGTGATGAAGAAGTTGAAGACAGGAGCCAAGGTATTGCTTATGCCGAAGAAGGGTATGTATGCCGACCAAACCGTAGGCGGATTGGTGCAGACGGACTATTGGAACTACCGTATGTTTAAGACCATTTCCGAAAACAACAAGAAACCCGTATCGCCAGGAACACTCGGCTTGCTTGTCAACGAGATGGAGCATCCTCTGTTTAAATCATTTCCAACGGACAAACACACCAACTGGCAGTGGGCATCTATTGTGCATGAGTCACGCCCATTGGTGATGGACAAGATGCCCGAGGATTACCGCCCCCTTGTGCAGGTGATTGACAATGTGGAAAGGAATCATCGTCTTGCCTTGTTCTTTGAGACAAATGTAGGTAAGGGGAAAGTGTTCGTGTGCATGAGTGATTTGCGCGAGACACAGCAATATCCTGAATCACGTCATCTCCTGAGAAGCATTCTCGAATATATGCAAAGCGAGGATTTCAAGCCTGCCACTACTCTCCTACCTGATGACTTCGGTCGTTTCTTCACCGAAAAGGCTCAGGAAAGCAATGTGAGCGAACTAAGGAATATCTCTTATGATTAATATAAAAGGCAGTCAAAAAAATGACTGCCTTTTATATAATTATTTCTTTTTACTTATTTCTTATTCTTTTTACTTATTTCTTCTTTCTCGGCTTCCTCATCGCCCAACCTTCCTCACTGAAATCGGGCTCCTCACCCTTGAAGTCGTTATTGCCGTTTTTGAAGAACTGGCGCCAATCGCCTGTCTCAAGCTGCATATCCATAGATTTCTTGGGTTTCTTAGGAGTAAAAGCCTTCTTGGCAGTCACGGTCTTTTCGACATTCTTCCTACCATGCCCTTTCTCGTCGGCATCATTGCAGCGCACCTCGCGACCTTTATACACGGTTCCATCTAAGGCACGCATAACCTTTTGAGCGTCCTTCTCAGGCACTTCTATATATGAGAATTTTTTCAGAAGGTCGATATGTCCTACAGCCTGACGTCCCTCAACATGCTTATTGATATATTGCATCACCTCGCCAGGATAGAAACCGTCGTCCTTTCCGAGATTGATGAAAAGGCGGCTATAACCAGCCTCTGCCTTGCGAGAACCGCGAGCGCCGCGCTCTCCTCTACTGCCACGCTCACCTTTGCCACCACGTTCACCTCTACCGCCGCGCTCTCCTTTGCCACTGCGCTTGCCGGAAGAATCTCGCGATGACTTGGATGGTGCCTCAATCTCGGGAGCATCGGCATAATAGGCAAGGAATTTGCCAAACTCCATGCTAACGATCTTCTTTATCAGGTCTTCCTTGTCAATAAACTCGAAATATCGGTTTATGTCCGTCATAAACGGGTCGATTTCCTCATCGTTGACATCCGTTTTCACAATTTGATCCATCACCTTGTAGAGTTGCTTCTTGCAAATCTCCTTGGCTGAGGGGATTACGCCCTCTACAAAACTCTTACCAATTTCTTTCTCGATGGCGCGCATCTTGTGCTTTTCGCGGATGTGCATAATCGATATTGACGTTCCTTTCTTGCCGGCACGTCCTGTACGTCCACTGCGATGGGTATAGCTCTCAATGTCGTCGGGAAGTCCGAAGTTGATAACATGGGTGAGGTCGTCAACATCAAGTCCTCTGGCTGCCACATCGGTGGCAACGAGGAGTTGGGTGAGGTGTTGGCGGAACTTCTGCATGGTAAGATCGCGCTGTTGCTGACTGAGGTCGCCGTGCAGACTCTCGGCATTATATCCGTCGTGAATGAGTTTGTCGGCAATCTCCTGAGTCTCAAGTTTAGTGCGGCAGAAGATAATACCGAATATCTTGGGGTTAAAATCCACAATACGCTTCAGGGCTAGATATTTGTCCTTGGCATGCACCATATAATAAATATGGTTGACATTCTCCGCTCCCTCATTGCGGCTTCCCACAACAATCTCCTTATATTCACGCAGATAGCTCTTGGCAATGCGCTCTATCTCTCTACTCATTGTAGCTGAGAAAAGTAAGGTATTGCGGTCGGCGGGCACACCCTCAAAGATTTCGTTAATACTTTCCGTAAATCCCATATTAAGCATCTCGTCGGCCTCGTCGAGCACTACATTATACACCTTGTCAAGATTGGCCTTGCCTCGGTGCATAAGGTCGATAAGACGTCCGGGAGTGGCAACAATCACCTGCGCTCCATGACGCAAGGCACGAATCTGATTCTCAATTGATGTTCCTCCATAAACAGCTACAATGTTTATGCCATTCATATACTTGGAGAAATCCTTTAAGTCGTCAGCAATCTGCAGACAGAGCTCGCGAGTGGGACTGAGGATAAGGGCCTGAGTGTCGCGACTCGTAGGGTCGAGACGCTGCAATACGGGAATACCGAATGCGGCAGTCTTACCCGTACCGGTTTGCGCCAGTGCGATTACATCGTTATTACTTCCAAGCAAATAGGGAATAACCTCCTCCTGTACGGGCATCGGGCTCTCAAAGCCCAACTCCGTGATGGCGCGGCGAATCTCTTCGCTGACGCCCAATTCTTCAAATGTCTTCAATGAAATAAAAATATAAATTACGTAATTTGGGGTGCAAAGTTACAACAAAATCCCGACACTACCAAACTTTTCCCGATTTTTATTCTTTTGATAAGCCGTCAGGCAGACTTTCGTCGAAACCATCAGGCCACGGCCAAGCCATATTACCATGTCCCACCTTCTCTGCCCAAGGCGTTGCAATCTTCTCGTCTTGGTCTTCTTGATCCTTTTTCTTCGTCCAAAACTGTCCCATGGTTATTTATTTTTCAGGTTTTTATCAAAAAACTCCAAAGCCCTTAGCTGCAAGGCTTTTCCACATGAATGTGGAACATCCCATAATTCGGTTTCGAGAGCGGAGTCGCCTGATTGACTGCGCCAGACATCACGCATAGTGGCGAATGCCGATTGTGAGCCATCTACAGGAAAGAGGTGGTCGCGCGTGCCATTGACGAAAAGCATCGGTTTGGGACATGCGATACTTGCTATATGCGGATAGTCGAGCCATTGTCGAAGAGCCGGAATACAGTTGGCGAAGCCGCCATATTCACGTTTCTTGTCCTTCACTGACATCTGAACATCGGTAGTAGTCATCCAGCATATCGAGGCGGCAACGGCAATCTTGTCGCTCAAGGCGGCAAGCATCCATGCCCGATACGCTCCCATCGAGCAACCCATACAACCGATGCGGCTCTTATCCACCTCGGGAAGCGAGGCAAGAAATTCGGTGCCTGTGATATCATCGTAGGTCATAAAGGCAGATAGGTCGCGCCCGAGCATCATCATATTACCACATATTATGTCATACTTGCTGCGGTCAACACCCTCTTCACGTCCTCGTTCTCCCCACATTGGGGCATCTGCAGAAAAGACGACATAACCATTGCGGGCGAAATAATCTCCAGTATATTGCCCGTCATACAACTTTTTCACCCAATTGTCTGCATCATTTACTACGGCTGTATCTACATCAAAAGGGCGCACCATTTTCTCCTTACCAATATACAAATGGCCGCCATGATCGTGAAGCATATTCACTGCTGGAAAAGGTCCTTTGCCGTCGGGAATAAGCATATAAGCCGAGATACGCGAATAGGCATTGACATTGAAGAGAATCTTACGTGCGGTATATCCATCGCGCTTCTCCTCTGCTATCACCTGCATATCGTAATCATTTGATTTTAAAGGCGGAGTCATCATACATTCAAGCACCTTAGCCTTGGCAACAGATTTCCACTCAACGAAGTCCTTGATATCACTGTTTCTCCAAGCAAGTGGATATGTCAGTTCCGTCTTCAACTGCTCCACATATCGGGGCAAGTCGAAGGTGAACTCATAATTCTCCCTCTTCTGCAATCGAGTCTTGCTCTTTGGTTGAGCCAAAACGGCAGTAATATTGACAAGTAATATTATAGCTAAGATAATACACCTTTTAAAATATATAATAGTCTTCATAACTTCAACTTTTATAAAATTATTGCAAAGATACAACAAAAGACAAATAAGAAGTTTCATATCGGCAATTATTTAAGCAAAATTAACCCATAACAGAAAAACCAATATATTTATTTCAATTATTATCTTGAATAATTTGGTCATTCCAACTGAATTTATTATCTTTGCACCTAAAAAAAATACGAGCTAATGGATGAAAGTAAAGATAATAACCAAATCTTAAATAAGCAAACAAATTGGACTACTCTGTTCATATATCAGAAATCAGAGGTTATTTATCATCTCTCATTCTGTTTCTGCGAAAGATTCATTCATCTGTATAAAGATCGGACTAGAGACCAAGTAATACAGGCAGCAAGGTCGTGTAAGCAGAATATTGTGGAGGGATTGGAAGACGGTGTAACCTCCTCCGAGATGCAATTGAAATTGCTAAATGTGGCACGCGCATCACTCATGGAGCTTCGTGAAGACTTCACAGATTACCTGAAGTCACGACATCTTCGTATATTCAAAAAAGGAGACATCGAATATGAGCCGATGGTGAATTACTGCCGATACCACAACAAACTTGAGGAATACGAACCATTCTTTGAGTCGTGGACAGATGAAGTAATGGGAAATTACGCACTCTCGCTATGTCATATCATAGACAAGATGTTGATATCTTTCCTTGAAAAGCTCGAAAAAGAATTCATCACCGAGGGCGGTATCAAGGAAAGAATGTATCGTGCCCGCACTGGACATCTTAACAAGCAAGATGAGAAGATAAAGCAGCAAGAAGAACGTATAAAAAATCTTGAGACAGAAAATGCCCGCCTCAACACATCGCTTTCAGAAGCAAATAGTAAAGTAGTGGCTTGGGCAGAATCATATAACAACTTGAAAGAGCGAGCCTTAAAGGCATATTATTCTCAAAAAGATGAGATTGAATCGCTGAAGGCCGAGATAAAAAGACTAAAGGAGGCTAAATCCACGGGGGATATAATTATCTAGGATGACTAGGAGTTCTAGGGTAACTAGGAGTTCTAGGATGACTAGGATAACTATAAATATTTAAAAAAAAATAATGATACAATGAAGATATGCATATTCTGTTCGGCTAATGACAATATTAACGTCGAATACTTCCGCAGGACGGAAGAACTGGGACAATGGGCAGCACAAAACGGACATATGATAGTGTTCGGCGGCTGCGACATGGGATTGATGGAATGTGTGGCGAAAGCTGCCAAGAACGCTGGTGGTATGACAATAGGAGTGGTGCCATCAAAGGTGGAAGAACGCGGACATCTAAGCGAAAATGTTGATGTTCATATACCTTGCGACAATCTAAATGATCGCAAAGCCCTTATGATGATGCAAAGCGATGTGTTCATTGCTTTGCCAGGAGGCATTGGTACGCTCGATGAGATATTCACAGTGGCAGCATCAGCTACAATAGGTTATCATGGTAAAGACGTAATCTTATACAACATCGGCGGTTTCTGGGATTCACTCATTGCTATGCTTAACGACCTCGACAAAAAGGGCATGATAAGAGGTGAATGGAAAAAACATATCAAGGTTGCCACCAATTTGCAGGAGATAATAGACTTGATATAAAACTACGTGAAAGTTAAATATTCAACGCGCCATAAAGCTAAATGAAGGGTAAATATTCAGCTTGCTAAAAGCTAAATGAAAGTTAAATATTTGGCTTGGTATAAAAAAAAGCTGAATAACACTATGTAAAGCGGGCAAAAATGCGTAATTTTGCACCGCTTTATGTATATGCAGCAAATAAAACAGCATAGGAGGAAGCAAGATTTTATATGAAATAGTTAAATATTATGAGGAAAGTAATAGGTATTGGAGAAACTGTTCTCGACATCATTTTCAAGGATGACGAACCTGTGAGTGCCGTGCCAGGCGGCTCTGTGTTCAATGCGCTGATATCATTGGGACGCGCAGGAGTAAAAGCCGCTCTTATAAGCGAAACTGGCAACGACCACATCGGCAAAAAGATAATACGCTTTATGGAGAGCAACGGCATCGACAGCAGCAATGTCAATGTATATGCCGAAAGCAAGTCGCCCCTGTCGCTCGCCTTTTTGAATGAGAAAAATGATGCGGAATATATTTTCTACAAAGATCATCCCCATGACCAGCTCGACTTTATATATCCCGACATCCAACCAGATGACATTGTGATGTTCGGTTCTTTTTATGCTATTAATCCTGTAATCCGCCCTCAGGTGGCAGGACTACTCGAATATGCCAAGAACCACGGGGCGATATTATACTACGACGTGAATTTCCGCGCCTCCCATAGTAATGAGGTTATGAAAATCACTCCCAACCTGCTCGACAACCTCGAGATGGCTGATGTAGTGAGGGGCAGCAACGAGGATTTCTCCATACTATTCAAGCATCACGATGCGGATAGCGTGTATCGCACCGACATCTCGTTCTATTGTCATAACTTTATCTACACCCAAGGTTCAGAGCCTGTTGAAGTGAGAGCCGAGGGAGGAATAAACTGCCAATATCCCGTAGGCAACACCCAGACGGTAAGCACAATAGGTGCCGGCGACAACTTCAATGCAGGCTTTGTATATGGACTTATCAAGTATGGAATTACAAAGGATGACATACAGAGAGGATTGACAAGAGAGCAGTGGGACAAACTGGTGGAATGTGCCCAGATGTTCTCATGCGAATGTTGCAAGAGTCTGAATAATTATATATCCAAGGAATTTGGAGAAAAGTTGAAGATTGAAGATTGAAAAATTGAAAAATTGAAAAATTTAAGGTTGAAAGTTGAAAAATTTAAAATAAAAAAATTATATGCAGGAGATTACAAACAAAATTTATTATGTTGGCGTTAATGACCGCAACAAGAACCTATTTGAGGGCTTGTGGCCTCTGCCCAACGGAGTATCTTACAACTCGTATCTCATTGACGACGAGAAGGTATGCCTCATCGACACCGTAGAGGTTGATTTCTTTATCCCTTATATCAAGAATATCCAGCAGGTTATCGGTGACCGAAAGATAGACTACTTGGTAATCAACCACATGGAGCCCGACCATAGCGGAGCCATCGAACTCATCCGCAAGTATTATCCCGAGATTACCATCATTGGCAACAAGAAGACTTTCGGCATGATGAAGGGATTCTATGGTATTCAGGAGAACACCTTGGAGGTGAAGAATGGCGACAGCCTCGACCTGGGAAGTCACAAATTGCAGTTTGTGCTCACCCCGATGGTTCACTGGCCAGAGACTATGGTAACACTCGACACCACAAGCAATGTGCTCTTCTCGGGCGATGCCTTTGGATGTTTCGGTGCCCTTAACGGTGGTATCATCGACTCACAGATCAACTGCGACACGTTCTGGCTTGAGATGGTGCGTTACTACTCAAATATTGTGGGCAAATATGGCACACCTGTACAGGCTGCTCTTAAGAAGCTTGCCGGAGTGAAGCTCGACTACATCTGCTCTACCCATGGCCCTGTATGGCATGAGTATATCAATAAGGTAATCGGTATGTATGACTCGATGTCGAAGTATGAGACAGAGCCTGGTTTGGTGATTTGCTACGGCACGATGTATGGCAATACCGAGCGTGCAGCCGAGGTGATAGCCCGTGCAGCTTCAGAGGCAGGCGTGAAGAATATCGTGATGTACAATGTATCAAAGACACATCACTCATACATCATCCGCGATGTGTTCCGCTATAATGCCCTCATCGTTGGAGCTCCGACATACAACACCGGACTCTATCATGAGATGGACGTGCTGCTCGCCGAACTCGCCAACAAGGACATCAAGAACCACAAGTTGGGATGGTTTGGAAGTTACGGATGGGCAAGCAAGGCAGTAAGAAAGATAAAGGAATGGAATGACACCCGCCTCCACTTCGAGGCAGTAGGTGAGCCAGTTGACATCTGCCAGAGCCTGAACGACGAAACATTCAAGCAGTGCGAAGAGCTCGGAAGGAAAATGGCGGAGGTCATATTGAAAAATTGAAAGATTGAAAGATTGAAAAAATCACATCGTCAATAATAGATTGAAATATAACACCGCCACACTCCCTAACGGACTGAGGATAATACATCTTCCATCCACGTCGCAGGTAGTATATTGCGGTTTCGGCATCAATGCCGGGACACGCAATGAACTGCCTGGCGAGGAAGGTGTTGCCCATTTCTGCGAGCACACTACCTTTAAGGGAACAGAGCGTCGCCGCGCCCTTACCATCATCAACTGCTTGGAGACGTTGGGAGGCGAACTGAATGCCTTCACCAACAAGGAGGATACCGTATATTATGCCGCCATACTCAAGGAGCATTTCCCCAAGGCAGTGGATTTGCTGTCAGACATCGTTTTCCATAGCCAATATCCTCAGACAGAGATTGACAAGGAGATTGAAGTGATATGCGATGAGATAGAGAGCTACAACGACTCACCCGCCGAACTGATATACGACCTTTTTGAGAACATAATCTTCAATGGGCATCCACTTGGGCATAACATATTGGGAGATGCCGAACAACTGCGCACATACAAGAGCGAGACAGCAAAGTCGTTCACCCAAAGATTCTACACGCCACGCAATGCCGCGTTCTTTGCCTATGGCGACATCAATTTCAATTCTTTGGTGACAATGCTAAAGAAAGCGACAAAAGGATTTGGTGAGCAGAATCCGATAATCGGGGATGCCGACATCGTGGCTCCCCTGCCCGTCTATACTCCTCTTACGAGATGTATTGACAAGGGCACCCACCAAGCCCATGTGATGATAGGCAACAGGGCATATAGCGTGCACGACGAAAGGCGCATAGCCTTATACCTATTAAATAATATATTAGGAGGTCCGGGGATGAATGCCCGATTGAACCTGTCGCTTAGAGAGCGCAACGGACTGGTATATACCGTAGAGAGCACAATGGTGAGCTATAGCGACACAGGTGTGTGGTGCACATACTTCGGTTGCGACCCTCACGACGTGAAGCGTTGCCTACGGCTTGTGAACAAAGAACTGCAACGCGTAATGGAAAAGCCCCTCACCACATCTCAACTCAATGCCGCCAAAAGGCAGATTAAGGGACAGTTGGGAGTGGCATGCGACAATCGCGAGAGCTTTGCCCTTGATTTTGGAAAGAGTTTTCTGCATTATGGTTGGGAGAAGGACATCACCGACCTGTTCAAGCGCATCGACATCCTCACAGCCGACAATATCCAGCAAGTAGCCCGAGAGATATTTGCTCCCGAGCTACTCACCACACTAATCATAAAATAGCGCAAGTAAGAGAGTCAAAAAATTGAGCGTCACCAGGTGACGGGTGACGCTATCTGAAAAAATCAGTGAGTCTGTCTCACGCCCATTCTTGCCTCAATCACATTGATGACATAGTCTCCCAACTTCTCACACTCGCCTACGATATCCATGTACATAGTACCGATGGCATAAGAATACTCGTGGTCGTTCACTGCATTGATATTCTGATTGCGCAGCTGGTTGCGATAGTTGTTAATCTCGTTTTCGATATTGAATGAGCGATTAACATCGAAGTTGTCCTTTCTACCGAGCAAGAGAACATTCATCTGAGTGAGACTGTCGTCGGTGAGTTCGAACATCTGATGTATGTGCTCATACTGAGTCTCGCTGAAGTCCTCCTTACCACTTGCCTTGCGGTTCATCGTGCGAGCGATGTTATAGCAGCTGTCACCTATACTCTCCAGTTCGGATATTTCGCGCAACATTGCACGAATCTTAGCCTTGGTGTCGTCCGAGAGGTGTGCATCGCTTACTCCGTCGAGATATTTTGCAATCTCTATTTCCATATTATCCGTGATACTCTCATATTTCTCGATACGCGAGAATAGTTTGTTGAACGCCGAATCATCTGTCACTCCAAGCAGTTCGCGCACCATAGAGAACATCTTCTGCACACGCTCGGCAAAAATCTGAATCTCCTTCTGAGCCTCTAGCACCGAGAGCTCTGGAGTCTTCATGATGGTATTGCCGCCAATGTAGGTAAGACGGAATTCCTCCTCATTCTCTGTTGTCTTTGGCTTGATAATCCAGCACACCAGTTTCTCAATCTGCGGAATAAACCATATAAGGACAAATGTATTAGTGACATTGAAGCATGTGTGGAACGCAGCGAGGATAATAGGCAGGCGTGCAGCCAGCTGAGCCTGCGTGAGCGAATGGTCATTGGGATTATAATGAACAAGCGAGCAAACCATATCCACAAATGGATAGAAGAGGCACATCACCCACACCACACCGATGACATTAAATACCAAGTGGGCCATGGCAGCTCGACGAGCCTGGGCATTTGCACCGAGTGCAGCAAGATTGGCCGTGGCAGTGGTACCGATATTCTCGCCAAGCACGAGGGCGATACCGAGATAGATGGGCAGCACACCTGATGAGCACAACAGGATAGTGATAGCCATCACAGCCGCCGACGACTGCACGATACAAGTGATTACCGTACCTATGAGCAGGAAGATGATGATAGTGAGATGACTGCTTGTGTCAAAACTGGAGAAGAAATGAATTACATCCGAATTATGTTCGAGGTCGAGTTCCTTTCCTGCCCCGCTAAGTAGAACGAGTGAGAAAAACAGGAAAGCGATACCAAAGAGGAAATCACCGATATACCGCTTGCTCTTGGAATAAATGAGCATGATGCCGATGAAGAATGCCGGGAAGATCACCGTTGTGAGGTCAACATTGAATCCGAGGCTCATGATCCACGCCGTGAGCGTCGTTCCGATGTTTGCTCCCATAATCACCGAAATGGCTTGTGCGAGGGTTAGCAGTCCTGCGTTCACAAACGACACCGTCATGACGGTTGTGGCAGACGACGACTGCACGGAACAGGTTACGAACATACCGGTGAACATACCGGTGAATCTGTTTCTGGTCATTGTTGCGAGAATGTGTCGCAACTGAGAGCCCGCCATCTTCTGTAAGGCTTCGCTCATCACTTTCATACCGTAAATCAGCAGAGCAAGTGATCCGATAATCTTAAAAAAAATCCAAATCGACATACTTTTTATATTATTTAATTATTCTTTCTTTGTAGTCTCAATTTTTTGATGTATCTTTACACCGTGAAACCCCAAAATTTTAATGGAAATGAAACAAGTAGTACAAATCCGTTGCAAAAATAATAAAAAATCTCAAAATATCAGCATCGGAAGCTCACTTTCTGAGATTTTTTTTGATTTTGGCCTAAAAATGGACTTCGGACCAGTGAGTGCGAGAGTAAATAACAAGGTTGAAGGCCTCGATTTCCGAGTTTACCACAACAAGGATGTTGAGTTCCTCGACCTGCATACTTCATCGGGATTGAGAGCCTACACGCGTACATTATTCTTTATATTATGCAAGGCAGCCTCGGAGCTTTATCCCGACAAGAAGATGGTGATCGACATCCCCGTGTCAAATGGTTATTACTGCGACCTTCAGCTCGGCCGTGCCATCACCGACGAGGATGTGGAGCGCATATCTCGCAGGATGAAGGAGATTATCGATGCTAAGATTCCTATCGTCCGCCACGAATGTACGACAGAGGACGCCATCAAAATGTTTACCGACCTTGGCGACATAAGCAAGGTGAAACTGCTGAAAAGCACCGGCAAGCTCTATACAGAATATTACGACATCGATGGATACTACGACTATTATTACGGCACACTGCTCATCAACACGTCGCAGATACACCTTTTCGAATTGGTGAAATACTATGATGGTATGCTTCTGCGCATCCCCTCGCAGAAAGACCCGTCGAAATTGGGCGACCTGATACGTCAGGACAAGCTGTTTGAGATATTCAAGGAGCACCACCGCTGGCAGAATATCCTCGGCATGCGCACCATCGGCGACCTCAACTCGGCTGTGGAGCATAAATACAGCACCGACCTCATCAATCTCGCGGAAGCCCTACAGGAGAAAAAAATCGCCAAGATAGCCGACGAGATAGCCAGTCGCAAGGACGTGAGGATGGTGTTGATAGCCGGTCCGTCGTCGAGCGGCAAGACCACCACATGCAAGCGTCTGTCGATACAATTGCTTACCAACGGTATCAAACCCGTGGGCATATCCCTCGACGACTACTTCGTTGATCGCGAAAAAACGCCCAAGGACGAGAATGGTGAATATGACTACGAGCATGTGGAGGCACTCAACATCCCGTTGCTCAATAAGCAGATGAACGCACTGCTTGCCGGCGAGGAGGTGGAACTGCCACGATATAACTTCCAGACGGGCAAGAGCGAGATGAGCGGCAAGAAACTGCGACTTAAGAATGACGAGATACTCGTGGTGGAGGGAATACACGCCCTCAACCCCGACTTGACTGCCCAGATAGCGGAAGAGAAAAAATTCCGCGTATATGCCTCAGCACTCACCACCATGCTCATCGACGACCACAACTATATCCCCACCACCGACAACCGACTTCTGCGCCGCATCATCCGCGACTACAAATATCGTGGAGTGAGCGCACAGGACACTATCCGCCGCTGGCCATCGGTGAGAGCAGGCGAAAACAAGTGGATATTCCCGTTTCAGGAGAATGCCGACGTGATGTTCAACACGGCGATGTTGTTTGAGTTGGCGGTGATAAAAATGCAGGCAGAACCGATATTGGACCAAGTGCCCGAGAATTGCGAGGAATATGCCACAGCCTATCGCCTGAAGAAGTTCCTGAAGTATATCAAACCGATTCCCGAGCGCCAAGTGCCGCCCACATCATTGCTCAGGGAGTTCCTCGGGGGCAGCTCGTTCAAGTATTGATAGAAAGAATCTATAAACCGATAGATATTTTCAGTTTGCATAATCCAACTATTATTCGTAACTTTGCAGCAGAAAAAAAATAATTATTAACCCATTTAAAGAAAAAGGAGATTAAAGTATGAGAAGTATCACAACATTCGATTTGCAGTATGCACACAGGTTTTATGGTTTCCAGGGCGAGGCTCAGTATCTTCACGGCCACACAGGCGTTCTGACCATCGAGGTAGAGGACTCAGTAAATGAGGGAGTAAACATGGTATATCCCTGCAACGAGATACAGAAGGTGGCATGGGATGTGCTGAAGAACTTCGACCACGCTCTCATCCTTCGTCAGGACGACCCGCTGCTGCCGGCAATCCTCGACGTATATGAGAAGCAGGGTATCAAGAACGGTCATCCGCGCAACACCATGAAGGGCGAGGCTTTCAAGACCGAACTTGCACAGGCTTATCCCGACGCTCGTCTTGTCGTCACCAAGGAGACGATGACGGTTGAGGGTATGATCAAGATTGTTTATGACCTGCTGAAGGACAAGCTCAACATCGCCAAGATTACCTTCACCAGTGGTGTGAATGCAGCCTCGGCTGAGTTCAGCGACAGAAAGCAGATTGACCGCTGTCCGCTCTGCGGCATCTCGCTCGACGAGAACGGCGTATGCCCTAAGTGCGGCTATCGCAAGTAGAATATCCCTTCGGGCCCCATATTGAACAAGAGGTCGAGGATGCTTAGATTAGGTTGAAACCCAATCTTCCGCTCAAACACCTGATAATATCTGCGGGGCACGAAGTCGGCATCCACAGCCGGATGCTTAGGGTCGATGGCCTCCCTGAAGTCGAAGATGTCTTTGGGGAGGTCGTCTTTTTTTATGTATTCAGATGTGGGCTGGATATTGGGTTGTATGTCAAGGAGCGAGCACACCGTATGGCATGCCTCCATGTTGAAGTCGTATAGAAAGTCCCATTTTTTCTCGAAGAACGGACGTATGTCATCTGCATAGTATTCAAAGAAAGGCGACTCGGAATATGCCGACATTAGCGCATGCCAGTGCAGGTGTCGCCAGTTGCCATGATCGCTGATTCTCAAGTCTTTAATCAATGTGGAATGTAGTCCGCAGTCAGGTCGTTCCACTGGTATGGTGAGTGCCTGCAGGCCGTTGGTTGTGGCTATGACGCAGCGGTTGCGGTATGTCTGTTTGCGATAGCTGTCATAGCACTCTATATACGACATATCGGCCCTGTTCAGCTTCTGATACCACTGAACAGGACCGAAATATGTTGTTGCGAGCAATGCTTTCATATTTATATTAAACACAGAGTCACGGAGATACAGAGGTTTTGTTTTTAAGTTCTCAGAAGGAAAAAGAGATAAAAACTCTGTGTCTCAGTGTCTCTGTGTTCAAATTATTTAATATTATCCACAAAGTTGAAAATACGGTTCCATCTGATGCCACCGAATCCCGATCGGTCGGGGTCGCTCGACCACCAAATGAAGATTGGTTTGCCCACCACATGGTCTTCGGGCACAAATCCCCAATATCTTGAGTCGGCGGAGTTATGGCGGTTGTCGCCCATCATCCAGTAGTAGTCCATCTTGAATGTATAGCTCTTCGCCTCCTTGCCGTTGATGTATATTCGTCCGTCCTTCACCTTGAGGTCGTTTTTCTCATACACACGGATGGGGCGCTCATATATTGCGAGATTGTCGAGGTTGAGGTCGATGCTCTTGCCCTTTGCCGGAATCCATATCGGTCCGTAGTTGTCGCGTGTCCAGTGCATGTTTCCGTTGAGTGGATAGATGTCGGTGTCTGATGTATCACTGTTGATGGTGATGCTCTCCACGATATCCTTTCTTTGGGATAGCACTGCCACTGCGTGCTTGGTGAGCGGCAGATAGCCGGCAGTATTCAGGCTGGTGAGGTCTTCCATCGAGATACCAAGCTCTTCCATCAGTTCCTCGGGAATCCTCTGTTTCAGTTTCACGTAGTATGAATACTGCACATTGTCGGGCTCCTTGTTTGCCTTCCCGTCGAGATATATTATTCGGTTCTTTATTTGCAGCGTTTGTCCTGGCAGTCCCACGCATCTCTTCACGTAGTTCTCGCGGCGGTCGGTGGGTCGGGTGATGATTTCTCCGTATTCATTCTTGTTTTGTCGTATGATGTCGCGCCCGGCATTATATATTGTCGAGAAATATTTCTCCTTGAGCTCATAAGAGAGCGAGTCGGGATTGGGGCGCTCGGGATATACCTGATAACCAATACCATAGCACATCTGATAGTAGTCAGCAGCCTGATATTGGGGAGCCGAGCAGAGGGTGTCGCCTGCGGGATAGTTGAACACCACGATATCGTTGAGCTCCACCTTTCCCAGTCCCTTGGCGCGTCGATAGTCCCAATGTGGCCATTCCACATACGACTTGCAGTCCACCACTGGCAGTGTGTGCTGGGTCAATGGCATGGTCAATGGAGTTTCGGGTATGCGTGGGCCATAGCTCACCTTGCTCACGAAGAGATAGTCGCCTGTGAGGAGTGATTTTTCGAGTGAGCTCGACGGGATGACGTAGTTCTGGAAGAAGAACAGGTTGATGAAATACACTGCCACGAGGGCAAACACCAATGCATCCACCCACGACATGACAAATCTCACGGGTCCTTCGGCGTCCTTCCACCATTGCCATTTTATCTTCTTGGTGATATAAACATCATAGATAAACGGGATGACGATGATGCCAAGCCAACTCTTTAGCCATACGAGGAAGGCAATGTAGAGCACCATTACAATGGCAAACTTTGTCCATTGCACCTTCATGTTGAGCTTCTTTTTCTTTAAATCTTCCATTTTTTCTGCTTTTGTAGTCTTCTGAAACTTTTTATTATTTGCTTCTTAGACTATATAGTGATTGAAAATGCTACATCAATAAAAGTTAAAACTTAAACATGTCGGATATGGTGAGCAGTCCGCTGTGATCCTTTGTAAACTCTGCGGCGAGCACTGCCCCGAGGGCAAATCCCTTGCGCGAGTGGGCGTCGTGGGTTATGGTGATTGCGTCGGCCTCACTGTCATATTTGATGGTATGTATTCCCGGCACCTCGTCGCGCCTGATGCTGTCGATGCGCAGTTTGTCGGCATCCACTGTCTTCTCTCCGCTCACTGTTCCGTCGGGAGCGAGCAGCGTGCCCTTTGCCCAGTCGCTCTTGCGGTCGATGTCGGCCACAATCTCCTCGGCCAGGGTGATGGCTGTTCCGCTTGGGGCGTCGAGTTTGTGTATATGATGCACCTCCTCCATCTCTACGTCATACTGGGGGAATCCGTTCATTATCTTGGCGAGATAGCGGTTTACCGCCGAGAAGATGGCCACTCCTATCGAGAAGTTGGATGCCCAGAAGAGGGTATTTCCCTCCTCGTTGCACAGTCGCTCCACGTCGGCCTTGTGGTCGTTCATCCATCCAGTAGAACCGCTCACCACCTTCACCCCATGACTGAATGCCTTGAGGTAGTTGCCGTAAGCCACATGTGGCGCGGTGAACTCTATCGCCACGTCGGCGGATGCAAACTCCGGACTGTCGAAGTCCTGCTGGTTATCGATGTCAATGATACTGACAATCTCGTGACCTCGGCTGATGGCAATCTGCTCGATCATCTTGCCCATCTTGCCATAGCCAATCAATGCTATCTTCATGTTCTTTCTCCTTATTATATTATATGAGGGTTGAAAATCGACTGCAAAGTTAGTGTTTTTATCCCATAAACCAACCAAAAAGGAACAAAAAAAGTGGAAAAGACGATAAAAATGAGAAAAAAACGTGGAAAAGTTGCAAAAAGTTGGCATTTTGCTTTGCTAAATGCACTACTTTCATTACCTTTGTAGCAATTCTTACTATCATTCAGACAATGGAACAACTGTTGCAATACGTGTGGAAACACAAGATACTGCCCCTCTCCGACCTTGCCACCACCGATGGCAGGGATGTGGAGATTATCGACCCCGGACTGCATAACCGCAATTCGGGCCCCGACTTCTTCAACGCCAAACTGCGCATTGGCGAGACGATGTGGGTGGGCAATGTGGAGATACACGAACACTCGAAGGACTGGTTTCGGCATGGGCACGACACCGACCCCGCCTACGACAACGTTGTGCTGCATGTGGTGGAGGACGACGACTGCAACGTCACCAACAGTAGGGGGGAGTTTATACCTCAAATCAAACTTTCCGTCCCGATGACGGTGACGCTCAACTACAAGGAACTGCTCACCGCCGACGCCTATCCGCCTTGCTATCGACTTGTGCCCGACCTCACCTCGCTCACCATTCATTCGTGGATGGCGGCACTGCAGACCGAGCGACTTGAACACAAGACGCAGGCCATTGCCCGCCGAGCCGAGAGAGCCAACGGGTCGTGGGAGGATGCGTATTTCGTCACC
The DNA here is from genome assembly GCA_945869265.1 of uncultured Prevotella sp. Classification (GTDB taxonomy): domain Bacteria; phylum Bacteroidota; class Bacteroidia; order Bacteroidales; family Bacteroidaceae; genus Prevotella. The sequence goes on along the minus strand of CAMBOI010000020.1, from coordinate 12,791 downwards.
CTCGCGCGCAACTATGGCTTTGGTATCAACGGCGATGCTTTCGAGCATTGGGCATTCAATGTGCCGCTCAATCAGGTGGCCCACCACCGCGACGACATCTTCCAGGTGGAGGCGATATTCCTCGGACAGGCTGGATTGCTCGACATCAATGCCATTCCGGATAAATACCAGGCAGCGGCTCTCAACGACGGATATTTCGCCAAGATTAAGAATGAATACGAATATCTCGCTCATAAGTTCTCGCTCACGCCTATCGACCGCACGATGTGGAAATTCCTGAGATTGCGGCCGCAGAATTTTCCGCATATCAGGATATCCCAACTTGCCACTCTCTATCACGAGCGCAAGACGTCGCTCAGTCAGTTGGTGGAATGTAAGACGGTGGATGACCTAAAGCGTAATCTCTCCACCCACGTCACGGAGTATTGGACCACCCACTACACCTTTGGTTCGGAGAGTGCACACAACAACAAGAGTTTGTCGCCCTTCTCCATCAACCTGCTCATGATCAACACTGCCATCCCCATGCTCTTCGCCTATGGGCGCCACACGGGCGACGAGGCTCTGTGCGACAGGGCTTTCGACTTGCTCGAACAGCTCAAGGCCGAGGACAACCACATCATCCGAATGTGGAAGCAATGCGGACTCAAGGTGCAGAATGCCGGCGACAGTCAGGCTCTCATCCAGTTGAAAAATGAATACTGCGACCGCAAGGACTGCCTGCGTTGCCGATTTGGATATGAATATCTCAAAAGGAAATAAAGAATGAAATACGTATATGAAACCCGAATGATGGTGCGCGACTATGAATGCGACATCGAAGGCATAGTGAACAACGCCAATTATCTACACTACACCGAGCATACCCGCCATCTGTTTTTGCAGCATTGCGGACTGAGTTTTGCCGACATGCACCGCAAGGGCGTGGATGCTGTCGTGGCAAGGATGAATCTCAAGTTTAAGACACCTCTCGTGCCTGACGACACTTTCATCTCGCGACTCGGCATCAAGAAGGAAGGAATAAAATATGTGTTCTATCAGGACATCTTCCGCGAAAAGGATGAAAAACTCTGTTTCTCGGGAGTGATAGAGATTGTGTGCCTCGTCAACGGACGTCTCGCCAATAGCGACGACTACGACCGTGCGCTCGCCAAGTATTTAACAAATTAAAGTAGTTAATGAAGTTAAAGTAGTTAAAGTAGTTAAAGACAAATGAACGAGCAACAGCTACTATATAACATTGCGCTCACCCGCATCAGGCATTTTAGTCTCGCCTCCGCCCTCCATCTGTATCGCACATTGGGCAGCGGCGAGGAGATCTTCTTGCATCGCAACGAGGCGCAGGACATACTGCCAGATTGCTCGCCCCGACTCATTGACAACCTCAAGGACTGGAGCGAACCGCTCAAGAGAGCCGAGGTGGAACTGGAGTTCTGCCGCAACAACAACATACGCGTGCTCTGTCTCGGTGACGACAACTATCCCAAGCGACTCGAGGATTGTGCTGACGCGCCATTGGTTATGTATTACAAAGGCAATGCCAACCTCAACCAGTCGCGAGTGATAAACATCATCGGCACCCGACATTGCACCACCTACGGAGCTGATTTCATCCGCCGTTTCATCCACGACCTCAAGGCGCTCTGCCCCGAGGTGCTGGTGGTGAGCGGACTGGCCTACGGGGTGGATATAAACGCCCATCAGCAAGCGCTTGCCGTGGGATATGAGACGGTGGGAGTGGTGGCTCACGGGCTCGACTATCTCTATCCAGCCGCCCACAAGGACGTGGCTCGCGAGATGGTGAATCACGGCGGTCTGCTCACCGAGTTCATGACATGCACAAATGCCGACAAGGGCAACTTCGTGAGGCGCAACCGCATCGTGGCTGGAATGTCCGACGCTTGCATCCTCATCGAGTCGGCTGCCCACGGAGGCGGAATGATCACCGCCGGCATAGCCTTCGACTACGGTCGCGAGGTCTTTGCACTGCCAGGGCGCGTGGGCGACCATTTCTCCGAGGGTTGCAATAATGCCATTCGCGAAAATAAGGCCATGCTCCTTACATCCGTCGAGGATTTCGTCAAGGCTATGGGATGGGAGGACGACGCGTTGCGGATTGAAGCCCAAAAGAAGGGTATTGAGCGTCAACTCTTTCCCGACCTCTCGCCCGAGCAGCAGAGGATTGTGGATGTTCTCACGAAATCTAATGACCTGCAGCTCAATCAATTATCAGTAAAGACCGGTATTCCCATCGGGGATATCACCTCTATCCTCTTCCAGATGGAGATGATGGGAGTGGTGAAGCCTATGGCGGGAGGAAACTATCATCTTTTTAATTGAAATATTGAAATATTGAAATATTGAAGGTTTTTAGGCACGGATGGACACGGAATTTTATAGACCACAGATGGTTTTTTATAGACCACAGATTAACACAGATTGGCACAGATTAAGAGCCAAAGGCTCTGATTAGGAGGATTATTGATTGATGATTACTGATTGATGATTACTGATTAATGATATAAATCTGTGATAATCAAAATATCTTTGATATTTAAAAATCTGTGTTAATCTGTGATAATCTGTGGACAAAAAAAGTCTGTGGAAAAAAATATCTGTGGAGAAAATAAATCTGTGGACAAAAAGTCTGTGGATAAAAAAAAGAAGAATGAAGATTGGAAATATAGAATTTGGTGACAAACCATTGTTTCTCGCTCCGATGGAGGACGTGACGGATATCGGATTCCGAATGCTGTGCAAGCGATTCGGGGCGGCAATGGTATATACTGAGTTTGTCAGTGCCGAGGCACTGGTGCGCTCGGTGAAGGCCACCGTCAACAAACTCACCATCTGCGACGAAGAACGGCCTGTGGGCATTCAGATCTACGGTCGCGACGTGCCCGCCATGGTGGAGGCGACAAAGATTGTGGAGGAGGTGCATCCCGATGTCATCGACCTCAACTTCGGTTGTCCGGTGAAGAAGGTGGCAGGCAAAGGTGCCGGTGCCGGTATGCTGCAAAACATCCCCCTCATGCTCGACATCACACGCGAGGTGGTGAAGGCAGTAAAAACCCCCGTCACAGTGAAAACCCGACTTGGATGGAACTCCGAGCAACTCATCATCACCGACCTTGCCGAGCAACTGCAAGACTGCGGTATTGCAGCCCTCACCATCCACGGGCGCACCCGCGCACAAATGTACACTGGCGAGGCCGACTGGACCCTCATCGGTGAGGTGAAGCGCAATCCCCGCATCCACATCCCCATCATCGGCAATGGCGACATCTCCACCCCCGAGCAAGCCCGTCAAGCCTTCGAGTGCTATGGCGTGGATGCCGTGATGATAGGGCGCGCCACCTTCGGTCGCCCCTGGATCTTCAAAGAGATGAAGGGAGAGCCTCCCCTCTCCCTCGACGACAAGCTCGACATCCTCGAGGAGCAGCTCCGCATCAACATCGAGCGTATCGACGAATACCGCGGCATCCTTCACACCCGCCGCCATCTCGCCGCCTCGCCCATCTTCAAGGGCATCCCCGATTTCCGTCAGACGCGCATCGCCATGCTCCGCGCCAATACCGCCGACGAGCTTCTGTCGATACTCGAACACGTAAGACATCAATATTTACATAAAATAGAAGACGACATTAACAAGATATGACAGACGACTTTGACATAAGAGAAGAGCAGAATTTCAATTCTGCCGAAAAAGACTTTGAGAACGCCCTGCGCCCGCTGAGATTCGACGATTTCAGCGGACAAAGTAAGGTTGTGGAAAATCTGCAGGTGTTCGTGGAGGCTGCCAAATATCGTGGCGAACCGCTCGACCACACACTGCTCCACGGTCCTCCCGGATTGGGAAAGACCACCCTCAGCAATATCATCGCCAACGAACTGGGCGTGGGATTCAAGATCACCAGCGGACCTGTGCTCGACAAACCGGGCGACCTCGCCGGCATCCTTACCTCGCTCGAAAAGAACGACGTGCTCTTCATCGACGAGATACACCGACTGTCGCCCCTCGTCGAGGAATACCTGTATTCGGCCATGGAGGACTATCGCATAGATATCATGATCGACAAGGGACCGTCGGCCCGCTCCATTCAGATTGACCTCAACCCGTTCACCCTCGTAGGCGCCACCACCCGCAGCGGTTTGCTCACCGCCCCGTTGCGTGCTCGTTTCGGTATCAATCTCCATCTCGAATACTACGATCCCGAGACGCTCAAACGTATTCTCAAGCGCTCTGCCAGCATTCTCAAGGTGCCCATCGATGATGATGCAGCCATGGAGATAGCCCGCCGCAGCCGCGGAACGCCCCGTATTGCCAACGCCCTACTGAGGCGTGTGAGGGATTTCGCCCAGGTGAAGGGCACCGGTCGCATCGACCACGAGATAACGCAATATGCCCTCACGGCACTGAACATCGACCGCTTTGGTCTCGACGAAACTGACAACAAGATCTTGCTCACCATCATCGACAAATTCCGTGGCGGCCCCGTGGGTATCACCACCATCGCCACTGCCATCGGCGAGGATGCCGGCACTGTCGAGGAGGTTTATGAACCTTATCTCATCATGGAGGGATTCATCAAGCGCACTCCCCGCGGACGTATGGTCACCGAGTTGGCCTACAAGCATCTCGGTCGCAGTATGTTCAACGGCAGCGAGCAGCTGACTCTTGATTTTTAAAAATTAAAAAATATATGACAGGAATATTTACAGGCAGTTTCGACCCCTTCACCGTAGGTCACGATGATATCCTCCGCCGTGCCCTTCCGCTCTTCTCGCGCATCGTCATCGGTGTGGGAGTCAACGAGCGCAAGCAGTATATGCTCTCAGCCGAGGAGCGTTGTGCCGCCATCAGGCGCATATATGAGGGTGAGGCGAAGATTGAGGTGAAGGCATACAGCGACCTCACGGTGGATTTCGCCCGCCGCGAGGGGGCTGCATATATAATAAAAGGTGTAAGAAGCGTAAAGGACTTCGAGTATGAACGCGAGCAGGCCGACATCAACCGCCAACTGTCGGGCGTGGAGACGCTCTTGCTCTACTCCGACCCTCGCTATAGCAGTGTGTCGTCGAGCATGGTGCGCGAACTGATTCACTTCGGGCAGGACGTGAACCGCTATCTGCCGCCTGTCAAGGATTGAGCCATGAAGAGGATTATCCTATTGTCTGTCGCGATATGCATTGCTTTGGCAAGCCTTGCCGCGAATAATGCGGGGAGGAGATATCAGCCTGGGGATGTGGTGGATGAGAGGTATCTGAAAAGCCACGGCCACGAGGCGTTCTTCTCCATAAATGCCATCCCCGACTCCATCTTCGCCCTGATGCAGGGGCGCTCATATAAGCGTGATTGCACCGTGGCTCGCTCGTCGCTGCGCTATATTCTTTGCCTTCATCGAGATGACGGGGGACGCTCTATTGTTGGAGAGATGGTGGTCAACAAGAGCATTGCCTCCGATGTCGTCGAGATATTCCGCCGCTTGTATGAGGCTGGTTATCCGATAGAGCGCATGCGGCTCATCGACTATTGGGATGCCGACGACGAGCGGGCAATGACTGCCAACAACTCGTCGTCATTTAACTTCCGCTTTATATCGCATACAAAGACGGTGTCGAAACACGGGATGGGTATGGCTATCGACATCAATCCGCTCTACAACCCCTATACAAAGACATTGCGTGGAGGCAAGGCAATCGTGGAGCCTTCTGCAGGCAGACCCTATCTCGACCGCAACCGCAAGTTTAAATACAAGATAACCCGGGGCGACCTCTGCTATCGTCTTTTCCGCAAATATGGATTCCGATGGGGCGGCGACTGGAAGACGATGAAGGATTATCAGCACTTCGAGAAATAAAAAAGTGGGATTTTTCTTTGTGGATAAGAAAAAAAGGTGTAACTTTGCAAATAAAAAATACAGAATATGATAACATACAACTGTGAGGGCGTGAAAATGCCTAATATAAAAAAGCGCGAAACCACGGCTTGGATAAAGGCCGTGGCTTCGGAATATGGCAGGAAGGTGGGAGAAATCGGATATATGTTTGTTGACGACGAGAAGATACTCGAGGTCAACCGCGAATATCTTGGTCACGACTACTACACCGACATCATCACCTTCGACTACGACGAGGGCGACCGTATCAACGGCGACCTCGTCATCAGTCTCGACACCGTGCGCACCAATGCCGAGCAATTTGGCAAGTCCTACGACGAGGAGCTCCATCGTGTCATCATCCATGGCATCCTCCATCTCTGCGGCATCAACGACAAGGGGCCTGGTGAGCGCGAGATAATGGAAGCTGCCGAGAACAAGGCACTGAAAATGATCACGCTCCCGTGTTGACCACTGGCTGGGCGGAGTCGTCGCCACAGAGCACCACCATCAGGTTGCTCACCATGGCAGCCTTCTTCTCGTCGTCGAGAGTAACCACCCCGTCAGCGGCTAATTTGTCGAGAGCCATCTTCACCATCGACACGGCACCCTCCACAATCTTTTCCCTTGCCGAGATGATGGCACTCGCCTGCTGCCTGCGCAACATCACAGCGGCAATCTCGGGCGCATAGGCGAGATAATTTATTCTTGCCTCCACCACCTCTATTCCCGCCATCGAGAGTCGCTCGTCGAGCTTCTGCTCCAGCAGTTGGTTGATTTCTGTTCCACCATCACGCAGTGTGATGTTCGAATCGTTGTCGTTGTCGTCATCATAGGCATATTTGCCAGCCACCTCGCGCAGGGCGGCATCGCTCTGAATCTTTACGAAGTTCTCAAATGCCTGCATCACCCCTGCCACATTTGTTCCTACCACATTAGCATTCTTCGCAGGGTCGCCGGCGATGGTCTGCGAGTCGATTTCGAACATGGCCTTGTATGTGTCCTTGAGTTTCCACACCAGCATGAGTCCAATCATCACTGGATTACCCGTCTTGTCGTTCACCTTGATAGGTTCGGCGTCGAGGTTACGCGCCCTGAGCGATAGTTTCTTGGCTGTGAGGAATGGATGCACCCAGAAGTAACCCGTGCGGGTGAATGTTCCCTTATACTTTCCGAAGAACAGCAGCACTCGCGCCTCGTTAGGTTCAAGCAGCAGGAATCCCCCACAGAATATCAATCCCGTGATAAACAGTATCACTGCCAATATTATAGCTGCCGGAACTGCCTCGATTCCGCCCCATATCGCCATTGCGATAGAGCCGAATAACAATACTAATGTCACGAACAGCATCAAGAAACCGTTCAATGTCGTGCCCTCAAAGGCATACTCTTTCTTTAATTCATTTGTTGCCATAATATTATATTTTTATAAAATGTTTTTTAGTTAGACGAATGACGGTGACGGTTTACTACAAAAAAAAGAGAAATAATGCATATAGATTTTTAATTGAACACAGAGACACAGAGGCACGGAGGCACGGAGGATATATTATAAGTTTTCTGAAGATACAGAGATATATAAAACTCTATGTCTCTTTATTTCTTTGTGCTTAAAAATTAAAAACTCTGTGACTCTGTGTCTCTGTGTTCAAATAAAAGCCTCTGTGTTTAAAAAACAAGCATTATGAAACAAATCCGAAAGTATTTGAAACAATAACAATGACGAGTGAAAAATATCTGTGATAAATACCGTTAAATTGTTTGTGGAATGGCATTTATTTATTATCTTTGCAGAGAAAAATCATTGTATTGATTACAAAAAACTAAAATAAAACAAAAACAGATTATGGAAAGAACCTGGAGATGGTTTGGCAAGAACGACAAGATCACCCTTGCCATGCTGAAGCAAATAGGAGTGGAGGGCATAGTGACCGCCTTGCACGACGTACCGCTCGGCGAAGTGTGGACACGCGAAAAGATACGCGACCTTAGGGAGTATATCGAACAGTATGGGATGAGATGGAGCGTGGTGGAAAGCCTGCCCGTGGTGGAGACCATCAAATATGGCGGTCCCGACCGCGACCATCAGATTGAGGTATATAAGGAGTCGATGCGCAATCTCGCTGCCGAGGGCATCAAGTGCATCTGCTATAATTTCATGCCCGTGCTCGACTGGGCGCGCACCGACCTGCTGCACGAGAATCCCAACGGTTCGAGCAACCTCTATTTCTCGTATGCCGAGTTTGCATATTTCGACATTTACATCCTCAAGCGCGAGGGCGCACGCGAGGAGTGGGCTGATTTCCACAAGTTTGAGGGTCGCAACGTGCTTGCCGAAGCCGATGAGCTCGCCAAGACGATGACTCCCGAGAAGGACCACAAACTGGTGGAGAACATAGTGATAAAGACACAGGGCTTCGTGAGCGGAAATTTCAAGGAGGACGACGAGCACCCGATAGAGCTCTTCCGCCAGTTCCTCGACCTCTACAAGGGTATCGACAAGGACCAATTGCGCAAGAACATGAAGTATTTCCTCGAGGCCATCATGCCCGTGTGCGAGGAGACCGGCATCAATATGTGCGTGCATCCCGACGACCCGCCAATCCCCGTGCTCGGATTGCCCCGTATCGTCAACAGCGACGAGGACATCGAGTGGTTCCTCAAGGCAGTGGATAATCCCCACAACGGTCTCACCTTCTGCGCCGGCTCTCTCTCGGCAGGTATTCAGAACGACGTTGTGGCATTGGCCAAGAAATATGCATCGCGCACTCACTTCGTTCATCTGCGCTCGTGCCATATCTTCCCCAACGGCGACTTCACCGAGGCTTCACATCTCGGCGGACGTGCCGACATCATCGAACTGGCGCGCATCTTCGAGAAGGAGAATCCATCGCTCCCCATGCGCGTGGATCATGGTATGACGATGCTCGGCGACGAAAACCGCGGCTACAATGCCGGTTACTCGTTCCTCGGCCGCATGTTCGCCCTCGGACAGGTGGAAGGCATCCTTGCCACTGTAGATCGCGAGCTCGGCATCGAATACAAACAACCGGGATTCTTTGATTAAAATGAGGAATTAGGAATGAGGAATGAGCAATTCCTAATTCCTCATTCCTAATTCCTAATTCCTAATTAAATATAAAAAAAATGAACAATTTATTTGATATCAAGGGCTACGTGGTAGCCATCACGGGCGGCACCGGAGTATTGGGCCGCACCATTGCAAAGTATCTGGCCCTCAATGGAGCCAAAGTGATTATCCTCGGTCGCAAGGAAGATGTGGGCGCCGAGATAGTAGCCGACATCAAGAAGGCTGGTGGCGAGTGTGAATTTCTGAAGACCGACGTGATGAATCAGGAGGTGGTGCAGCAAAACTGCGACTACATCGTTGAGAAATACGGACGTATCGACACTCTCCTGAATGCCGCCGGAGGTAATATGAAGGGAGCTACCATTACCCCCGAGCAAACCTTCTTCGACCTCGAGGCCAAGCAGTTTCAGACAGTGCTCGACCTCAACCTCACCGGCACTGTCATCCCCACACAGGTGTTCCTCCGCCCGATGGTAAATCAGGGCAAGGGCTCTATCATCAACTTCTCGTCGATGGCAGCCTTCCGTCCGATGACCCGCGTGTGCGGATATGCCGCTGCCAAGGCTGGCATCAGCAATTTCACCGCCTTCATGGCCACCGAGTGCGCCAAGAAATTCGGCGAGGGCATCCGAGTGAACGCCATTGCCCCGGGCTTCTTTATCACCGAGCAGAACCGCAGTCTGCTCACCAATCCCGACGGCACCTTCACCCAGCGCGGACAGGATGTGATACGTCAGACTCCCTTCGGTCGCATGGGCGAGCCCGAGGAACTCTGTGGCACCATCCACTATCTGATGTCCGACGCTGCAAAATTCGTCACCGGCACTGTTGCCGTAGTGGACGGCGGTTTCAACTGCTTCGCGATGTAATCTCTTTTTAAAAAAATATACTCAAAAAAAAAGAGCGTCACCTGATGACGGGTGACGCTCTCTTTTTTATTCTCTACGCTACTGCGCAACTAACTCCAAGTGCGGTACCTACCGCTGCCAATAGTGCTGAGGCGAGGTTCCATAGGAACTTTATCAGCCTCGATTTGTTCTCCTGAGTCATAATTTTAATATTTCAATATTTCAATATTTCAATATTTTAAGAGCCCCGAAGGGCTCTTGTCCTACTCGTAGTAGTCCTCACCACCAGTGTCAGAGCCTGATCCGCCGGTGTTGTCGGGGTCGGTCACGTCGCTACCCTGGTCATCCGAGCCACTGCCGCTTTCGGTGTTGTCCTCAATCACGAGTCCCTTGACGATGCGCTTGAACTCCACCGACTGCTGGAAACGCGAGTCCCACTTCTTGGGCATGTCGATGACGATGCACGCCGTGAGGTCGCTCGTGGCGAGGTCGCTTGCCATCAGTTCGCGGTTGACGTCGATCTTCTCGGCGGCGGCAGTGTTGCCCGCAGCCATATAGTCGGCCTTGCGCTGGGTGAGCTTAGCCTTGAGCTGGCTCTGGGTGAGCGAACCCTTCACCGTGGGGCGGAAGGTGAGACCGTCGGGCGAAGCCACGATCTTGGCGTTGAGACCGAGGATGAGCGGGATGTTCTTCTCCAACTGCTTCATCACGGCCGACACGTCGGCAGCGGTGACGGTGGAGCCCTGTGCGAGATAGTCGCAGAAGGCGTCATAATCGAGCGTCTGCTGGTTGACGATACGTGGGGTGACAATCTTCTCCCCGATGAGCTTGTTCTCTGAGAGAACCATCTGAACATTAAGTGCCATAGGCATATTGCCCATTGCCGGTATGGGACTTGGTGTTTCGCCTGTCTGTTGGCCCCTCACGTGCCCGGGGCTTTCCCCCGAGTCATGACAGCAGGCGCCGGCCTTGTGGTTGAACAAAGGTTTGGGGGCCATCTTTTTCTTTCACGATGCAAAGTTACGAAATATTACGCCTCGTGCTCCACTTTTCCGCCACTACGTTCAGCGTTTTCCGTCAGTTTGTGCTCCCCCGCGCCTTGCTCCCGACCTTCCCCCGTTTGAGCTAGCTCGCGAGGGGCTTTGAAGGGAATTATTCTGCCTTTTCAGCCCACTCAAACAATCATTTGAGCCGACTGCCGTGTGTTTTCCTACATACGAGAGCGTCACCCGTCACCTTAAAAAAATGATTTTTTATGTCCACCGTGCCCTTTTATTAATTAATATATAATAAGGTACGCGAGAAAAGAAAGAAGAAAAGAGAAGAAAAGCCAAGAAGACAATCCTCTTCAAAGCCCAAATAAAAAAAAGAATACGAATCAAAGGCATCACCTCTATTCACAAGCAAAAAAAAAGCCGTCACCGAGGTGACGGGTGACGCTCTTTTGGGGTTGTTTGCTTCTTGCCTTGCCAGTGCATAAGGCGAAACAGGTATCTCAGGAATCAACCTTATAGCAATGGCGTCATATATAGAGGTAAATATACGATGCCGTTATCCACTTTCAGGTCTTTGGCATGAAGCACGTAGGGAGTGGACATTTGATTGGAATACTTTGCAATGCACTTGTTGAGAGAAGTCGTAGTGTATTGCTTGCCTGATTTCACTTCAATGGCTGAAATGTTGTGACGACTCGTTATCCGCGATTTGGAGTTGCTGATAAATCTTTCTTTTCATTGCCATAATACTTACACCTTTCTGAGAAATTTATATCACTAATTTTACACCTTTCTAAGAAATTCAAATGTTCGGTTTTACACCTTTCTAAGAAATTCCATGGTGCAAATTTACACCTTTCTGAGAAATTAAGCAAGTAAGACGGCAATAATTTACCAATAATTAACTACCTAAATTCCGCAGCACTTTAGTTTAACTTTTTTTATAAATGCCTGAGCAGCAAAAAGTTGCTCAGGATTTTGTTTGGGACTTCGGTGCACATCGTTCGGCTGAATATAGGATACAAAAGAGTGAACCAATGTACCAGTTCCTATGAACCAATAGCAGCCAAACTCTCACCTATAACTTTTATTTCATTATAAATCTTCGACTCGCAGTCTTTGGAAGGCTTGCGGGTTCCATTAATATAATGTGTCATCAATCCAGGGTTAATTCCCAACCTTTTGGCAACTGCCAATGGATTAACTTCTGGATGAGTAAGAAATAGTTTGGATACTCCTACTGGTTCGGGATTGTCATATTCAAAACTTTCAAACGAAACGTCTTCATCAAGCTCATACCAATGAATCCCCTCATCATCGATTTCATAGTCGTTGCGCTCATCATCCGTGGCATTTCTTAGTCGCTTATACCATAATAATGATTGCCACACTATCTTCCCTTCATCGGTCAAACCGTACAATCTGTCATTCTCAAACCAAATTTTTGTTATAACCATAATCAGTCCTCCTCTAACATTTCTGAATTGCCAAAATATTCATTCCATTTGGCTACGGCAAGCTCTTTATTTTCTTCAAGAACCATTTCTGCACATCTGATATCTTTAGATTTCATGCCTTTGTTATAAACCATCACTACAGCATTATCGTTTATTTCAAATTTTGCTTTTCCATCTGCACTTTTTACATGCACATGAATGGGCTCGTGTTCACGTGAATAAAAATAGAACCTTAATCCGAATAGTCTAAATATCTCTGGCATATCTTTTTTGTGCAAAGATAGACAATAATTCCATAACGACCAATGAACCGCAGTGATAATTATGATTATTTAACCAAGGGTCAGAGGTGAATCATGTCAATGCACCTCTTATGCCGTAATATATGATAAGGCTATTGATATGATGGAATATATCACCGACGCAACGAGATCCTGTACCGACTAAATAAATCTCATTGGATCACAGGTCGAGTAGAGCGAGGGTGTTTCACCCTCACCCTCTCACAGAACCGTGCGTGA
>CAMBOI010000019.1 GCA_945869265.1 uncultured Prevotella sp. | reverse complement strand
ATGCAATGCGGGAGAGTAGGAAGCCGCCTTCTTTTATGAAAAGCGAAGCCCCGAGGATAGAAATATCCACGGGGCTTTTTATATTATTATCATGTTCGGGGCTTTTAATTATTTCCCAAATTCTATTCTGAAGGTTGTGCCTTTGCCAATTTCTGTTTCCTTTATGAAAATCTTTCCTTTATGATAATTCGTTATGATTCTTTTGGCTAATGACAATCCCAATCCCCAACCTCTTTTCTTGGTGGTAAATCCAGGAGTAAAAACGTTTTTGATATTCTTTCTTTTTATACCCTTACCACTGTCCTTTACTTCAATAACTATCTTTTCCTTTTCATAAAAAGTGTTTATATCAATCTTCCCATTGCCTTCCATAGCGTCAACTGCATTTTTACACAGGTTTTCTATTACCCATTCAAATAATGCGGGATTAATTCTTGCGATAATTTCTTTTTCTGATGAATGATATGTAATATTGACTTTCGACGAAGTGCGTTTATCCATATAATCCACGACATGCTTTATAACCTCGACAATTGATGTATTCTTTAATTCAGGGATAGAACCAATCTTGGAGAATCTTTCAGCGATTATTTCAAGTCGTTTCACGTCCTTGCACATTTCATTTATCATGTTGTCTTCTGGATAACTATCCTTCAATATCTCAGTCCATGCCAACATACTTGAAATAGGAGTACCAAGTTGATGAGCAGTTTCTTTAGAGAGTCCTACCCAGACCTTGTTTTGCTCTGCTTGTTTTGAAGAAAGTAATGCAAATATTGCCACAATGACAAAAATGAATACCACTCCCAACTGCACATAAGGGTAAGTTGCTAGTCTTTTTAACATTGTTGACTCGGTAAAACATACAAGTTGATAGTCGGACGTCCCTTCCAAATTGATTTTAATAAATTTTCCAGCTTTATAATAATCATCCGCCAATTTTTTGATAATCCTTATAGAATCATTAGCATTATTTGCATCAATAGTCAGATTACGATAGTCGCAAATAGCACCTTTTGATGACAGAACAACAACAGGTATGGTGTTGTTTGACTTAATTACATTCAATACCAAAGACAAATCGGTGTTTTCTGAAGCATTGTTAAGAGTGTGCAATGCTTCAGCCCAAGTCACCATTTTGCTATTTTCCTCGTTTGATAAGTCTTTAATAAGAATATGAGATATTACGAGAGATGCAACCGCAATAACAATGGCGGCGATAACGAGACAAATTTTCACCTGTCTTATTCTGTCAGTCCATATCATCGATTAAGTTCTTCTTTTAGGAATTTTGCCGTGAAACTAGTTTTGGATTTCGCCACCTGCTCAGGGGTTCCTGTTGCGCATACCATTCCGCCTGCTCTACCGCCTTCCGGACCTATGTCAATAATATGGTCGGCCATCTTGATAACATCCAAATTATGTTCAATCACAATTACGGTGTTTCCGCGGTCAACAAGTTTCTGTAGTACGTCCATTAGTATTCTTATATCTTCGAAATGCAAACCTGTAGTTGGTTCGTCGAGGATGTAAAGAGTCCTTCCAGTGTCTTTTTTGCTGAGTTCGGTAGCTAATTTCACTCTTTGGCTCTCACCTCCAGATAGAGTTGTAGATGGTTGTCCTAACTTGATATATCCCAAACCGACATCCTGTATAGTTTTTATCTTCCTCAGTATATCTGGGACGTTTTCGAAGAACTCAACAGCTTGGTTAACTGTCATTTCAAGTACATCTGCAATACTCTTTCCTTTATATCTCACTTCAAGAGTTTCTCGGTTGTATCTTTTCCCATGACACACCTCACACGGTACCATAACGTCAGGCAAGAAGTTCATCTCAATGGTTTTGTATCCATTGCCGTTACATGCCTCACATCTTCCGCCCTTCACGTTAAACGAGAATCGCCCTGGTTTGTATCCCCTAATCTTTGCTTCAGGAAGATTGACGAAAAGAGAACGGATATCCGAGAAGACGCCAGTGTAAGTGGCTGGATTGGATCGTGGTGTCCTTCCAAGCGGACTCTGATCAACATCCACAATTTTATCAATATTTTCAATACCCTCTATAGAATCATACTCAAGAGGCTCCTTAAGTGAGCGGTAGAAATGCCTACTAAGGATAGGCTGGAGAGTCTCGTTTATTAGGGTTGATTTACCCGAACCGCTCACTCCCGTAACGACGATTAGTTTGCCTAAAGGAAATTCAACGTCGATACTCTTGAGGTTATTGCCTTTAGCTCCATGCAGCCACAGGCTCTTTCCATTGCCCTTCCTTCTGTGTTTGGGTATTTCGATATTCATCTCACCGTTTAGATACATACTGGTAATAGTGTGCTGGCGCAGCATTTCCTTGGGAGTGCCTTGGAATACGACCTCCCCTCCCTTGCGTCCAGCTTTCGGACCTATGTCAACAATATAGTCAGCGGCAAGCATCATGTCTTTGTCATGTTCAACGACAATCACTGTGTTTCCAATATCCCTTAGTTCTTTCAGAGACTTAATAAGTCTTTCGTTGTCCCTTTGGTGAAGACCTATACTGGGTTCATCAAGAATGTATAGGACGTTGACAAGTTGAGAGCCTATCTGAGTGGCGAGTCTTATACGTTGGCTTTCTCCACCCGATAGACTGGCCGACTGTCTGTTAAGCGAAAGATAGTCTAGGCCCACTTCAAGCAAAAAGTCAAGTCGTGTCTTTATTTCCTTTATGATTTCCGTAGCAATGGCTTTCTGTTGCGTGTCAAGATGCTCCATAGCCTTGTCAATCCATTCCCTCAGTTCGCAGATGTCCATACTTGCCAATTCCGCAATGTTCTTATCCCATATCTTATATGAAAGAGCCTCGCGGTTTAGTCTGTTTCCGTGACATTCATTACATACTTTCATAGCCGTAAACTGTTCCGACCATTTCTGTGCACTGGCAGAGTCGTCATTTTCCATAACATTATGCAAGTATTTCACGACTCCGTCATAGGTGGAAAAGAAATCGGTTGATGTTCCAACCAGTTCTTTACTAATTTTTACCGAACTGAGCGAACCATACAGAACCTCATTGAGAGCCTCTTCAGAAAGCTCTTCAACCGGTGTTTTCAAGTCGAAGCCATATTGCTTCAATACAGAGTCAATCTGCCAGAAAATCATCTGGTTCTTATATTTGCCTAACGGAGCTATTGCTCCATTGTATATGCTTACCTCCCTTTTGGGGATCACCTTGTCAATGTCGATTTCGTTGACGACCCCAAGCCCCTTGCATTTGGGACATGCTCCCTGTGGTGAGTTAAACGAAAAATTGTTAGGCGCTGGGTCACTGTAAGCAATACCAGTAGTAGGACACATCAGGCGCTTAGAGAAGAACTTTACGTTTTTTGTATCGTTGTCAAGAATCATAATAAGTCCGTCACCCGCTTTCATTGCCGTGGCTACGCTTTTTTTCAGTCTATGGTCATCCTGCCCATCCTTCACTGCCATTTTGTCAACAACGACCTCAATGTCGTGATTTTTGTATCTGTCAAGTTTCATGCCTTCAGTAATCTCTTTCAGCATTCCATCCACACGTACATAAAGATAACCTTTACGTCTGAGACTCTCAAACAATTCGCGATAATGACCTTTCCTGCTTCTCACCACGGGGGCCAATACCATTATCTTTCTGCCTGAATAATCCCTGTGAATCATTTCCACCACCTTATCCTCTGTATATTTCACCATCTCCTCGCCAGTGGCATAACTGTAAGCCTTTCCTGCCCTTGCAAACAGAAGTCGCAAGAAATCGTATATCTCAGTAGTAGTGCCCACAGTGGATCGTGGGTTTCTGTTGGTGGTTTTCTGTTCGATGCTGATAACCGGACTCAACCCAGTGATTTTGTCAACATCCGGTCTTTCCATGCCTCCAAGGAAATTGCGGGCATAAGCCGAGAATGTTTCGATATATCTTCTCTGCCCCTCGGCATAAATAGTGTCAAAAGCCAATGACGACTTTCCCGAGCCCGACAATCCTGTTATTACCGTCAAACTGTCCCTCGGTATTTCCACGTCAATATCCTTAAGGTTGTGTACTCTTGCCCCCCAGACATTGATGAATTCCCCCTCCTTGTTTATGTTATTGTTGCTCATTTTCGATATAAGTTCTTAATATGTTCACATCCTTTTTGATATTATATTCCCTTCCGTCTGCCCCCTTAGCCTTGACCAAAACAAAATATGTGCCGTCCTTCACCGGTTTTCCGTGAGCTGTTCCGTCCCATCCTTCATTGATGTTGGTCCAGTCAAACAACTTCTGTCCCCATCTGTTGAATATGTATGCATGAAACTCGATGATGCTCCTGTGATTTGATTTCGCTTTGTATATGTCATTTACACCATCCCCGTTAGGAGAGAAGGCGTTGGGCATTTCCAATATACTGGTACTGATGGTTACATAGATACTACCTAATAATTCGGGGGCGCTTGCTTCGTCAAAAGTGGCATATAGTGAGACGACAAACGTACCCGATTCGGAGAAAGTATATGATGTACTCTCTTCGTATCTCGTGACAAAGGGAGTCTGTTCCCCCTCTCTTATGAACCTCCATTCCAATGCAGGCTGTTCGCCGTCTGGTATGTCAGTTATTGTCGCGCGAAACTCAACCTCCAGAGGCGCCTGTGCATCAGCGATGGCATCAGTCGTCTCAATTATCTCCCCATTTGCATCTGTATAGACTGCAGTGGGGATAATGTCTGCAATAGCACAATTATGCGCAAAAATGCACAAAAAAAGTACAAATAACTGTCTAAAATCCATTATTATTCAAATATTTCGTGCAAATTTAGTGAATTTAGTTGATTTACCCACTTTTTTTTAGTAATTTTGTTGCCGATATTTAAAAATATTCGAATATGAAACGACTTTTAAGATATTTTTTGGTGCTTTTGGTGCTTTTTGGTACATGTGAAAGCCTCCTCGCCCAGACCAAGTCAAACATACGTGAGATGCATAAGGTCAAGAAGAAGGAGACCATTTTCGGAATAGCCCGTGATAATGGATTGACCATTCAGGAACTCATTCAGGCGAATCCCGAAATGAATACCCCTGGTTATGAACTCAAGAAGGGAACCTTCATAGTCATACCCTATCCGAAGACTCAGGTGGAACCAGCAACCAAGGTAGCACCTTCAACAATGGTTGAGAAAAAAACTTCCATACGTTTGGGAGTTATGTTGCCTCTTCATAATGAGAATGGCGATGGCAAGAGGATGGTGGAATACTATCGTGGTGTGTTGATGGCAGTCGATAGTTTGAAGCATACGGGGATGTCGATAGATGTGTTTGCATGGAATGTGGCGGAAGATGCCAACATCAATAAATTCCTCAACGACAAGAATGCATCCACCTGCGACATTATCATCGGTCCGCTTTATTCCAAGCAAGTGGCGCCATTGGCGTCATTTGCAGCCAAACATGACATAAAAGTGCTGATACCGTTCTCCATTAATGCCCCCGAGCTGTACACTAACTCCAACCTGTTTCAGGTGTATCAGTCGCCCACCGACATCAACGAAGCGACGATCAGCAAGTTCCTACAGCGCTTTGAGGGTTATAATACTGTGATTATCGACTGTAACGACACTACGAGCAAGAAAGGAATATTCACCATGGGACTGCGTCGTAGGATGGAGACGATGGGGCGCGAATACAACATCACCAACCTGAAATCCAGTGAGGCATATTTTGCCAAAGCGTTCAGCAAGACCAAGTCCAACGTGGTCATCCTTAATACGGGGCGTTCTCCCGAGTTGAACCTTGCCTTTGCCAAGTTAAATAATTTCTCGATCAACAATCCTGGCATTGACATCAGCATGTTTGGCTATACCGAGTGGATGATGTACACAAAGTATGACATCGACAATTATTATAAGTATAATGTATATATACCGGCAACATTCTATCTCAACCCGTTGTCTTCGGCTACAGACAGAATAATGACCAAGTATAGATGGAATTTCCATGCCGACATGATGCAGGCCCTGCCCCGATTTGCGGTGACTGGATTCGACCATGCAATGTATTTTCTCAAGGGATTTTACAAGAATGGCAAGAAATTCACCGGAGCACCAGGAACAGTAGGTTACATACCGGTGCAGACTCCGCTCAAGTTTGAGAAGATAGCCAATGGAGGTTATCGCAACACCTCATTGCTGTTTGTACATTATAAACCGTCACATCAAATAGAAACTATAAATTATTAGTCTCATGCACAGGATAATTACGCTTACAGTCCTATTGGTACTTCTGTCGTCGGTAGTAGTCAAGGCTCAGATTGGCGACTACCGTAATGATTTGGCCATAGGAGTCAACGGTGGATATGTAATGAGCAATGTCGGTTTCACGCCATCCGTCACGCAGAAGATGCATGGTGGATTGACAGGCGGTTTCACCGTTCGCTATACATGCGAGAAATACTTCAAGAGTATCTGTGCCATTGTGGGTGAGGTGAACATCTCGCAAATGGGATGGAAGGAAGACATCCGCACTTCTGAGGATTTGCCTGTAATCAATCCCCTTACCAAGGTGGCTGAGGAATATGAGCGTCAGCTCACCTATGTCCAGGTGCCGTTGATGGCGAGATTGGGATGGGGTAGGGAGCGCAAGGGATTTCAGGCCTTTTTCCAGCTCGGACCTCAGTTTGGAATGTATCTTGGCGACAAGAAGAAGTCAAACTTCGATTATGACTCCCGTAATGTCAACGACCGTGTAGGAGCATTGCGTGATGCCGTTATGGACACCCTATCCATACAGCGCAAGTTCGATTATGGAATTACCGCCGGTTTCGGTCTTGAATACAGTAATCCCAAGTTAGGCCATTTCATCATTGAGGGCCGCTATTATTATGGTCTTGGTGACATCTACAAGAATTCCAAGAGCGACTATTTTGGACGTAGCAACAACAGCGGCATATATATTAAGTTGACCTATCTCTGGGACGTCTTTAGAAATTAGGAATTAGGAATTAGGAATTAGGGATTAGAAATTAGGAATTAAGAATTAATAATTTAAAATTTAGTACAATGTTTGAAGGACAGCCGAAAGGTCTTTATGCGTTGGCGTTGGCCAACACAGGTGAGCGCTTTGGTTATTACACCATGCTTGCCGTCTTTGCCCTGTTCCTTAGGGCAAATTTCGGATTGACAGCCGGTGCTGCTGGTGCAATCTACAGTAGTTTTCTAATGTTGGTGTATTTCCTTCCTCTTTTTGGAGGTATGATGGCCGACAAGTTTGGTTTTGGTAAGATGGTCACCATTGGTATCATCATCATGTTCTGTGGCTATTTGCTGCTATCCGTCCCCTTGGGTGGTAATGTGTTGGCACTGGTGGTGATGATTCTCGCCCTTCTGCTGATAGGTATAGGCACTGGACTCTTTAAGGGCAATCTCCAGGTGATGGTGGGCGACCTATACAACGAGGCTCAGTATACCGACAAACGCGACTCCGGATTCTCTATTTTCTATATGGCAATCAACATTGGTGCACTCTTCGCACCTACTGCAGCAGTGAAGATTATGGAGTGGGCGCAGACCAGTATGGGTGTTTCAGAGAACGACTCATATCACTTCGCCTTTGCCGTGGCATGTGCATCGTTGATACTGTCCATTGCCATCTACTATCTCACCCGTGCCACCTTCCGTCATGTCGAGGGAGGCAAGCAGGCTGCCGGTGCCAAGAAAGCAGCCGATGCCGGGGAGGAATTGTCACCTGAAGATACCAAGGCACGTATTGTAGCACTTTGCCTCGTCTTTGCTGTGGTTATCTTCTTCTGGATGGCATTCCATCAGAACGGACTCACCCTTACATATTTCGCTAATGAGTTCACCGTCAAGAGTGTAGAGGGAGCCAACTGTATGGCATTCGATGTGTTCAACCTTGTGGCCGTCATCATCATTGTCTATTCTCTCTTCTCGCTCGTTCAGGGCAAGACTTCCAAGAGCAAGGGTATAGCTGGAGTATTGTTGGCACTGTGTCTTTGCTTCCTCTATTGGAAATACACCCAAGTATCTGATTCCATTGACATCTCCGCACCTATCTTCCAGCAGTTCAACCCCTTCTATGTTGTGGCTCTCACCCCCGTCAGCCTTGCCATCTTCGGTGCATTGGCACGCAAGGACAAAGAACCCTCTGCCCCTCGTAAGATTGCATACGGAATGCTTGTAGCCGCCCTTGGATTTGGTGTTATGGCATTTGGTTCTTTCTCTTTGCCTTCTCCAGATGCTCAGGCAGCCGCAGGCGAAAATGGAGTGTTTGTATCCCAGTATTGGCTTATCTCCACCTATCTCGTGTTGACCTTTGCCGAGTTGCTTCTTTCGCCGATGGGTATATCCTTTGTATCCAAGGTTGCTCCTCCCAAGTATAAGGGAATGATGATGGGTGGCTGGTTTGTAGCCACAGCCCTTGGCAACTTCCTTGTCAGTGTGGGTGGCTTCCTTTGGGGTGGTCTTCCCTTGTGGGTGGTATGGACCGTCTTCATCGTCCTCTGCCTCCTCTCAGCCCTCTTCATGTTCGCAATGATGAAGCGATTGGAGAAGGTTGCATAATGTATATATAAGTAATAGCCCTCAAAAAAGGGCTATTACTTTTTTTGTTTTTTAAACATATCAAAAACTTAGTTTTACCACGACTGGCAGATGATCGCTGAAGCCTTCTGGGTCGTATCTGTAGCCATTGAAGGAGCGGCGAGGCTTCCAGCCGCCGTATTGTTTGTCCTTATATATTAAACAAGGTGTATCGCAGATTCGGTAGGAGATGACGTTAGGACGTAAGCTCTCGCTTACAAGGATGTGGTCGATGCTTTCCCATCTGCCCTTGTATTTGTAGCTTCCGCGAGCACCGTTCTCGCCAATGGCCTGTTTGGAGACATTCACCAAACCATGGTTTTCAAGGTAAGTCATTGGCTGGCTGTCGGCAGTGTCGTTAAAATCACCAGCTATGATAATATTCGCATCGTTGTCTTTATTGCGGATAGAGTCAATGACCGCCATGGTCTCTTTCATTACAACCATACGTCGTTTTAGTGACTTCTTCGCACCGCCGAACTTGCTCGGAGCATGCACCACGACTACGTGGATCGTATCGCCCGACGCAAGGCAACCGCTGACGTAGAGTATGTCCCTAAGTGGATGCTCAGGATGATCGTCTTCTGGTCTGATTGAATAATGGCAGTTAGGCTTAAATGAAAATGTATTGTATAAAAGTGCCACGTCGATGCCCCTCTTGTCGCGAGAATCAGTCATTATATAACGATAGCCGAGCCGTCCTAATGCCGTTCGGCGAGTAAGTTTGTCCATCACCGAGTCATTCTCCACCTCGCAAAGGGTAATAAGGTCGGGTAGGGTGTCCCTTCCGCAACTACCGA
This sequence comes from uncultured Prevotella sp., assembly GCA_945869265.1. Lineage (GTDB taxonomy): Bacteria > Bacteroidota > Bacteroidia > Bacteroidales > Bacteroidaceae > Prevotella. The sequence goes on along the minus strand of CAMBOI010000019.1, from coordinate 47,439 downwards.
TAATAGCCTTGGCGATGTTTTCGGTTTTCCGCCAGTATTTGCCGGCAGTCCAATGCCTTTTCCCGTCAACTGTGAATTCCATGTCGTTTTTCCCGCTGTCGTGAGAGCAGTCGAACAGGTTTTCACAGTTGAGTTGCACAAGTGTCAGTATGCCTACAAGAAAAGTTGTCAGCATGGAGATACGTAATTGCACATAGTGTTGCGGTATTCATTAGGAACACCGATGTCAAACATTTTTCCGTCGAGTTTTACTCCCAACAGGCCATTCTGCTGTCTCACCTGTTCCAGGGCAGTGGTAAGTTCGATTTCGCCTTTAGCGTTCACTACATTATTGTTAATATTCTCCTTTAACTGTGCAAACACTTCCTTGGTAAGGATATACGAGCCGAAGGCACAATAGTATCTTTTCCGTCCCGTCACCGCAACAGAAACCACACCGAGATTCTCCTCGGCGTATGCCGATGATGGTTTCTCTGTGATATTGCTCATTAGGAGAACCCGTTCCTTGCTGTCAATCCATTTGCCTGACGTGACGCCATAGTAGCATACCTTCTCAAGTGGTATCTCGTGGATTGACATCATCGGTTTGTTGTATTTCTCATAAGCCTCGATAAACTGTAGTGCACAACACTTGTTGGTATTGCTGTGGTATATCGTGTCGCCCAACAAAAGCAGAACAGGTTCGTTGGCTGCAAAATCAGCACATCGATATACAGCGTCGCCGAATCCCTTTTTCTCCGTTTGATACACGTAGGTCAGTCGCTTGCCGAGGTCAAGAATATGCCTTTCATACTTCAACTTTTCTTTTGGCAGTTTGTCGAGATGTTCCTTTGGCAATGGTGTTTCAAAGAATTGTCTGTATTGCTCCCTTTCCTCCCTGCTTCCGAGCACGATGCAAATCTCCTCAATTCCTGCAGCCTTACATTCTTCAAGCAGTATGAGAATAAGCGGTTTCACCTGTCCATCCTTGTCGATGATAGGGAAGAAATCCTTTTTCAAGAATCTAGTCTCGGGATAGAGTCTTGTACCGAAACCTGCCACGGGGATAATAGCCTTTCTTATCGTGTGCTTTGGTTCAATGGTGAGACCGTAGGGATGTAGTCCCTTCGACTTGAGGTATTCCACAATTTCAGTCTGACATTCCTTTGACTTGGCAAGGAATTGCACAGACCCGTCTCCATGTGAACCTACACCCTTTCCTCCATAGGATAGCTCTTTGATTCTTTCGTCAGCCAAAATTTGGTGTAGTTTGGGCGATGAGAGTTGGCTTGGACACATAGGAGTTATATATTTGTCAAAGTCAGCCTGTGCCTTTGTCATCAATGCACCGAGTTCTTCCACCCGTCCTTCCTCCATCAGTGTGATTGCTTCGTTGACGGTTTTCTGGTTTAGTTCTCCCAGTGCGTATTGCACATTCTTTTCCCTTTCGCCCTCAGCAAACGGGAAAGCCTTGTTGAGGTCAGTAAGAATTTTTATGGTGTCCTTGGTTCCATTGAGGTCAGAGAACACCCAATACAGTGTTTCCCTTATATTAAAGTTCTTTACCTCCACCTCCTCTGCATCGAAAGTCATCAATACCGGATGCACTCCAAAAGCGCACGCCTGGTCAAGACGTCCACATCTACTGCTGGTGCGTAGTTCACCCCAGTAGGCGATATTCATTTCGCCCATAGTGCTCAGGTTGAGATTATACATCAGGTTAAATGCCCTTGCTACAAGTACGCAGATAGCTGCCGATGACGACAGTCCGCTCTTTATTGGCAGTGTCATTTTGGTGATGTTAATCTTCACTCCCCCTACCTTATACCATTCGAGCATATATGAAGCGACACCCGCACAGTAGCAGAAAAACGAGCCGCTCTTGGCAATGTCCTTCAGTTCGTGTGCATCCATCCTGCATGAGAAGTCTTGCCATAGTGATTTGATCTCTGGAGCTGTTGAAGTGACGGAAAAATGCGAGTCTCTTTCCACCGTGGCATATATACCCTGTTCAATACCCGAGACAATAGCAGCACCAGCCACTATGTCGGCATTCATTGTGCGGTATTTACCTGCCCAGTCAGAGTGTTCACCGAAGAGGCAAAGTCTTCCAGGAACGAATAGTTCTTTGGTGTCTTTTTTCATATTATGTTCTGTTTAGTTTAGGATTTGGAATAGCAGTGATCCGATACTCACTGCCACAGACACACCGCTAATCATCACATTAGTCATGTTTCCGAAATATTTCTCCTGCTTTTGCAGGTCGGTAGGCTCCACATACACGATGTCACGCTGTTGCAGGTAATAGTAGGGCGAGTTGATCACGTTCACGTCCGTCATGTCGAGTCGATGCACTGTTCTGGTCCCGTCTACTTCCAGTCTGAGTATCATAACGTTGTCTTTCCTGCCTGTTATCTTGATGTCTCCAGCCATTGCCAATGCCTCGAAAATGTTCACTCTCTGACTTGGAATATTGAACACGTTAGGCTTTGCCACCTCACCGTCAACGGTGATGGGAAACTCGCATAAAGAGACATTGACATATAAGTCTCTGTCGCGACGTATATATTTATATGCCTTCTCCTTGATGATTGCTTCTGCGCTCTTCTTAGTCTCTCCTGCAATGTGCACTTTACCCAACAGAGGTATTTCGATATTGCCTTCATTGTCGATGATATATGACAGGCTTTGGCTGCCCCCAACAAGAGTGGGATTGTCAGCTTTGATTACAGCATGCGCCTGAAGTGCCATCGGTAGCACTACCGACTGGTCTTCCGGTTGGAAAAAGAGTACATCTACGACATCCTTAGGCTGGAATCTCATCTCGTATTGGGCACGGGTGGTGTCAGCCTGATATGATTCGTAATTCTTTATGTATGCAACATTCTGCATATTGCTACAGCTGGCGAATAATATCGCCAGCTGTACAATACACAGTGATTTGATGATTTTACTTACCATATTGGTACTTATATTTCTTTAGTGACAAGTCAATAGCGTTCACTGCCACATTGATATTCTTCAGTCTGCCATTCTCTGCGAGTTGGTCAATTGCCTCTACGTTCTTCTTGGTAGTCACGTCAGCACGCACTACATACAAGGTGTAGTCTGCCACCTTATTTATATATATAGCGTCAGCATCATTGTCAAGCGACGTAGAGTCGATAACTACATAGTCATATTGATTTTTCAGAATCTCCACAACATTATCAATCTTTCCGCATGCCACTAGTTCTGCGGGATTGGCTGGTACTTCGCCGGCAGGCAGAATATCAAGTGAAGCATTGTTCTTTGAGGTAAGTATAACCGATTTCACGTCAGCCTCATTGATTTTGTCCATGGCAAGAAGAGATGACAGTCCGCGATGGTTTTCACTCATTCCCAACTGACTGGCAAGTGACGGCTTTCGTATATCCGTATCCACTGCCACCACCTTCTTGCCCAGCAGTGCGAGAGATGTAGCCAAGTTGGCAGCACAGAATGTCTTGCCTTCTCCTTGTGCGCCCGATGTGATGTGAATAACCTTCTCATCAGGTTTCATGCTTAGTTGTATGTTTGCACGCAGAGCTCTCATAGCGTCCTCTATAGGTGTCATGTCGTTCTTAAGTGGAATGTCAGCCACTACAGGTTTAGTAGTGAGAGTTTCCACCTGCTTACGTGCCTCAACCTTGTTGCTCATCATCTGCAACAGATAGAGAACACCGAATGGAATACCAAGACCGAGAATGAATGCCATTGCTAAAACCACCGAAGCCTTGGGGCTGACCTTGCCCTCGTCCACCATTTCGTCGATGAGTTTTCCCTTGTCGGCAGTCGAGGCAAGAGAGATAGAGTTCTCCTCACGCTTGCTGAGAAGCATGAGATATAGCTCCTGCTTGACTGCAACCTGACGTCCGATTTCTGCCAATGCACGCTCTTGTCCAGGAGCCCTGTTGATTTTCGACTGGTAGATGGCGTGTTGCCTGTCTATGTTCTGCTTCTGTATCTCGGCTGATTTGGCAGCTTGAGCCAAGGCAATATGGATAGAGCGTTGCAGTTCGTCGAGCGTAGATGTCAGAGTCTGCACCTGCGGTGACAGTTCTGAGGCTGTACGCAACAACTTGTTTCTCGTCAACACATTCTCATTGTATGCAGTGATGAGTTCCATTGACGACTTGTCCATCAGTCCGACGTTAGATGGAATGAGCTGGTAGTTATTCTTTGGTTCATCCACATACTGGCGTAGGTATTTCAGCAGTTCAATCTGCGTGTTTGCCTCTACCAACTTGGTAGAGTATTCGCTACTGAGTTCATAAGCCGATGTCGCGTCCAGTTTCAAGTCGCCAAGATTATTGCTCTTCTTGTAATTCTCCAGATGAGTCTCCGTAGAGCCTAATTCCTCCACGATTTTCGCCAGACGCTCGTTCACGAAGTCCTCTGTCTTCATGGCGAGGTCGTTCTTGTCGGCATTAGCCTGACGGTTATAGCAAATTACGAGTTGCGATAGGAAATCCTCGGCACGCTTTTCGTCTTTGTCATTAAAGGTGAGTACAAGGGCCGTGGTCTTCTTTGAAGCCGTCTCCACAGTCAGGTTCTTCAGGAAAACTTTGATTGTGGATACAACGGGGCTTATGAGTACATGCTCATCCTTTTCCTCTGTAAGCGGTTCCTGAGCCTCGATGTTTTTGCTGAGGGTCAGTGTTCCCGCATATGTCTTAACAGTGGCTGGCAGTTTGGTTATGTTTGCCTCGAATGGCATCTCTTCCCTTTCCTTTGTCCAAGTCATACCGCTTACCTTGTATCCATTGCCATCCTTGGATATCTTCAGTTTGACGGGCAGCTTGGTCTCGTCCATGTTCTCCAGGCTTGGTCTGTCGATGTCCACTGTGATAGGCTGTTTCTTGTATATGAGTTTGGGCTTTATGAATGCGTCCATACGATATTCCGTATAAAGCTTCAGGTCCATGATGGTTTCCCTGAGCAACATGTTGCTCTGCAGGATTTCGATTTCGTTATCCACTCCATTGCTGCTCGATACCATGCCCAGGTCTGCCATGCTCGAGAGTAGTGCGTTACCCGAGATAATGCTCGACAGTCCCGTCATCTTCTTTCCCTCTTCCTTGATAAGCATCTTGGTGCTTACCTGATACTCTGGGCTCTTCACTTTCAGGAAGAGCACTCCTAAACCGAGGCAAACTATCACCGAAAGTGCGAATATCTTCCAGTTGAAAATAAACATGTTGAGTATGCTCATAAAGTCAAATGAGCTTTCCTCTTCATTGAGGTCAAACTGATTTTTGTCCAGATTCTGATCCATTTGGTTCTGCATTTTATTCTATATTTATTATTCTGTTATTACTTCAAACTCATGAGATACTGTCCGTATCCGTTCTTAATCATTGGTTTTGCCAATTCATGCACTTGGTCGATGGTGATCCACCCACGCTTGTATGCTATTTCCTCTAAGCAAGCCACCTTCAGTCCTTGGCGCTTTTCAATCACCTCGATGAATGTACTCGCCTCGCTCAGACTGTCGTGCGTACCAGTGTCGAGCCATGCAAATCCTCGTTGCAGGGGCAATACCTTCAGCTGCTCCTTTTCCAGATACACCTGATTGACTGTAGTTATCTCCAGTTCGCCGCGTGCACTCGGTTTGATGTTCTTGGCAATTTCCACCACACTGTTGGGATAGAAATACAGTCCCACCACAGCATAGTTTGACTTCGGCTTCTCAGGCTTCTCTTCTATGCTCAGACAGTTGCCCTCATTGTCAAACTCAGCCACGCCGTATCTCTCCGGGTCGTTTACGTAATATCCGAATACCGTAGCCAAGTTGTTCTTCTCCGCGTTTTCCACGCTTTGTCTAAGCAAGGCCGAGAATCCGCTGCCATAAAAGATGTTGTCACCCAGGACAAGGCATACCGAGTCGTTACCGATGAATTTCTCACCGATGATAAATGCCTGTGCCAGTCCGTCGGGAGATGGCTGCTCGGCATATTCGAATCTTACGCCAATCTCACTTCCGTCGCCAAGAAGACGCTTGAACCCGGGCAAGTCGTGTGGAGTACTGATTATAAGAATGTCCCTTATGCCGGCAAGCATGAGCACCGACACAGGGTAATAAATCATTGGTTTGTCAAAAATGGGTATGAGCTGTTTGCTTATTCCCTTGGTGATAGGATACAGTCTCGTACCGCTTCCACCTGCCAATACTATACCTTTCATATAACTAAAAATTGCAATTTTGGGGCAAAGATACAAAAAAAATCTATATTGTCATTCGATTTTTTGATTTTTTTATTGAGTTATGCAGAAAAATACGTAACTTTGCAGCCAAAATCAGTAAAAACAGAAAGAATGAGTATAATTTCAAAGCTTTTCGGGCGCAAGTCCGACGATCAGCCTAAAGCTGGAGGCATGGAGGATTTCATGACCCTCGTTAGAGTTTATTTTCAGTCAGTCATGGCGAGCGACCTTGGCATCACCAACCTTGCCGCCCTTCCCGACCTCAGGGTGTTCAAGACAACGCTCAAGGTGCCAACTGTCAACAACAAGTTGGGCGTAGGCGAGAAGAGCCGTTGTCGCAAGATGTTAAAGGAGATATATGGTATGGACGATATCTTCTTCAAGGAAATCGACCAAAGTGTCAGGAGAAAGTGCAAGCGTCTTCAGGACGTGCAACCCTATTTCATACAGTTTCAGGGCTTCACCCAGGACCTCATGATGCTTATAGGCAATCTGATGAAGTTCAAGCTTCGTGTGCCATCGTTTATGAAAAAGGCTATCTACACGATGACCGAGAAGACCGTTGACGACATATTCAATAAGAACGACTTCACTGACGCCGGAGTGATGAAGACAGTAGTTGCCATCCGCGAGTATGCGCGTCGCCTCGGTTATTCTCAGGCATGGACCACTGCATTCGTATATAAGGTCGTGATGCTTGCCAAGAAAGAACCACGTCCTAAGAACGACGATAAAAAGTGAGAGTCAAGGGTGAAATAACTTTAATAATCCGCCAATGGAGCTAAAAAACATTAAAATATAGCTCAATATTGTCGGGTTGTAAGATATTATTCTTACCTTTGTAAAAATAAAGAAAACGTGTAGCCATGAGTGAAAAGACAATCGTTGAAATTCAGACCAAGGTGAGGGCATTGATTCTCCAGTTTCAGAATCTGAAGAAGGAGAATGAGGAATTGTATGCCATGCTTGAGAAGAATGAAGCTGATGTCAGGCAACTCAGGCAGCAACTGCTCGACAAGCAGCAGGAGTTTGATGCGTTTAAGGCAGCCAAGTTGCTGGAGGTTTCCGATGGGGACATCCAGTCGGCAAGAGAAAGACTGGCCAAGTTAATACGCGATGTAAACAAGTGCATCGCAGTGTTATCCGAACAGAAATAATCAATAATTATGGCAGATGACAATAAGACAAAGCTCAACATTCGTCTTCACGTCTATGATGAGGAAATGAGTGTTACAATCAACCGCGAGGAAGAAGAGTACTATCGCGCGGCGGCCAAGATGATTACCGACCGCTATAATGTCTATGCCAAATTGTTCAAGGGTCGCAAGGGAGATCACACCATTGCCCTTATGACATTGATTGACATTGCCTTGCAGTATCAGAAGGAACACTCCCGTAATGATACAGGGCCATACGATGATGTTCTCAGCCATCTTTCTGCCGAAATAGATGAATTACTTGGCAAAAAGAAGTGAGAATTATTAAACATATATATATTAATTAAAGGTTTATGTTATTGACTATAATAATTTCCGCAGCCGCACTGATATTGGGTGGCATAGGCGGATACCTCGTTTTCAGGTATGTCCTGAAGGGTAAGTATAACGAGATGGTTGAGGCTGCCAAGAAGGAAGCCGATGTGATGAAAGAGAAGAAGCTGCTTGAGGTGAAAGAGAAATTCCTCAATAAAAAGAGCGAGCTCGAGAAGGAAGTGCAGGTGCGCAACCAGCACATCCAGCAGAGCGAGAACAAGCTGAAGCAGCGCGAGATGTCGCTCAATCAGCGCCAGGAGGAACTTGGACGTCGCAAGAATGAGCTTGACAACCAGCAGGTGCGTATCGACAACGAGAAGAAACTCCTGACCATCAAACAGGAGGAACTCGAGAAGATGCAACTCAAGGAGCGCGAGAAGCTTGAGGAGCTCTCTGGCCTGAGCGCAGAAGAGGCCAAGCAGCGACTTGTGGAGTCGATGAAGGATGAGGCCAAGACCGACGCCCAAAGTTATATCAACGAAATTATGGACGAGGCCAAGCTCAATGCCAATGCCAATGCCCGAAAGATAGTCATCCAGACCATCCAGCGTGTGGCTACAGAGACTGCCATTGAGAACAGCGTCAGTGTGTTCCATATTGACAACGATGAGGTCAAGGGACGCATCATCGGTCGCGAGGGACGCAATATCAGGGCTCTTGAGGCTGCCACCGGTGTCGAGATTGTCGTTGACGACACCCCCGAGGCTATTGTCATCAGTGCCTTCGACCCCATTCGCCGCGAGATCTGTCGTCTTGCGCTCCATCAGCTTGTGGCAGACGGACGTATCCATCCTGCACGTATCGAGGAGGTCGTGCAGAAGGTGAAAAAGCAGCTCGAGAATGAGGTTATCGAGACAGGTAAGCGCACTGCTATTGACCTTGGCATACATGGTCTGCATCCCGAACTCATCCGTATCGTGGGTAAGATGAAGTATCGCAGTTCTTACGGTCAGAACCTTCTCCAGCATGCACGCGAGACAGCCAATCTCTGTGCGGTGATGGCTTCCGAACTTGGTCTTAATCCCAAGAAGGCCAAGCGTGCCGGTCTGCTCCATGATATCGGAAAGGTGCCCGACGAGGAGAGTGAATTGCCCCATGCACTGTATGGAGCCAAGATTGCTGAGAAATACAAGGAGAAACCAGATATCTGCAATGCCATTGGTGCCCATCATGACGAGTGCGAGATGAATACTCTTCTCGCCCCAATCGTACAGGTTTGCGACGCCATCAGTGGTGCCCGTCCAGGTGCCCGCCGCGAGATTGTCGAGGCATATATCAAGCGTCTCAACGACCTTGAGGCTATTGCCATGAGTTATCCGGGAGTCACTAAGACCTATGCCATCCAGGCTGGTCGCGAACTGCGTGTTATCGTTGGTGCCGACAAGATGGATGACAAAGAGACTGAGGCACTCTCTGGCGAGATAGCCAACAAGATACAGACCGAGATGACCTACCCCGGCCAGGTTAAGATAACGGTTATCCGCGAGACGAGAAGTGTGGCTTACGCCAAGTAATTAATCTCAATAGAATTAGTTATGGAATACGGAGAAACATTTGAGCAAAGTATCAACAGGAGCGACTATCGCATATTGGTAGTAGACGACGTGATGAGCAACGTGCTGTTGCTTAAGATATTGTTGACCAACGAGAAATTCCAAGTTCTCACCGCCAACAATGGTACAGGTTGCATACAGATATGTAAGGAGCAGCATCCCGATCTTGTCTTGCTCGACGTGATGATGCCCGACATCAGCGGTTTCGACACTGCCGTCGAACTCAAGAAGAATCCTGAGACAGCCGACATACCCATCATCTTCCTCACCGCCCTCAATTCTCCGTCCGACCTTGTACATGGTTTCCAGGTTGGAGCAAATGACTTCCTCTCAAAACCATTTAATAAGGAGGAGCTCATCATGCGCGTGATGCACCAAATATCTCTTGTGGCTGCCAAGCGCATCATCGTGCAGCAGAATATCGAGTTGAAGCGCACTATCAGCAACCGCGATAAGATGTACTCCGTGATTGCCCACGACCTCCGCTCGCCTATGGCAAGCATACGTATGGTGCTCAACCTTGTTGTTCAGACCGTCAGTCCCGAGGCCATCGGTCCCGAGATGTATTATCTCATCGACAAGGCCAATCGTGAGACAGAGGAGACACATGACCTGCTCGATAACTTGCTCAAATGGACAAAGAGCCAGACAGGACGTCTTAAGGTGGCTTTCCAGGAGTTTGAGATCAGTGACGTCATCACCGGTGTGGCCGACATCTTCTCTCTCATTGCAGAGACAAAGAAGATCAAGCTCACCACCGAGTATCACGAGGAGGGAATGAAGGTGCGTGCCGACAAGGATATGCTCAATACCGTGTTGCGCAACTTCCTCAGCAATGCCATCAAGTTTAGCAACGAGGATAGCAGCATTGAGATTGTAGTGTCGCGTAAGGACAACTTTGCTAAAGTGGGTGTACGCGACCATGGCGTGGGTATTGCCCCCGACCGTATAGATACCATCTTCCATAAGGGAGAAACCACTTACGGTACCAATAACGAGGAGGGTAGCGGACTCGGTCTGCAGCTCTGTAAGGACTTTGCCGTCAAGAATGGTGGCGATGTTATGGTAGAGTCAGTGGTAGGCGAGGGTAGTACTTTCTCGGTGCTCGTACCATTGCTTGCTGAGCAGAATTAAAGAATTAAAATATTAAAATATTAAAGTTTTAAAGATGAAAGCATTCGTTTTTCCCGGACAGGGAGCACAGTTCGTAGGAATGGGTAAGGACCTCTACGACAACAATCCAAAGGCAAAAGAGCTTTTTGAGAAAGCTAATGATATTCTCGGTTATCGCATCACCGACATTATGTTCGACGGTACCGACGATGAACTCAAGCAGACTAAGGTTACTCAGCCTGCCGTGTTCCTCCACAGTGTCATCAAGGCCATCAGTCTTGGCGACGAGTTCAAGCCCTCTATGGTGGCTGGTCACTCTCTTGGTGAGTTCTCTGCTCTTGTGGCAGCAGGCGCACTGAATTTCGAGGATGGTCTGCGTCTTGTTTATGCTCGTGCCATGGCTATGCAGAAGGCATGCGAGGCTGCACCTTCCACAATGGCTGCCATCGTTGGACTGCCCGACGATAAGATTGAGGAGATTTGTGCCGAGGTAAGCAAGGAGGGATCTGTCGTTGTCCCCGCCAACTACAACTGCCCCGGTCAGCTTGTTATCTCAGGTAATGTTGAGGCTATCAACGAGGCATGCGAGAAGCTGAAGGCAGCCGGTGCCAAGCGTGCCCTTCCCCTCAAGGTGGGTGGCGCTTTCCACTCTCCACTGATGCAACCTGCCAAGGACGAACTCCAGGCTGCTATCGAGAAGACTGAGTTCTCGGCTCCTCAGTGTCCTGTTTATCAGAATGTTGACGGTAAGCCTCACACTGATCCTGCCGACATCAAGGCCAACCTCATCGCACAGCTCACAAGCAGTGTTCGTTGGACATCATGCGTACAGAACATGATAGCCGACGGTGCCGACGACTTCACAGAGTGTGGTCCGGGCAAGGCTCTTCAGGGTATGATTGGCCGTATCGACAAGAATGTTGCAGTCAACGGTATCTCATAACATTCGCTCATGTCAAACGACAAGATAATCATCTATCAGCTCCTTCCGCGTCTTTATGGCAACAGAAATACGACGCGGAAGGAGAATGGTAGTATTGCCGACAACGGATGCGGCAAATTCAACGATCTCACTACTTCCGTTCTTAAGTCGATTCAGCAGAAAGGTGTCTCACATATTTGGTTTACAGGTGTGATACGCCATGCCACCAATACCGACTACACCGCCCACGGCATACCTGCCAATCACCCTGCTATTGTCAAGGGTAATGCAGGTTCTCCCTATGCCATCACCGATTATTATGATGTCGATCCCGACCTTGCCGAGGATGTGGATAATCGTATGGCTGAGTTTGAGGCATTGGTGAGCAGGGCTCGCAAGGCTCGTCTTGGTGTCATCATCGACTTTGTACCCAATCATGTCGCTCGTCAGTATGCTTCGCTCTGCAAGCCCAAGGGTGTAAAAGACCTTGGTGCCGACGACAATCGCGACCATGGCTTCAATCCGCAAAACAATTTCTATTATTGTCCAGGATGTTCGTTCGAGCCATATCTCGACCTCTATGCCGGCACTGCCGAGCCATATCATGAGGAGCCAGCCAAGGCCACAGGTAATGACCATTTCGACAACAAGCCAGGACAGAACGATTGGTATGAGACCGTCAAGCTCAACTATGGTGTGGATTACTATGCCGGAGGCGTAGGATATTTTAATCCAGTGCCCGACACATGGTTTAAGATGCGCGATATATTGCTCTTCTGGGCTTCCAAGGGCATACAGGGAGTGCGTTGCGACATGGCAGAGATGGTGCCAGTGGAATTTTGGCGTTGGGCTATTGCTGAGGTACGCCGTCAGTATCCCGACTATCTCTTCATCGGCGAGGTATATAATCCAGCTCTCTATAGACAATATGTTGAGGCAGGCTTCACCTATCTCTATGACAAGGTGGGCATGTACGACACTCTACGCGACATAACCGCAGGCGGCAGTGCCACCCGCATCACGTCGGCATGGCAATCCACCGACGACATTGCCGACCACATGCTCTATTTCCTTGAGAATCACGACGAGCAGCGCATAGCCTCGCAGTTCTTTGCCGGCGATGCCTTCAAGGCTGTCCCTGCCTTTGTTGTCTCCACTCTTTTCCGCTCTTGTCCCTACATGCACTATTTCGCACAGGAATACGGCGAGAAGGGCATGGACAAGGAAGGATTCAGTGGTTGCGACGGTCGCACCACCATCTTCGACTATTGGAGCGTTGACACCATGTGTCGAGCCGATGAAGGCAAACTCACCGATGACGAAAAGGCATTGGCTGACATTTATTCGAGGATAATGAACTTTGCCCGCACCGACAAGACGGTCAGTGGTCAGAGCTACGACCTCATGTATGCCAATCCCCATTCAGCCTCGTTCAATCCCGACAGGCAGTATGCGTTCCTACGTCGTTCAGGTCGTCAACTCCTTGTGGTGGTTGTCAACTTCGACAGTCTCGACCGCAACATTAAGCTCAACATCCCCGAGCATGCCTTCGAATATCTCAACTTGCCGGATGGCAAGGACATAGAGGGAGAGGATATACTTACCGGAGCATCAGTAGCCGTACGTCTCTCATCCCAGGAACCGCTTAGTATCATTGTTCCCAAGAACGGAGCCGCAATATTAAAATTTAATAAAGCATAGCCCACTCGGCTATGCTTTATTATTAGATTTATTCGTCAAAAACCACAAAATACTATAGAGACTCTCTCTATTTAAGCTTTTTTCACTCTTTATTTTTCTGTGTTTACAGAAAAATCCTTACCTTTGCAACAAATTCGGATATATGGACTAAAAAAAGCCAATAGGAATAATATCACCAACTTTATGTATTCTCACCTGTAACAATCTGGCATACAGTGAGTTATTCGTGAAGGTGGGAATTGGAAATATGCACTTATCCCAATTTAAGAGTATAATGGAGCAGGAAGAAGAAGAAAAAGAGTCAAAGCGTGAATGGTTTGTGATGCGCGATCTCCATAGGGGACATCGTGCCCATTTGTCCTATCAGTTATTGGCTGAAAAGGGCTATTCAACCTACACTCCTACTGTCAAAACAATAGTAAGGGATAAGACAAGGAAGGCATATATAGTTGAGCGACCTTATCTTCCCGACCTCTTTTTCCTTAATGCCCAGCGTTCTCAGCTTATTGCCCTGACCAATGAGCCCAAGTGCAATTTCCAGTTCCGTTATCGATATGGCGTGAGTCCCCCCGCGCCTATGGTAGTTCCTGATAAGCAGATGGATGATTTCATCCGTGCCAACAAGGAGTCAGAGGAAACCCGTTTCTTTCCAGTTACGGATATTCCAAAGTCTGCACGCAATAGTCCCATACGTATTATCGGTGGTCCACTCGATGGTTTAGAGGGCCTCCTGCTTCGCACCCGTGGCACCAAACGTAAGCAGCTCATCATCGAACTGCCCCATTTTCTTGCTATCAGTGTATATGTTAAGGATGAGTATATAGAGTTCCTATGATCAAGCTTTAGAGAATAAAAGCCATACCCCTTCTCTCTACATAATTGAAGGGGAGATAGTTTAGTGAGGTTCTGTTTATATTGTACTGTCATTTAAGTGGTATTTGTTATCATGAAGACCAATTCTGGAAAATTAGTTTAACAAATATCCCGATGTAGATGTTTTTCATTCTCGGGTTAGTAAGCATCCAACCCCTATTTTGGCGGTTTGAAATATAATCACTACCTTTGCGCCGTAATTTTAAAAACAACGATTATTGCAATAAGTAGTAAAGACATCGAGACCCTTTGGGGTCGTTATCAGAGTGAGGGAGTAAGCAAGGGCGTTTCTGTCTCCCAATACTTCGAGGCAAATGGTATCCCTTATCATGTATTTGAAAAATGGTACAAGAAGCGTTTCCGTCAGCCAGACGTGGTCGATTGTGTCGTTTACGGTGTTCCGGATGATGCTATGGCAGAAAAAGAACGATACGATACAGAGCGCATGATAATGCGTGCCCAATATGCGATGAGCCTTATAGAGGACTCGTGGCGTGGGGGTAATTTGTCAGATATGGAACGAGAAGATTTCAAAAGACAGATAGCGGATTTTGTCTCGGCACTCCGTGATTTCAAGGACGAGATGGCTGGAGCGTTCATTGACCTGATAAAGCTATTATATAAGGTTAAGCTTGAGAACATCTTCTTCCACAGAACAGAGCAGGAAGTGGTCAAGGCCCGTAAACAAGAGGCGATACCGATACTTTCACAACTTCTCCAGAAAGCGATGGAGCTGCTGAAGATGAGTGACAGCAAACAAGATAGGCTTCGTCTCGCCTGAAAGGCGATATGAAGCGCCGACCGTTGCACGTCCGCCGCAAATGTAATCTGATTATTATGGGGAAAGATGTCGGTTTTTGTGTGGTTTCCAAAAGGAAAGTGGCAACTTGCGGATGAGAAAAACGGACTTGTACCTCTTAGAATATATACAAACATAGATGTCGCAATCTCAAATCATGCCACAAATGATACAATATACAGTGTTTTATGACGCGTTAGGGCACAAAGAGGCTGTCCACGAAGAAAAGCACTTCGCGGACTACCGCTTAGTTACCCATACGCATGAGAAGGAATGGTGGGGCTCTCGGGGCTGGATTTATAATCCTTATGATGATACGCTGGCAATGGCATTCCTTGCAGACTCCAATCTCCCAACCTTTCTCCTGACAGATCTCAAGATATGACTTCTTTGTCCTTACTTTCGGCACAGGCGGCACGTCGAGCTGCTGCTGTACGTTGCGCAGAGCCTCCCTGTTACATGGAGATAGAACACCGTAATGGCGGATTCTCACAAATCTGTCGGGTAGCACATGCAGGGATAGCAGGGAGAGGAACTTGTCAATCTCCATTGTCATCACCCCGTGCTTTCCGCCCTTCCTGTAGTCCTTGTAGTCGTATGAGACATTTGAGTCTGTCACGTCAAGAATCCTGGAATTGGTTATCGCCACACGATATGCATATCTGGCAATATACTCCAACACCTGATTCACTCCCTTTGCGGGAGGACGGGAATAAACGACCCAGTGCTTATTCTTACACTGATAGCGTATGTAATCGGCAATAATGTAGTTTTCTTCCTTTAGCCTCCGTGTTAGCAGGTTCATGAACCTGCCATAGAATTTGTCGCTCATGCCATGCACAGGAAAAAGGAAGTCACTCTTTTCGCAACCGTTGAGATGGTGCCACACACCGAGTTTGTCTATCCCTCCACCCGGCACAATGCAGTGAATGTGCGGATGGTAGAACAGATTGGAACCCCACGTATGAAGAATGGCTGTCATGCCTGTACGCAGTCCCTTATCGCCTGCAAAGGCGGAGATGGTGCCCCATGCGGCCTTGAACATGCAATCGTAGAAGGCTGTCTGATGGGACATGGCAATGGGATGCAGGCAATCCGGCACCGTGAATACCACATGGAAGTACTTAGTAGGTATAATCTCCTCCCTGCGGAAAGAAATCCACTGCTCGCGTTCCTTGTTCTGGCACTTCGGGCAATGGCGGTTACGACAGCTGTTGTAGCTGACCTTTATCTCTCCGCATTCCGGGCATACCTCCACATGACCTCCAAGGGCGCTGGTTCGGCACATCGCCATATGGCCAAACGCTTTCCTTACAGGCGTAACTACATTATGGGTACTAAGAAACTTCTCTCCATGGTCACGTATAATCTGACCGATGTCGAAGCGTGTCCTCATTGCTTGGGCGGGAAGAGGACGTCAATCAACCGCACATGTCTAACAGGTTCAATGTCAGCAACATGAAGATAAACCATCGTAGTCGTGAGTCTCGCATGTCCGAGCCGCTTCTGTACATGCACTATGTTCTCTCCGTTTTCCAGGAGATGCGTGGCCGCACTGTGCCTCAGGTCGTGGATGGTGATGGAATGGTCGAGTGCGACCCTTGCAAGTGCGTTCTTGAGAATGATCCGCACATAGCCTGGAGTGATGCGCTGTGGCTCTGTCTTGCCGCTATGACTCTTGAAGACATAGTCGTCGCTCGGATACTTCTTGCGATATGCCTTGAGTACCACGAGCATCTGGTCGGAGACGGGCACGTAGCGGTCCTTGCGCCCCTTGCCCTGGAAGACGAACAGCTTCCTGCGGTCAAAGCAGATGTCGTCCCATCTGAGGCGGCATGCCTCACTGACCCTGAGGGCGCAGTCGTAGATGATGGCAAGCAGGGTTTTGTCGTACAGGGTACAGTTGCGGAGAAGACGGGCAATCTGCTCTTGGGAGAGCACCCGTGGGAGTCTCTTCGGCTTGCGCACTTTTGGAAGCACGAGACCGTTAGGTTGCTTAAGCCCCATCACCTTGTAGTAGGCCTGCAATCCGAACACAGTGTGCTTGAAGAACGAGATGCTGCAACGGTTCTTGGTAAGGAGTGTGGACAGGTAGTAGTCGATGTCTGCCTGGGTGAACTCCTCCGGCAACTTATTGAAAAACAACACTGCCTGAGCAATCTTCAGGCGATAATCATAAATACTGTTGTCTGCATACTGTGCGATGCGCAGTTTTTCAGTAAACAGTTTGATACGTTTCCCAAAATTGGGAATGGCTGCAATAGCCTTGTCCAATGTATTATTGGCCATGGTGTTTTGGGGTGGAGGGGATTAATGACGGGGTTGTTAATGGGATTTGTCCCGTCATCTTCCTCCACCTTTTAAAGAAACGTTAAAGATAAGAAAATATTGTAGTGGAAGGCTATAAGCCGCAGGACTTTAGCTTTTTTCACCGCAGTGAAAAATTAGTACAACAACTGTTGCAAGAGGGTAGTCCGGCCGTTCACAAATCTCAGGAAGAACTTCGGCGGATTTAGTAGTGAGGCAGGAGCCAGAGTAGCTGCCATATATCTTACTTTCGTTGAGACATGCAAGTTGATGAAGAAGACCGCGCTTGATTTTTTCAAGGGCTTCTTCGGCATGACGACAAGCGGAAGGACGGACTACGAACTCATTGTCCAAGAGCTTTTGTGTTAATTAAATTAAAAATACAATCAGACAGAAAATCCTTATATCCCTGAAACCCCAGTAAACACTGGGGCTATGGTGTATTGCCATAGGGATTGGATGCTTACTAAGATGATTGATGCTTGTGAGAATAGTTATAATAAATTGTGAATATGTGGATGTTAAGAAAATAAGATAAATCCGCCTGCAAACAATGATTTGCAGGCGGATTTATTATTATTTTATATTCCTATTGTCATAAATACTGGTATGTGGTCGGAGTAGGTGAGATCCTTGGTGTAATAGGATGTGCCTGCCAGCGACTTGTCGTGCATGATATAGTCGATGCGGACTGGTTTCTTGCCACGATATGTGCTCATGAATCCCTTGCCACACTCCTTGAAACCGTCAACCATATTGTCGCCCATCATCGTGTTATATACATAGGAGTAGGGGACATCGTTGAAGTCGCCCGTAACGATGCAGGGCAGATTGGAATCGCGCATCTCCATCGCCACCATGTTGGCCTGTCCGGCACGGATAATCATACCGAGGGTGTAGTTGCCGTAGATGGCATTGATGAGGGCGTTGTCCTCCACCTTTATTCCCTGATTGCTCAGTTTTGCTGCCTGATGCATGGTGCGACTGAATCCCGTGGTCTCAAGATGGACGTTGAACACGCGCACCGACTTGCCGTTGACATTGATGTTTGCCCACATGGCACTGTTGTTTGTCTGCTCGAACAGGATGGTCTTCGACCCAGTAATGGGATAGCGGCTGAAGATTGCCATATCCTCACGTCCTATGACAACATAGGGGAAGTATTCGCGATAGATGTCGCTCACCTTCTTGTCGCCACTGACGTTGGTGTATTCCTGTATGCAGAAGACATCCACATTTTCGCGCTTCATCTCTGCCAGCACGTCCTGGGCAATGAAGCCCGTGGCGGCACGGCCGAAGCGGGCGACATTGTAGGAGGCGACCTTTATGCCTGAACCCGTGTTATTGTCAGACTGGAACAGGCCTGGTTGGAAAATTGTTCCGATATATGAAATGCAGCATAATATCGTGATCAAGGGGATGGGGGCGATAAACCAATGGCGCATAATCAGCCAATAAACCAACATCAGGATATTGACGATGATAAACACTGGCAATACATACACACACATCGCCGAAGCCATATTACCCACTGGTGACGAGTCGCCGCCAAACAATCCCACTATAGTGAAGATGCTGACCACCAATTGGAGAATCAGCATCATCAGGGATACATATCTTTTCACTGCAAGTTTTCCCATATCTATTTGTGTTAAATGTATTTCTCAATAGTGTCGATAAGGTGCTCCACCTTGAACGGCTTGGAGATAAACTCGTTGCAGCCAGCGTCGCGTGCCTCTTGGATACTGTCCTCAAAGGCGTAGGCACTAAGTGCCAAAATGGGTGTGGAGGGATTAATTTCCTTGATGATGCGGGTGGCGTCGAGACCGTTCATCTCGGGCATACGTATGTCCATCAAGATCAAGTCGGGATGCTCTTCCTCGTTGAGGGTCACTGCTTCAATGCCGTTGCGAGCACGGAGCAAGCGATAGCGATTGTTGAGCACGCTCTGTATGAGTTCATAGTTACATTCCTCGTCCTCTGCCACCAAGATGAGCTTCATCTGGCTGATATCCAAATCTGGTTTTGCCCTGAGGGTGCGCGAGATGGTGAAGCATGGCTTGGAGGTGGTGTTGTTGCCAGCGTACGATCCGTCGAATGGGAAGGTGAATGTGAATGTGGAACCGACGCCAAGCTCTGAGCTGACGGAGATATGCCCCCCTAATTTCTCTACGATAATCTTGCTGAGAGGCAGACCGAGACCATATCCGTTTTGTTGTTCGGCATCCTTGGAAACATAGGTTTGGAAGATGGAGTCGATGTCCTTGGGGTCGATTCCCGACCCAGTGTCAGCCACTTTCATCGTGATGAACTTTTCGTCCTTTGACACTTGGTAGCCAAAGGTGATGCTACCATTGACAGTGTGCTTGAGAGCATTGCTGATGAGATTGCAGAACACCTGTGTAATGCGATTGATGTCGGTGTTGAGAATAACAGTTTTTTGAGGTATCTCAGCCACCAGCTTTATTTGCTCGGGACAGCGGAACTTGAATATCTGCTTTATGTTGGCGCACATCTCAGTGAGGTTGGCGGGAGCCTTCTTCATCTGTATCTCTCCTGACTCCACTCTCGACAAGTCGAGTATCTCGTTGATCAGACTGAGCAGACGATTATTGTTGCTCTCCACGATTTCGAGCATCTTCAGGCGCTCCTCGGGAGAGTCAGTCTCAGCCATTACCCTCGAGAAACCTTCGATGGCATTGAGAGGCGTACGAATCTCGTGGCTCATGTTTGCAAGGAACAAAGACTTCATTTTGCTGGCTTTCTCGGCCTTCTTGATCTTTTCCTCGTATTCCTTGAGCTGCTGCAAAGCTATGTCGCGCTCGTTGGTGGTTTTGGCCAATAGGTCTTGAGCCTCCTTGAGCTTGCTTTTTAGTGTTTTGATTTCATCTTGATACATGATGCATACTTCTCCTATTTGTTTCTAGAGTGCAAAGATACAAAGAATAATTAATATTTGAGAATTAATAATTAAGAAATTTACTTATTATCCTTATTTTTAACCTTTTTTTAGGCTCTTTTCGCCTTTTCCCACATTCCTGTGGAATTATTAAACAGATAAGCCATACCGCGGAATACATTTAAATTCATGAATATGAAGTATTTGCTGATGCGCACTCCTGCTGCTGCCGATGCATAGAATAGTATCTGAAGAATCCAGATAATGGTATAGACAATGTCTTCGCCCGAGAGCACCAAAAGGGTGTTGAGTGGTACGAGGGCAAAGAGGCATACAGGGGTGATTGTCCATCTCAGAACACGGTGGGACACAAACTGGAATGCCACTACGGGATGACGAAGCGGATTCATCAGTGAGCGCAGACGCCAGCAACTCTGCAGTCCTCCTGCAGCAATGCGCCTCTTGCGTTTGCTCTCCTCGTGCAAATCGGCAGAGCCATATTCCATGGCATAGGCGTTAGAGGTATAAGCAATCTTATATCCTTTCTTCACTATCTCCATAGAAATGATGAAGTCGTCGAGCAGTGTGTCGTCGGGGATGTCGGTCATGAGTTGACGGCGTATGACACACAGTTCGCCTGCCGCTCCCATGGCAGAATAGAGTTCAGAGTCGAGTCGCTTTAGTGTGCTCTCGTATTTCCAATATAGTCCCTCGCCTTGTGCTGCCTCGTCGGAGTTGCTCCTTGCCATCACCTTCTTCTCGCCCGACACGCATCCCACCTTGGGGTCCTGCATAAGTCGCGCCACCTCCCTCACTGCTTCGGGATTGAGCATGGTGTTGGCATCTGTCATCATTACAATCTCGGTGTCGATTTCCTTGATGCCATGCTTGAGAGCAGCAGCCTTTCCGCGCCTTTCGGGAGAATAAATCACCTTTACCTCTGGATAGGCGGAGAGCAGGACATTGGTGTTGTCGTTGCTTCCATCGGTCACCCACACAAGGTGAAGGCGGTCGCTGGGATAGTCGAGACGGCGGGTGTTGTCCATCTTCTCGGCAATGATGTCCTCCTCGTTATATGCGCACACCATGAGCGTAACCTCTGGCAGACGGTCGTCGGTAATGTCTGCCAGGGGTTTCGCCTTTGTTGCCAGCCTTTTGACAAAAACCAGCAGATAAAGCACTATGCCGTATCCGACGTAGGTATAGACAACGATAGCCATACACAGCCAGAATAGTGTAGCCATCATTTTGTCTCTATCTCTTCCTGCATGTCTATGAAGTTGCCTTTCCTGTCGTAGAATTCATACTGAAGGAAGGCCAATTTCTGGCTTGGTATGACATTTATGCCCATACCGTATTTCATCTGCCATTTTCTCTTCATAGAGATTATGCCTTGGTTAATATAGGCTGCCACGTAGGGGTGTACGTGGAGGTTGAATTTCTTAATACCAATCTTGTTGACCATACGGTCGATTTTGCTTTCAAGTTGGTCTGTAAAGAGAATACTCGATTTGATCTTGCCCTTGCCGAAGCATGTGGGGCATGTTTCCTCTACGTTGACGTCCATAGCTGGGCGCACTCTCTGTCGGGTGATTTGCATCAGTCCGAATTTGCTCAGTGGCAGGATGTTGTGGCGTGCACGGTCTTTCTGCATGTTCTTGCACATTCGTTCATAGAGCATCTGCCTGTCCTCCGCAAGGTTCATGTCTATGAAATCGACAATAATAATTCCGCCCATGTCCCTGAGCCTGAGTTGCCTGGCCAGTTCGTCTGCCGCACCGAGGTTTACCTCCAGTGCGTTTTGTTCCTGTCCGTTTTCCGCCTTAGTGCGGTTGCCGCTGTTAACATCCACCACGTGCATTGCCTCTGTGTGCTCGATGATGAGATAGGCGCCACGCTTGTAGTTGACAGTCTTGCCAAAGGCCGACTTCACCTGCTTCGTCACGTTGAAATTGTCGAAGATGGGGACAGTGCCCTTGTAGAGTTTCACGATGCCAACCTTATCGGGGGCGATAAGTCCCACGTAGTCCTTCACCTGGCCGAATACCGTCTCGTCATTGACATGTATGCCGTCGTAGGTGGTGTTAAACAGGTCTCTGATAAGAGCAACGGCACGTGATGTCTCCTCGAAGGCAATCTTTGGCCTCTCGGTAGTCTTCTGTACGGTTGTGATGGCATCCTCCCATCTCTTCAGCAGAATTTTCATCTCGCTGTCAAGTTCTGCCACTCTCTTTCCTTCTGCCGAAGTCCTCACAATCACGCCGAAGTTCTTTGGCTTGATGCTCTGTACCAGTTGTTTCAGTCTTGTGCGCTCTTCGCCCTTCTTGATTTTCGATGACACCGAAACCTTCTCCTGGAAGGGCATGAGCACCATATACCTGCCTGCAAAGCTCAGGTCGCACGTGAGTCGCGGTCCCTTGGTTGAGATTGGTTCCTTGACCACCTGTACCAACACCTCCTGTCCCACCTTCAGCACGTTCTGCACGCTGCCGTCCTTCTTAAGGTCGGGCAGTCGGGTAGCCTTGGTGATGGGGAAGAGCTTCTTTCTGTCGCTCTGAACTTGCTTGAGGTATTTCTCGTATGAGGAATACTGTGTACCCAAATCGAGGTAGTGCAGGAATGCATCGCGTTCGTAGCCGACGTCCACGAAACACGCATTCAGTCCGGGCATAAGCTTTTTCACTTTTGCCACATAGATGTTGCCAACCGAGAAAGATGCCGAGCGCGACTCAGTTTGGTATTCCACCAAACTTTTGTCTTCGAGCAACGCAATCGAAATCTCTTTTGGTTGTACGTCGATGATTAGTTCGCTTGTCATTCCTTTAACATTGATAATTGGGGTACTTTCAAAACAGAAAGGGTGTGCCAAAATCCCGATAGGATTTTGAGGCACACTCCCTTCATTTCTTTCTGCGAACAGCAGTGAGCAGGTTTTACTTGCTCTTGTGTCTGTTCTTTCTTAATCTTTTCTTACGCTTGTGCGTAGCCATCTTGTGGCCCTTCTTCTTTTTACCGTTTGGCATTGTTCAAGAATTTTTAAATTATTACTAAATGTTGATTATTTCATTTTCTCGATGAAAGACTTAGACGGTTTGAAGGCCGGGAAGTCATGTGCCTCGATGATCATTGTTGTGTTCTTCGAGATATTGCGTGCTGTCTTGGCTGCACGTCTCTTCACAATGAAGCTACCGAAGCCGCGGAGGAAGATGTCTTCCTTCTCGACCGCCAAACTGTTGATTACTTCTTCCATAAAAGCCTCGACAGTGGCGCTGACCTCTATCTTGCCAACACCAGTCTTTGCGGCGATTTTTTCTACAAGTTCTGCTTTTGTCATATCTTTATATTATATTAGTCTTTTTAATGCCTGAAAATTCTCGATTTGTTGAGTGTTTTTACTCTATCGTTCATAATCGGCTTGCAAATATACTGATTTTCAACGTGAAACGGAAATTTTATTAGACTTTTTTTAGAAAAAAGTGTTATTTTCACGTTTTTTATCGCATCTCAGTGCCCCTACACCTTATTATATATATAAAGAGGCAGAGTCGCAATGTGTAGTTTGCTAAAACACAATTGTCGATTTTGTAAGTATTATGGATTTTCTAATCCCTAATTGACTTCGTCGAAGGCTGGCAGCACCTTTTACTCCGGCAGATGGAATCTGTAGGAGCGGTCGAACACCTCGCGAACCTTGTTTATCTCGAGGAAGGTGGTGCCGCCGCCCTCACCGAATGAGCCGCTCAGGTAGGCAATCTGGTCATCGAGGTCGATGTATTCCTTCTGGCGCAACATCCTCACTGCGGCAAGGAACAGTTGCTCCGACGAGATATGCTCTTTCTGATATACGGGAATTACTCCGTAGCTGAGATTGAGCCAGCGTTGCAGTTTCTCCTTGTAGCAGATGGCAAGCACGGGTGTGGGGCCACGGAAGGCTGCAAGGTTGCGGGCAGTCAGTCCCGTTGTACTGTCGGTGATGATACCCTTCACGCTCATCGTCTGTGTGGATTCGATGGCGCTGTGGGCGAGGAACTCCCTCACTGTGCAGTTGGCCGACATGGGTATGACGATGTCGTTCTCCCTCACCTTGTCCTTCTCAGCCTGTTCGGCTATCTGCGACATGGTGCGCACAGCCTCGATAGGGTAGTCGCCAGATGCTGTCTCGCCACTGAGCATGAGAGCGTCAGTGCGATAGTAGATGGCATTGGCGATGTCGGTCACCTCGGCACGGGTGGGGCGGGGGTTGTGTATCATCGTGTGGAGCATCTGCGTGGCTACGATTACGGGTTTCTTTGCCCTCACGCATTTGCGTATTATGCTGCGCTGTATGCCAGGGATGCGCTCTATAGGCACCTCGATGCCAAGGTCGCCACGTGCAATCATTATACCGTAGGATGCTTCGATAATCTCGTCGATGTTATCTACACCCTCTTGATTTTCAATCTTTGATATGATCTTGATGTCGCTGCCACGCTCGTCGAGCAGTTTCTGCACGGCTCTCACGTCCGAGGCGTTGCGCACAAAGGAGTGGGCGATGAAGTCGATGTCCTCGTCGATGGCAAGATTGATGTTGGTGATGTCCTTGCCGGTGAGCGCAGGCAGGTCGATGTGCACTCCAGGCACGTTGACACTCTTGCGCGAACCTAATTCGCCGTCGTTCTTCACTTGTGCTATCACGGCAGGTCCATTGACGCCGATGACCTCCATGTCGAGAGCACCGTCGTCAAACAGTATGTGGTTGCCCACCTTTACATCCTGTGCGAAGTTGGGGTATGACACATTCACGATGTCATGCTCACTGTCAACGTCGGGACGTCCTAATATCTTCACAACGTCGCCCGTCTTGTACTCGATGGGCTTGTCGCACGAGGTAGTGCGGATTTCCGGACCCTTGGTGTCGATAAGGATACCGATGTGGTGCGACACCTTTCTTGTGTTCCTGATAATCTCCCTGATACCGTCGGCTGAAGCATGTGCCGTATTCATTCTCACGACATTAACTCCGGCGTAGAACAAGTCGCGGATGAATTCCACACTGCAACGGCGGTCACTTACGGAGGCTACAATCTTTGTCTGTCTCATTATTCTTTCTTGTCTATGTTGTTGGGGTAAAACTTTAATTCCCTATTATAAAACGGTTGCAAAGTTACAACTATTTTTGCACATATACAAAGTTTTATGGGGATTTTTGCGATAATTATTAAAAAAATATGCCATTTTTGTTGGTCATTATCAGAAAATGCCGTAACTTTGCAGCCAAATTTGAATTTTTACATAAGAATAAAGATATGAAACATCAGTTGAGAAGTGCCGTGTGCACTGAAGGTAGAAGGATGGCAGGAGCAAGAGCTCTGTGGGTTGCCACTGGTATGAAACGTGAACAGTTCGGCAAGCCTATTATTGCCGTCGTCAATTCGTTCACGCAGTTTGTGCCTGGTCATACCCATCTCCATGAGATTGGCCAGATTGTTAAACAGGAGATTGAATCCATGGGCTGTTATGCAGCAGAATTCAACACCATCGCCATCGACGATGGTATTGCCATGGGTCACGATGGAATGCTATATTCGCTTCCTTCAAGAGACATTATTGCCGACTCAGTGGAGTATATGGTGAATGCCCACAAGGCCGACGCCATGATATGCATATCCAACTGCGACAAGGTGACTCCAGGAATGCTGATGGCTTCCATGCGTCTCAATATCCCCACGGTGTTCTGTTCGGGAGGCCCGATGGAGGCAGGACGTTGGCGTGGAGAGAATGCCGACCTTATCACGGCTATGATTAAGGGTGCCGACCCATCGGTGAGCGATGAGGAGATGGCTGAGATCGAGGGGTGCTCATGCCCTGGATGCGGTAGCTGCTCGGGTATGTTCACTGCCAACTCGATGAACTCCCTCACCGAGGCTATCGGTCTATCGCTTCCTGGCAACGGTACTATCCTTGCCACTCACGAAAACCGCATACAGCTCTTCCGCGACGCTGCTCGTCAGATTGTGAAGAACGCGATGGCATATTATGAGGATGGCGACGAGAGTGTACTGCCCAAGAGCATTGCCACACGCAAGGCTTTCCTCAATGCCATGACACTCGACATCGCTATGGGCGGAAGCACTAACACCGTGCTTCATCTCTTGGCTGTGGCACAGGAGGCTGGTGCCGAATTCAAGATGAGCGACATCGACGCACTGAGCCGCAAGGTGCCTTGTCTCTGCAAACTTGCTCCCAACACACAGAAATACAGTGTGCAGGAGTGCGGACGTGCAGGTGGTATCCTCGGTATTCTCAGCGAACTCAACAAGGGCGGACTCATCGATGGTTCGGCTATCCGTGTGGATGGCAAGACCCTAGGCGAACAGATGGAGAAATACGACATCACCAAGGCGGAGATTGATGCTGAGGCTAACCGTATATACCAGACCGCTCCAGGACGCAAGTTCTCTACCAAGATGGGTAGTCAGAACGCACAATGGGGCGAACTCGACACCGACCGTGCCAACGGATGCATACGCGACCTTGAGCATGCCTATACCAAGGACGGCGGACTGGCTGTGCTCTTCGGCAACATCGCCCAGGACGGATGCGTGGTCAAGACTGCGGGTGTGGATGAGAGCCTGTGGAAGTTCTCAGGTCCTGCCAAGGTGTTCGACTCTCAGGAGGATGCCTGCGAGGGAATTCTCGGTGGCAAGATCAAGGCAGGCGACTGCGTTGTCATCACCCACGAGGGTCCGAAGGGAGGCCCAGGTATGCAGGAGATGCTCTATCCCACCTCTTATATAAAGAGTATGCACCTCGGCAAGGAGTGTGCCCTCATCACCGACGGACGATTCTCGGGTGGAACGAGTGGATTGAGTATTGGTCATATCTCTCCCGAGGCTGCCTCAGGTGGTAATATCGGAAAGATCAAGGATGGCGACATCATCGAGATAGATATCCCCAACCGCTCAATCAATGTGCGCCTCTCCGACGAGGAACTTGCAGCACGTCCTCAGCAGCCGCTGAAGCGCAACCGTCAGGTGAGCAAGGCCCTGAAGGCATATGCACAAAGCGTGGCAAGTGCTGATAAGGGAGGAGTGAGGATTATTGAAGATTAATCGCTTCGCAAAATTTAAGAATAAAAAAATTAAAGGATAAAAGACTTGATGTCAAAAGAGATAATTACCGGAGCAGAAGCTCTGATGAGAGCCCTCAAGGAAGAGGGTGTAAAGACAATATTCGGATACCCTGGCGGTTCGATAATGCCGGTGTTCGATGCCCTATATGACTATACCCGTGGCGAGAAAAAGGCATTCGACCATATCCTCGTTCGCCACGAGCAGGCTGCCACACATGCTGCCGAGGGATATGCCAGGGTGAGTGATGAAGTGGGAGTGTGTATCGTGACCAGTGGACCTGGTGCAACAAACACACTTACCGGAGTTGCCGACGCCATGATGGACTCTACGCCTATCGTGGTGATAGCAGGACAGGTGGGCGTGGGAGTGCTTGGCACCGATGCCTTCCAGGAGGTTGACCTCGTGGGTGTTGCACAGCCTATCTGCAAGTGGAGCTATCAGATACGTCGTCCCGAGGATATTGCATGGGCAGTGAGTCGTGCTTTCTATATCGCACGCACCGGCCGTCCAGGTCCTGTGGTGCTCGACTTCCCCAAGAACGCACAGGTGGATAAGACGGAATGGAAACCTGCTAAGGTGGATTTCGTGCGCAGCTATGTGCCTTATCCCACTCCAGAGCAGTCGGCTATTGAGGTTGCGGCTGAACTTATCAACTCTGCCAAGCGTCCGTTGGCATTGGTGGGGCACGGTGTGGAACTTGGCGGTGCACAGAACGAGTTGGTGGAGTTTATCGAGAAGGCAGACATCCCTGCCGCACGCACTCTGCTCGGTCTTTCTGCCCTGCCCACCGACCATCCCCTCAATATGGGTATGATCGGTATGCATGGCAACTATGCCCCCAACATCAAGACTCAGGAGGCTGATGTCATCATTGCCATCGGTATGCGATTCAGCGATCGCGACACTGGTACGCCATCCACCTACGCAAAGCAGGCAAAGATTATACATCTCGATATCGACAACTCCGAGATCAACAAGTGCATAAAGTCGGATGTGGCTGTTGTGGGCGACTGCAAGGTCTCCCTCCCTGCCATCACCCGTCTTCTCAACAAGAACAACCACCGCGAGTGGCGCGACTCCTTTGCCGAGTATCATCAGCAGGAGGTGGATAAGGTGATCAATCCAGCCATCCATCCCACCGACGGACCTCTGCTCATGGGTGAGATAGTAAATGCCGTGGCTGAGGCTACGAAGGGCGATGCCGTGTTGGTAAACGACGTGGGTCAGAACCAGATGTTCTCGTGCCGCTACTTCAAGTACAACAAGAAACGCTCTGTTGTCACCAGTGGTGGACTTGGCACTATGGGCTTCGGCCTGCCCGCAGCTGTTGGTGCCACCTTTGGAGCTCCTGAGCGCACGGTGTGCATGTTTACAGGCGACGGAGGATTCCAGATGAACATACAGGAACTCGGTACGATTATGGAAAACCAGTGTCCCGTTAAGGTCATCCTCATGAACAACAACTATCTTGGCAACGTGCGCCAGTGGCAGGATATGTTCTTCGGTCAGCGCAAGTCGTTCACCCGTATGCTCAATCCCCATTACCAGCTCATTGCTGATGCCTATCATATCCCGTACGAGGTGGTCATCGACCGCAAGGATCTGAAGGCTGCAATAGAAAAAATGCTTGCCACCGACGGTCCCTTCATCCTTGAGTGTGCGGTGAAGGAAGAGGATAATGTGGCGCCTATGATAGCACCAGGAGCAAGTATCGACGAGATGATGCTTGAGATTAATATCGAAACAAAACTTGATTGTTAAGCGTAGTCAAATGGAAGAAAAGAAACTTTATACATTATTGGTATATTCGGAGAATATCGCCGGTATTCTCAATCAGATTACTGCCGTGTTCACACGCCGTCAGGTGAATATCGAGAGTCTCAACGTTTCGGCGTCGAGTATTCCCGGACTGCATAAATACACCATCACGGCATGGAGCGACGAGTCGCAGGTGGAGAAGATTACACGTCAGATAGAGAAGAAGATCGACGTGGTGAAGGCTTCGTATTATACCGACGACGAACTCTATATCCGTGAAACGGGACTTTACAAACTTTCCACTCCCATGGTGATGGAGAATCCCGAGATATCTCGCACTGTGCGCCGCAATGATGCCTTCATCACCGAGGTGAACCCTACTTACGTCATTGCGATGAAGTCGGGTCGTACCGAGGAGATAATGGATCTCTACTACAAGCTCGACGAGTTTGGTTGCATCCTTCAATACACCCGTTCGGGCCGCATTGCCGTCACCCGCAGTGCCACTGAGGAAGTGACAAAACTGCTTGAAGAAAGAGAAAAAGGGATTTGAGTTTTTAAAAAACAAGTATGAATAAAATTGGATCATACCGTTTTATGGCTGAGCCGTTCCATTGCGACTTCTCCAAACACCTGTTCATGGGACATTTGGGCAATCACATGCTCAATGCCGCCGACTTCCATGCCACAGAGCGTGGATTCGGTATGGACTATCTCAACCCCATACATAAGACATGGGTGCTCTCTCGCCTTGCCATCGAGATGAACGAGATGCCGGCGCAGTACACCCTGTTCAATGTTGAGACATGGATAGAGAGCGCGATGAAGTATTTCACTAATCGCAACTTCCGTGTAGTGGGAGAAGACGGCAAGGAGTATGGCTTTGGACGCAGTGTATGGGCAATGATAGATACCGGGACGCGTCAGCCTCAGGACATCTTAGCCATCCACGACGGTGCCATCAGCGAATGGATAGCCTCTGATGTAGAATGTCCCATTGCCAAGAGTTCGAGGGTGAAGATGGACAAGAACCTGCCCGTTATGCGCACTATCGACACCTATTATAATGATGTGGATGTCAACGGGCATATCAATTCCGTCAAATACATCGAACATGTGCTCGATCTCTTCCCCGTGGAGTGGTATAAGGATTACGACCTCAAAAGGTTGGAGATAGCCTATGTGGCGGAAAGTCATGCAGGGGATAAACTGTCGTTCTGTATGCAGGATGGTTCAGATGAGTTGGAAAAGCTTATTTGTATATCAAAACTATCAGAAAACGACTCAAATGCCGTTGAAGTGTGCAGATGTATGGTAAAATTTGTAAAAAAATGAAAGTAAATTTGGTTATATCCTAATAATTTTATACTTTTGCACCCCGAAAAGAAATAGTTAACCCCTTGCCGTCCGTTCGTGTAGCGGATGGGTGGACCGACAAGACGACTGCTTTTGGACAAGGCGGGCATGGTTCAGAGGGACAGTAATAACAATTTAAATATTTTAAAACAATTATGGCAGAAATGAATTTTGGTGGCGTTATCGAAACAGTAGTCACCAGCAAGGAGTTCTCATTGGAGAAGGCACGTGAAGTATTGAAGAATGAAACAATCGCCGTCATCGGTTATGGTATCCAGGGTCCTGGTCAGGCATGCAACCTGCGCGACAATGGATTCAACGTAATCGTTGGTCAGCGCGAGGGTAAGACCTACGAGAAGGCCAAGGCCGACGGATGGGTTCCTGGCAAGACCCTCTTCTCTATCGAGGAGGCAGCCGAGAAGGGAACAATCATCTGTATGCTTCTCTCTGATGCAGGACAGATTCAGGCTTGGCCAAAGATCAAGAAATATCTTACTCCAGGCAAGGCACTCTATTATTCACATGGCTTTGCCATCAACTGGAGCGACCGTACAGGTGTTGTTCCTCCCGCTGACATCGACGTAATCATGGTAGCACCTAAGGGTTCTGGTACATCTCTCCGCACTATGTTCTGCGAGGGACGCGGACTCAACTGCTCTTATGCTGTTTATCAGGATGCTACTGGTAAGGCTGAGGAGAAGACCATCGCCTTTGGTATCGGTATCGGTGCCGGTTATATGTTCAAGACTACATTCCAGCGCGAGGCTACATCCGACCTCACCGGTGAGCGCGGTTCACTTATGGGTGCTATCGAGGGTCTGCTTGAGGCTCAGTACGACGTTCTCCGTGAGAATGGTCACTCACCCTCTGAGGCCTTCAACGAGACTGTTGAGGAGCTCACACAGAGCCTTATGCCTCTCTTTGCCCAGAAGGGTATGGACTGGATGTACGCCAACTGCTCTACCACCGCTCAGCGTGGTGCACTGGATTGGGCTCCCCGCTTCCGCGACGCCATCAAGCCTGTTATGGAGTGGCTCTACTACTCAGTTAAGACAGGTAACGAGGCTCAGATTTCTATCGACAGCAACTCTAAGCCCGACTATCGCGAAAACCTCAACAAGGAGCTTGAGGCTATGCGCAACAAGGAGATGTGGCGTGCCGCCGAGACAGTTCGCAAGTTGCGTCCTGAGAACAACGAAGACTAATAATCATCGTTATCAAATAATTAAGCGCTGATTCCTGTAGGAGTCAGCGCTTTTTCTTTTTCCTTCCAATACCGAAGAGATGTCCGTAGCGTGATATGAGCTTTCGCATTGTCAGGAATGCATCCACGGCAGTTATGCTGTTGGCAATGATATGTGTCACCATCTCGCCTTTGGTGTTTGCCTTTGTGGGTTGCCATAGCGATTCCCATGTTGAGGCTATCACCTCTTCCTTTTTCTGTATCTCGGCATGCAGTTCCTCTTTGCGTGCCCTTATTTCCTCTAAAGTGTTCATAGGCGTAGCGGTGTTATTTGTCCAACAAAACACTTGTCAACATCCTCACGAGTGGTTGCTCAATCCATGACTTTCGCTTGTTGTATATAATAAACAGCAGCAAGAAATAGATGCCGCCGACGATAGCGAAGCCACCTGCAATACCCGTGGTGGGAGCCATCCAATAGACCAGTGAGAACGAGAGGTAGAACACCACTGCAAACACCAGTCCGAAGATGAAGAATGCCAATAGCAGTGCAGCACTGAGTCGCACAAGCTTCTCCACCACGTCGTACTTCAGATAATCCTTCTGAAGCACGACGTAGTCTTTCAGTGTCTCCACCAATGTCGCTATTGATTCAACGTTCTTGTCGTTTGATAGCATATCGTGAGCGTTTATATGGTGGATGATAATGCTTATTCTTCGGGAGTCACATCCTGTATGTCGTCAACGAGATCCTCCACTTCCTTGCGTGAGAGTTTGATGTTATGCTTCTTGAGGAAGTCATTCACGGTGTCTGTAACCTTTGTACGTGTGTCCTTGCCACTTTCAGGGGCAACCAACAAACCGATAACAGCGCCGGCGACTGCACCGCCGAGGAATGCGCCAATATAACCTAAACTTTTCATAATCCTGATGTATTTAAATGGTTCAACATGTTATTATTCGAAGGCAAATTTACTCAATATAATTGGAAAAGCAATGATTTTTATAGTGATTTTTTGTTAAAATGCCCGTATTTTGCCGATTTAACAAACTTTATGTGGCAAATGTTTTCGTTTTTCGCTAATAATTAGTAATTTCGCAGAAATTTTTGTGTGATAGTAAAACTGTTATATAATATAATAAGGTAGATTATGAAGAAGTACATGATTCTTTGCGCAGGACTTTGCGCAGCAATGGCTTTCACAAGTTGTAAGTCGAGTGAGAGTGCATATAAGAAGGCTTACGAGAAGGCAAAGGCCCAGGAGGCTGCCGCAGTTGAGACTAACACCGAGGCAAATGTGGTGGCTCCCATTGAGGAGAAGCCAATCGACGAGGTGAGGGTTGTGGATAACGCCGACAACGTGCAGGTGCGCCAGGAGCAGGTGTCTCTTATCGACGGTAGCGGACTGAAGAACTTCAGCGTTGTCGTTGGCTCGTTCTCGCTTCGCGCCAATGCCGACGGACTGCAGCAGCGTCTCAAGGAAGCTGGATACGACGCTCAGATCGTGAAGAACGCCGACCGCAATATGTTCCGTGTAGTGGCTACCACCTTCGCCGACAAGGCTTCGGCTGCTCAGAGCCGCAACGAACTGCGTGCAAAGTATCCCGACGCTTGGTTGCTGTTCAACGCCAACTAATCTCGTGGCAAGAATCCTTTCAATTGATTACGGCAAGAAACGCTGTGGACTGGCTGTGACCGACCCCCTGAAGATTATTCCCGGGGGATTGGCCACAGTTGCCACGCCTGAGCTGATGGCTTTTCTCGACGATTATCTACGTCGCGAGGAGGTGGAGCTCATCGTTGTGGGCGAACCTCGACAACCCAATGGTCAGCCGAGTGAGAACTACGCCCGTGTGAAGTCGTGGGCAGGACAGTTTTGCAAACTTCATCCCGAGGTGCCCCTTCAGTTCTACGACGAGCGATTCACTTCTGTATTGGCTCACAAGGCAATGCTCGACGGAGGTTTGAAGAAAAAGGCTCGTCAGAACAAGGCTCTTGTGGATGAGATAAGTGCCACGATTATCTTGCAAGACTTTATGAATTCAATTGAAAATTGAAGATTGAAAATTGAAGATTGAAATATTGAAAGATTGAAAAATTAAAATATTAAAGAGTGATTTATCCTATATACACATACGGTCAGCCAGTGCTTAGGAAGGTGGCAGAGGATATTCCGGTGGATTATCCCGACCTTCAGCAACTGATAGCTGATATGTTTGAAACACTTACAGAGTCGGAGGGCATCGGACTTGCAGCTCCGCAAATCGGTAAGGCTATCCGTTTGGTGGTCATCGACCTCGATGTGCTTGCCGACGACATGCCTGAGTATAAGGACTTCCGTCGTCCTTTTATCAATCCCCATATAGTGGAGTATGACGACACTGAGACCGATTCTCAGGAGGAGGGTTGTCTCTCTCTGCCTGCCATCCACGAGAAGGTGACGCGTCCCACACGCATTAGAGTACAGTGGCTCGATGGTGACCTTCAGCCGCATGACGAGTGGATTGATGGCTTCCTTGCCCGAGTGATGCAGCATGAGTTTGACCACCTCGACGGCAAGATGTTCATCGACCGCATCAGTCCGTTGCGCAAGCAGTTGATCAAAAACAAGCTCAAGGCTCTGCTTCAAGGCCGATTCCGTTGTGGCTACAAGACTAAGCTGCTGCCGAAGAGGGGGTAAATGAAGAGTTAAAAATGAAAAATGGCTGCACGATAGTATTCAAGATAATTATGGCGATGCTGTTGCTCTCTACCACGACGGCGAGAGCACAATATAATACCGACCGACTGATAACAATCGGCCGCAGTGCCTTGTATTATGAAGACTATGTGCTCTCCATACAGTATTTTACCCAGGCGATAACATCCAAGCCATACCTCTACGAACCATGGTTTCTCAGAGGTGTGGCTAAGTATTATCTTGAGGATTATGTGGGAGCCGAGACAGATTGCTCCGAGGCCATCCGCATCAATCCCTTTGTCACCAATCTATACGAACTTCGCGGACTCGCTCGCATACAACAGGAGAAATACCAAGATGCAATCAGCGACTATACCCGAGCACTGCAATATAGTCCACAGAATCAGGGATATTGGCAGAACAGGGCTATATGCCGCATGCAGATGAAGGACTACGACCGTGCGCTCAATGAGATAGATACCATTATCGGCAAATGGAGTCGTTTCGCTCCTGCATATAACATGCGTGCCGAGGTCTATCTCAACAAGAAAGACACCACCGAGGCGCTCAAGGCCCTCGACAAGAGTGTGGAGATCGACCCCTATGATGGCGGTACATGGCAAGCCCTTTCCGTCATCAGTCTGTCGAGAAAGCAATGGAAGGATGCCGAGAAATATCTCGACAAGGCCATCCACCTTCAGCCCAAGCGCGCCGACCACTATATCAACCGCGCCTTGGCACGATTCAACCAAAACAACTTGCGAGGCACGATGGCAGATTATGACACCGCCCTCGACCTCGACCCCAACAACTTCCTCGGACACTACAACCGTGGACTCCTTCGCGCACAAGTGGGCGACGACAACAGGGCAATCCTCGACTTCGACTTTGTGCTCAAACTCGAACCCGACAATATCATGGCCCTTTTCAATCGCGCATTGCTCTTGGACAAGACAGGCGACCTGCGAGGTGCGATACGCGATTATTCGAGGGTGATAAAGGAGTTTCCCAACTTTTGGTTTGGACTCGAAAGCCGTGCCAAGTGCTACCGCCGACTCGGTATGACCAAGGAAGCCGAGAACGACGAGTTCCGTGTGTTCAAGGCCCAACTCTACAAGTCGCTCTACGGCAAGCAACCCCGCCTCAACAAGAAGCAGTTGCGCAAGCGCAGTGACATCGACCTCGACAAATACAACCAACTTGTTACTGCCGACGAGAACGAGATGAAGCAAGAGTATAAGAACGACTATCGCGGACGTGTGCAGAACCGTCAGCCCGACATGGCGTTCATGCCCATGTACGACCTCTCGTTCGATAATGTGCGCTCCGACGTGGAGTCGTATATGCCCTACGACAAGGATGTGGATGCCTTCAATCATAAGACAAGTGGCAAGCAGCAGTTGCATATCGTGTGTCGTCCCATGATAATCGACGAACCCGAGGTGCTGTCCCTTCTCGAGGATATCGACTCCGCGTCAGTGCTCGTGATATGGCAGAGGGCAGCTTATCGCATGAAAGAGAACGACCAGAAGCGCGACAACATCGTCACGCGCAGTGTCATCGCCGACCTCGACAAGGCCATCTCCCTTGCTCCGTCTAATCCCTATCTCTACTATAATAGGGGTAACGCCTATGCCGCGGGCAGCGACTTCGACAAGGCCATCGACGACTACAACCGTGCAGTTGAACTCGACCCCAAGATGGCGGAGGCATACTACAACCGCGGACTTGCCAAACTCAAGTTGAAGAAGACCAAGGAAGCCATCGTCGATCTCGGAAAAGCAGGCGAGGGTGGACTGTATAAGGCCTATAGTGTAATCAAAAAATATAGCAAGTGATATAAAAAGACAGCAAATTAGTATTTTTTTAATATAATTATTCTCTAATTACGAATAATTTAGCTAATTTTGCGCCCAAAATAGAAATTTAAGCAACAAAGATATGATAAAGATCACATTCCCAGACGGCTCCGTACGTGAATACGAACAGGGAGTCAATGGACTTCAAATTGCCGAAAGTATATCACCGGCTTTGGCACGCGACGTTATCGCCTGCGCCGTAAATGGTGAGACAGTAGAACTAAACCGCCCCATCAACGAGGATTCCAAAGTGCAACTCTTCAAGTGGGATGACGACGAGGGCAAGCATGCCTTTTGGCATACATCAGCCCACCTTCTTGCCGAGGCTCTTCAGGAACTTTATCCAGGCATACAGTTTGGATTTGGTCCAGCCGTAGAGAACGGTTTCTTCTACGACGTGCTTCTCAAGGACGGACAGATGATCAAGGAGTCGGATTTCCCCGCTATCGAGGCCAAGATGAAGGAACTGGCAGGAAAGAAAGAGCCAGTGGTGCGCAAAGAGGTGTCAAAAGTCGATGCCCTCAAGGAGTTTAGCGAGGCAGGACAGACATATAAGTGCGAGCACATCGACCAAGATCTCGAGGACGGCACAATCACCACCTATACACAGGGAGCCTTCACCGACCTCTGCAAGGGTCCTCACCTTTTGAACACCGGTGCCATCAAGGCAGTTAAGTTGACTAATGTGGCAGGAGCCTTCTGGCGTGGAGATGCCAACCGCGAGCAGATGCAGCGTCTTTATGGTATCTCGTTCCCCAAGAAGAAGATGCTCGACGAGTATCTCGTGATGCTCGAGGAAGCCAAGAAGCGCGACCACCGCAAGATTGGCAAGGAGATGGAGCTCTTCATGTTCTCCGAGAGAGTAGGCAAGGGCCTTCCTATCTGGTTGCCCAAGGGCACCGAGCTTCGTCTGCGCATGCAGGACATGCTCCGCAAGATACAGAAGCGCTACGGATATCAGGAGGTTATCACCCCGCATATCGGTAGCAAGAACCTCTATGTCACATCGGGCCACTATGCCCACTACGGCAAGGACTCGTTCCAGCCGATACACACTCCCGAGGAAAACGAGGAGTATATGCTCAAGCCAATGAACTGCCCCCACCACTGCGAGGTGTTCGCATGGAAACCGCGCTCCTATCGCGATCTTCCCTTGCGCATCGCCGAGTTTGGAACGGTGTATCGCTATGAGCAGAGCGGCGAGTTGCACGGTCTCACCCGTGTGCGCTCGTTCACTCAGGATGATGCCCATATTTTCTGTCGTCCCGACCAGGTGAAGGATGAGTTCTGCCGTGTGATGGACATCATCAGCGCAGTGTTCTCTATCTTCCATTTCGACAACTTCGAGGCACAGATTTCACTCCGCGACCCCAACGACACCGAGAAATACATCGGTACCGACGAGGTGTGGGAGAAAGGCGAGAACGCTATCATCGAGGCATGCCGCGAGAAGGGACTGAATGCCAAGGTAGAATATGGCGAGGCAGCCTTCTACGGACCTAAGCTCGACTTTATGGTGAAGGACGCCATTGGACGTCGCTGGCAGTTGGGAACCATCCAGGTTGACTACAACCTTCCCGAGCGATTCAAACTCGAATATACCGACGAAGACAACACCAAGAAGACTCCCGTGATGATCCACCGTGCCCCGTTTGGTTCATTGGAGCGTTTCTGCGCCGTGCTCATCGAGCACACCGCCGGTCACTTCCCCCTCTGGCTCACCCCCGACCAAGTGGCCATCCTGCCCATCTCCGAGAAATTCAACGACTATGCCAAGCAGGTGGCAAAGGAACTCGACAAGCAGGGCGTGCGCGCCACTATTGACAATCGCAACGAGAAGATCGGACGCAAGGTGCGCGACAACGAGATGAAGCGCATCCCATATATGGTGATTGTGGGTGAGAAGGAGCAGGCCGACGGCACAGTGAGCGTTCGTAAGCAAGGTTCCGAGGAGCGTGGAGTGCTCACCGTCTCCGACTTTGCCAAGAAGATCAACGCCGAGGTGGCAGATATGCTCAAGGCAACAGATGTTCATCCCGTTGATTAATTGAAATTAGATTAATATATGGTACGTAACATATTTAAAGGACTGGGCATAGCCCTCATCACCCCCTTCTGTGAGGACGGGTCGGTTGACTACAAGTCTTTGGTGCGCCTGATGGAGTATCAGCTTGACAACGGAGCCGACTTCTTCTGCATACTCGCCACAACGGGTGAGACTCCATGCCTCACCAAGGATGAGAAACAGAAGATCAAGGACCTCGTGGTATCTACAGTCAATGGGCGAGTGCCTATCCTCATGGGATGTGGTGGCAACAACACCGCAGCCGTTGTCGAGGAACTCAAGACAGGCGACTTCCGTGGTATCGACGGAGTGTTGAGCGTGTGTCCCTACTACAACAAACCGTCTCAGGAGGGACTCTATCAGCATTTCAAGGCTATTGCCGCAGCCACCTCCTTGCCCGTAGTATTATATAATGTACCTGGGCGCACGGGAGTCAACCTCAAGGCTGAAACAACTGTTCGTCTTGCCCGCGACTGCGAGAACATCGTGGCTATCAAGGAGGCAAGTGGCAGTCTTGAGCAGGTAGATGAGATTATCAAGAACAAGCCTAAGGACTTTGCCGTCATAAGTGGCGACGATGCCCTCACGTTCCCTATGATTTCGTGCGGTGCCGAGGGAGTCATCAGTGTCATTGGTAATGCTTTGCCCAAGGAGTTCTCTCGCATGATACGCCTTGAGTTCAAGGGCGAATACGAGGGTGCCCGCAAGATACACCATCGCTTCACCGAACTCTTCAGTCTTCTTTTCGTGGATGGCAATCCCGCAGGTGTCAAGGCAATGCTCCATGAGATGGGATTTATCGAGAATATCCTCCGACTTCCTCTCGTGCCTACACGCATCAGTACTTTGCAGAAGATGAGTGAGATACTCAAGGAATTGAAGATTTAGTTGACGAGTTGATTGTTATGAAATATAGCCTGTTTTTTGCTGATAAATGGCAAAAAACGGGCTTTTTTCTTGTAAATCCTAAAAAAGTTAGGAAAATATTTGGTGGTTTCAAAAAAACTTCGTACCTTTGCACCCGCAATTAAGAAAGAGGCTCCGTAGCTCAACTGAATAGAGCATCTGACTACGGATCAGAAGGTTGTGGGTTTGAATCCCGCCGGAGTCACTTTTTATCATTTATTATCATTACGGATTGGCTCCGTAGCTCAACTGAATAGAGCATCTGACTACGGATCAGAAGGTTGTGGGTTTGAATCCCGCCGGAGTCACATCAATAAAGGCTGACGATTTATTTCGCCAGCCTTTATTGTTTATTGGGAATCCCTCATTTTCTCCAGTCTCACGATTTCGTCGCGGTATTGCGCAGCCTGCAGGAAGTCAAGGTTCTTTGCAGCTTCCTTCATCAGACGTGTAGTCTCGGCAATGCACTTCTCCAACTGTTGCGGAGTCATCTTCCTCACAATCGGGTCGGCAGCAAATGCACCCTCAGCCGGACCTGAGTAAGCCTTGGCAGCAACCGAGTCAGGACTTTCGTATGTATGAGCCACGAGAGCCGATTTTCTCTCCTTCATAATCTGCGTCGGAGTGATTCCGTGCTCCTCATTGTATTTCAACTGCTTCATCCTTCGGCGGTTAGTCTCATCGATAGTCAGCTGCATACTCTGCGTGATGGTGTCGGCATACATGATCACCTTGCCGTTCACGTTGCGTGCCGCCCTTCCGGCAGTCTGCGTCAGACTGCGATGACTTCTCAGGAATCCCTCCTTGTCGGCATCCAGGATAGCCACGAGCGACACCTCGGGCAAGTCGAGCCCCTCGCGCAGCAAGTTCACTCCCACCAGCACATCATATTCCCCCGCCCTCAAGTCTTCAAGAATCTTCACTCTGTCGAGCGTAGCCACGTCACTATGTATATATGCCGTCTTAATGTCTTGGTTGAGCAGATATTCCGTCAGCTCCTCAGCCATGCGCTTCGTCAGTGTGGTGATGAGTACACGCTCGTGGCGATGGGTGCGAGTGAGTATCTCGTCCACGAGGTCGTCTATTTGGTTTTCGCTCGGTCTCACCTCAATCTCGGGGTCGAGCAGTCCGGTCGGTCTGATAATCTGTTCCACCACCACGCCCTCCGACTCAGCCAGTTCGAAGTCAGCCGGTGTCGCCGACACATATATCACCTGATGCACCATGCTCTGAAATTCCTCGAATGTGAGCGGACGGTTGTCGAATGCGGCAGGCAGACGGAATGCATATTCCACAAGATTGCGCTTGCGCGCCCTGTCGCCGCCATACATGGCATTAATCTGTGGCACACTCACGTGACTCTCGTCTATCACCATCAGATAATCCTCGGGGAAGAAGTCAAGCAGACAGTAGGGGCGTTCCCCTGGTTTTCTTCCGTCGAAATATCTTGAGTAGTTCTCTATTCCCGAGCAGTGTCCCAACTCCTTTATCATCTCCATGTCATATTCCACTCGCTCCTTGATGCGGTCGGCCTTGATGTTGTCGCCCAGTTCCTTGAAGTAGTCGATTTGCTTCACCAAGTCGTCCTGTATTTCGCGTATGGCGATATTGGTCTGTTCCTGAGTCGTCGTGAATAGGTTGGCAGGATAAATCTGGTATTCGTCAAACGAGCCAAGCCGTTGCATTGTCATCGGGTCGAGTTCCTCGATGGCGTCAATCTCGTCGTCCCAGAATGTTATCCTTACTATATATTCAGTGTAGGCGGGACATATATCTACCGTGTCGCCCTTCACTCTGAAGTTGCCTCGTTGCAGTTCGATGTCGTTCCTCACATACAGTGCCCCCACCAGTCGTCGCAGCAGCATGTTGCGGTCGAGCGTCTGTCCCTTCTTCACCACGATCACGTTCT
Organism: uncultured Prevotella sp.; assembly: GCA_945869265.1. Classification (GTDB taxonomy): domain Bacteria; phylum Bacteroidota; class Bacteroidia; order Bacteroidales; family Bacteroidaceae; genus Prevotella. The sequence continues at coordinate 6,707 of CAMBOI010000019.1, read as the reverse complement.
CCTGCAGCGATATAGGACTTCCCATACCGTATATGCAGCTCACCGACGACACCACGATAACGTCCTTCCTGCCCGAGAGCAGCGACGACACAGCCCTCAGTCTGAGTCGGTCGATTTCGTCGTTGATGGCGAGGTCCTTTTCTATATAAGTGTCCGTGGACGGTATGTAAGCCTCGGGCTGGTAGTAGTCGTAGTAGCTGACATAATATTCCACCGCGTTTTGCGGGAAGAATCCCCTCATCTCCTCATACAGCTGAGCCGCCAACGTCTTGTTGTGGCTAAGTATGAGGGTAGGGCGGTTGACATTTGCAATCACGTTAGCCACTGTGAATGTCTTTCCCGAACCAGTCACGCCGAGCAGCACCTGTGCCCTGTCTCCATGCTCCAGTCCGTCGGTCAGTTGTCTTATCGCCTCCGGTTGGTCGCCTGTCGGTTTGTACTTCGAAGTTAATATAAATCTGTTCATTGGCTGCAAAATTACTCAATTTCAACGTAATAAAAGTTATATTTGACGATTTTTTTGCAAAAAAGGGTATAAAAGCTTTGTCTTTTAGGGAAAAATGACTAACTTTGCACTCCAAAATGCGAGAAATGAAGAAATACGTCATATCATTATCTATTCTGATGATGCTCCTTACAGGATGCGCATCGGAGTTCAACCGTGTCTATAAGACTACGGACAATGATTATAAATACGAGTTTGCCAAGGAGTGTTTCGCCCGTGGCAAGTTCACTCAGGCCATAACCCTCCTTCAGGAGCTGGTCACCATTCAGAAGGGCACCGACAATGCCCAGGAGTGTCTCTATATGCTTGCCATGGCAGAATATTGCGACCGTGACTATGAGAGTGCGTCAGAGACATTCAAAAAGTATTATAAGACCTATCCCAAGGGCATCTATGCCGAGCAGGCGGCGTTCTATATCGGCCAGTCGCTCTATCAGAGCACTCCCGAACCACGACTCGACCAGACATCAACGGTGAACGCCATCAGTGCCTATCAGGATTTCCTCGACTTCTTCCCCGAGTCGCAACTCAAGGAGAAAGCAACATCCCGCATGTTCGAACTCACCGACAAGCTTGTGTTCAAGGAGTATCTCTCGGCAAAGCTATACTTTAACCTCGGTGATTACTTCGGCAACTGCCTTGAAGGCGGCAGCAACTACGAGGCATGCATCGTCACCAGCGAGAACGCCCTCAAGACCTATCCCTTCACCTCCATGCGCGAGAAGTTTGCCGTGCTCATCATGAAGAGCAAATACGAGCTTGCCCGTCAGAGTGTAGAGGACAAGAAAGTCGATCGTTATCGTGACGCTGAGGACGAGTGCTACGGATTCATCAATGAATATCCCGAGAGCGAAGAGCGCAAGACAGCCGAGAAGTATATCATGCGTTGCAAGGAAATCACTAAGGATTAGGAATTAGGAAACGAAGTTCGACGAAGTCAATTAGGAATTAGGAATTAGGAATTAGGGATTAGGAATTAGAAATTAGGAATTAGAAATTAGGAATTATAATAATATATTATGGATTACAAGAAATCAAAAGCACCGGTAAACACCGTAACTCGTAACATCATGGATCTTGCCAAGGACACAGGCAACATCTATGAGAGTGTTGCAATCATCGCCAAGAGGGCAAATCAGATTTCAGCCCAGATCAAGGACGACCTGAGCAAGAAATTGGCTGAGTTTGCTTCTTACAACGATAGTCTTGAAGAGGTATTCGAGAATCGTGAGCAGATAGAAATATCTCGCTACTACGAGAAGTTGCCAAAGCCTTCACTCCTTGCCACGCAGGAGTTTGTTGAAGACAAGATTTATTGGCGTGACCCAACTAAGGATTCTCACTAATGATTCAGCGCAAGCAAACCATCTTCCTCTTGTTGGCGTTGATAGCCTCGGTTGCATGCCTCTGCTTGCCCATTGGCACATTCGATGTCGATGGACTTCGCACCGTGAGGGAATTCAATCTCTGGCTCGTTGATGCCGAGGGACAGCGCAGTTTCGACTGCTGGCCATTGTTTGCCATCCTCCTTCCCTCGTCGGCATTAAGTTGCTACACCATCTTCCTCTATCGCAATCGTCGTGTGCAGGCCAAGATGTGCATGTTCAATATCTTCCTTCTCATAGGATGGTATATCGTATATGCCGTATATGGCAATGTCCTTGGCGATGCTGCCTCAGGCACCAGTTTCCAGATAGAGTTTGGTGGCGGACTTCCCGCTTTTGCCATTGCTTTCGTGTTCATGGCATACAAGGGAATCATGTCCGACGAGCGTCTCGTGAGGGCGGCAGACAGGATAAGATAAGTCTGAAAACAAAAAATAAAACACTCTACGGCGATTACATTATTTAGTATTGTAGTCGCCGTTTTTTTTGAATTTTTATGCTTGATATATCCATTTTTATGATATAAATCACGAAAATGCGAGGTTGTTTTAATAAATTTAAGTAAATAACATTCTATTGTGCTAAATAACATGCACAATAGTTTGCTATTTTGTGCAAAACTTCGTACCTTTGCAAACGTTATCCTGAATACAATCTTTTTACCTTAGAAGGCTAATACCTATTGATTGAAATGCCCCACGCTGAGAAGCGAGGGGCATTCACTTTTTTTAGGGCATAAGCCGCATTATTTCCAAAAGCTAAATCAGATATTCCGCGCACTTCGTCAACTGCGGCAGCAGTCTCGATGTGTCGCATATCGGCACTCGTATTCCATCACTGTCGTTGAGAGGCAAACATGAGCCAGTCGCCGATGAGCCTTGCAAACTCCTTGTCCTCTTCAGTCACTACGAGTTTTCCTGTCCCTGTGATTCTTGGAACTCAACTAATCGTCTATGTGATACTATTCTCATATCAGTTGCAAATTAAAAACTTTTTCGGTGAAAATGCAAGAAAATAACAAGAAAATTTTAGAAATATCTGAATTCAAAAATGTCATTGTTATTTTGTCACGATGTCATAGAAATCGTTTTTTAGGGGTAAAGATAGTTAATAGGAGGAATTGTAAATGTATTATATAATTATTATATTATATATTATATTATAATATAATATATAATATAATAATTTATTAGTGAATTCTATATCAAAGTAATTACGGTTAAAAAACGATTTCTATGACAAAATAACAAATGACAAAATGACAAAATGAGTTTTTTGTAGTACTGCTCAGAGGGCTAAAATGGCTCTCCGAGGTAGTGATAGAGGAGCTTCACCTGCTGTGGGGTGAAACGGCGTTGTGTGGGAATGTAGCCTGTGGCGGCGAGACGTGCCGAGAGCTCGGTGTTGGTGCGAATCCACTGGTTGAGCTTCTTAAGGGCGGCGGTGTAGTCGATGTCGGGACAATACGCCTGGGCGAGTTCTTTTTTTGTTGTATAAATCATAGTGGTACTGGGATTTTTATTTTGTTATTGATGTGATTATTATGTGTGCAAAGGTAATACTTTTTCACGAGAATCTGTGACATTGAGATTCAAAATCGCAGACGTTGGAGAGAATAATCTGAGACGTGTGGGAAGAGGACACGGGAATTAGGAATGAGGAATTAGGGATTAGGAATTTTTTAGGCACGGATGAACACGGCTTTAAAAAGACACGGCTGGCTGCGCGATGGTAATGGCTTAATTAGTTTAAAGGCTATACTAAAGTATAGACACGGCTCGTTTCCGCAGAGCAAACTAAGCCGCGAACTTGCGAAGCAAGCCGTAATCACGAAGTGCTGTGGTTATATCCATGCGGAGCCAAGCCGTGTCTTTTTAAAAAAAGCCGTGGATTTCCGTGCCTAAAAAAATCTGTGATAATCTGTGGACAAAAAGAAGTCCGTGGAGAAAAGAAGTCTGTGGCGGACTTGACATTTTCTTATAAAAAACGTAAAATTTCGGGGAATGACATTTGTTTTTTATTTCGACTGGCTTATAATTCGGGATTTTTATGTAAATTTGCAGCAGTTAAAAAGAACTTATAAATATCGCATCACTAGTATAAGAAAATGAAAAGACAATAAATATGAAAAGAGTAATATGTTTAATGCTGAGTTGCTTCGCGCTCTCAGCGTTTGCCCAGGAGATGGGCAACTATAAAGGCTATACTGCCGATGGCGGTACAGTTACTATCAATAGCGACAAAGGACAGTTGGTCATACAGCGATATACTGACTATGGTTGGAAAGTAACGACCCTGCCAGAGGGGAAGACCATGGCAGATGTGCGTCCGTCTATAACACTGACAGGCACTGCAAAGGATGGTGTGACCGTGTCAGACGATGATGCAGAGCTGGTGATTTCGTACGGCAATTCGTCAGTAGTAGTCAACAAGCAGACATCACTGCTTTCATTCAAGGATAACGGAGTGGTGCGATTGAGTGAGAAGACATGTCTTGACAATGGCTCGGCTACCAAAACCGTGACATTCGCCGCACAAAACGAAAACGGCTTCTATGGTGGCGGCTACAACGGTCGCTTTGGTAGTGTAGATGGACAGACACTGCGAATGAACAACACACAAAAATACAATTGGGATCAGGAGCATAAGGATCCGAACAACATCTGTGTTCCCTTCGTCGTATCGACCAATGGCTATGGCGTACTTTTCGAAGACCACTATATCGATGCAACCATCAAGCCATCAAGTATGGAAGGCATCAGCTATACCACTCAGTCGCCTACTCCTATCAGCTACGTATATGTGGGCAGCGAGGACGGCACTCAGGCAGGTGTGATGAAGACATACGGTGAACTGACCGGTACACACGAACTGCCACCTTACTGGGCACTCGGCTACATTAGCAGCCGCTACGGCTACCACTCACAGGAGGAGACAGAAGGTGTTATCGCTTCTCTCGAACAGGCAAAGATGCCTGTCAGCGGTGTTGCGCTCGACCTCTTCTGGGAAGGCGAGAAACAGAATGGAATGGGCAACCTCGACTGGTACAAGCCTAAATGGCCTAATCCTACTCAGATGATGACAGACTTCAAGAAGAAGGGCATACACACCATCATCATCACCGAGCCATACTTTGCTGAAGAATCTACAAACTACCTGCCGCTGCTCAATGCTGGGCTGTTTGCCGACCCGGAATGTCCTAACATGACATGGATGAGCGACAACAAGGTGGGCCTCATCGACTTCATGAATCCTGCCGCCATCGATTGGTACTGGAATTTCTATAAGGCACGTACCGAAGAGGGCGTTGACGGATGGTGGCTCGACCTTGGCGAACCTGAAATGATTACCGAGGGTACCATTCATGCTGACGGCTCCACACATCTTCAGGCGCACAATGAGTTCGGACAGAAGTGGATAGAAGGTTTATGGAACAAGTGGAAGCAAGAGTACCCAAACAAACGTCCTATCTTCCTCCCACGTTCTGGTACAAGCGGCATGCAGCGTTACGCTACGTTCCCTTGGACAGGTGACATTGCACGCACATGGAGTGGAATGAAGTGCCAGGTGCCAGCACTCATCAATGGCGGCATGTCTGGTCTTGGTTATCTGAGCAGCGACATTGGCGGTTTCGTAGCCGACCAAGACAATACGGATGAGAAGATAATCAATCCTGAGCTCTATATGCGCTGGTTCCAGATGGGTATCTTCACCCCTGTGCTTCGTACCCATGCTCAGTATCTGCCTGAGCCTTATCAGCCAGAATACAATGAGTATCGCGACATCATCAGCGACTATCTCGCTTTGCGCTATAAGATGCTGCCATACATCTACTCGCTTTCATGGCTCAACACCACACAGAACACTCCTATCACAGCACCTGTGAACTTCTACACTGATGAGGAGAAGGATATCGCCGAACTTGATGATGAATACCTCTTCGGGCCTAATATGCTGATTGCTCCAATAATGGAACCTGATGCTATAGGACGCAAGGTGGTACTTCCTTCGGGAGAATGGATGGAAATGACATCCTTGAAAACCTATGAAGGCAACCAGACAATCGACTTCGCTGACATAGAACTCGATATGCCTGTGTATTTACGCCGTGGCACATTCACTCCATACTATGCCCAGACCGAATATAGCAACATAGAGAACATCAACCGAGGCAGACTGCAGGTAGTATATCCACTCGGCCAAGGAGATGCTTGGGATTTCACCCTCTATGACGACGATCACGAGTCGGCACAGGTAGGCGACAAGTTTGAACTCATCACCTTCAGTGGCAAGTACGAGGGCGATAGCCACATAATCTCCCTCAAACAGCAGTGCACTGAGGCATACGAGACCCGTCCTACTGTACGTGAGATAGACTTCGTTGTGCCTCTTTATAAAGATCAGAAGGTGACATCAGTTACTAGCAATGACATCTCCATTACAGACCAGAAGTACTTCCCGGAGGATGGCGTGCTAACCTTCCATGCCAGCGTTCCTGCTATGGGAAATGCCCAAAGCGCCATCACCATAAACTTCGACAACTCAACCGACATCAGCAATGTGTATACTGTTAGCGATTCTGCTGACAAGGCTAAGAAGTATCTCATCAACAACTGCCATATAGTAATCGAAGCAAATGGTAACAAGTATAATGTAAACGGAACGAAGCATTAATTGGCATAGCAGAGTCATAGGGACAGGTACGTTGGTTCGTTATTTGTCGCGAATCAGTGGTACCTATCCCTATGATTCTTTGATAATCAAATATCTTTGATATTTAATAATCTGTGTTAATCTGTGATAATCTGTGGACAAAA
>CAMBOI010000018.1 GCA_945869265.1 uncultured Prevotella sp. | reverse complement strand
TTCGGCTGGCGGAACGCCTACTACTCCTCCAAGTGGTGGTGGCTCAGGCTCTGACGAGAGTGGCGGCTCTGACTCAGGCGGTGGCTCAGGCTCTGACTCCGGCGGCGAGGACTACTACGAGTAGGACAAGAGCCCTTCGGGGCTCTTAAAATATTAAAAGATTGAAATATTGAAAGATTATGACTCAGGAGAATAAATCGAGGCTTATTAAGTTTCTATGGAACCTTGCCTCAGCAATATTGGCAGCGGTCGGAACCGCACTTGGAGTGTCGTGTGCCGTTATGGCATAGGATTGGCAGAATGATAATGCCACTATATAAAAAGAGAGGAGGCTGGATTGCGTGTCCAACCTTCTCTCTTTTTTTTGTATCCGAATCAACATGTTAAAATGTTAACATGTTAAAATGTTAATATGTTAATCTGTTTATTTCACGCTCTTCACGGCAGTGCCGTCGCTATATTTTGTGATGACAAGCCCCTTGGCATTGCTGCCCACCTTCTGACCATTGGCGTTGTAGCGGCCGAGGACGGTGCGGTTGCCTGTGGCGGTGATGCCCTTAACGGCAGTGTCGATGGTGACGTTGAAGGTGTAGGTCTTTGAAAGCTTCATCTCCTGATTGTACATATTGACAACGAGCGTATTGTTCTCATAGTAACTAAGAGCCCAGACTTCATTGCCATTCAAACATTCAATGTCGATGTCTTCGTCGGCAGGAACGTCGGGCAGTGTGATGTCATACGTGGTCTTGTCGGCACTGAATCCTTCTACCTCAGTATCTAATATGTGAATTGATTTGACGACGGGCTCGTAGTTGAGCTGAACGTCGTCAACATAGAGGACGTCGGGATTGTCGTTTGACTTGCTGCCGCCTCCTGGCACTGAGCATGTGTTGATGGTGACAAGGATAGAGGCAGGGTCGATTTCTTTTGCATTGTATGAGGCATAGTCGAAAGGCACTGTCACTTTCTTCCACTCATCGGTAGCTTCGAGTGAAGAGGTGGCGTTGGCTATGAGGTTCTCGTAGGTGGTGCCTTCGGGTGTAGGCTCCTGGAAGAATCCCTCACCAATAAGATTTGCGCTTATCAGAGCAGGATTGGTGTTGCCTTCGCCGTTCTTAAACTTATACCACAGAGTGATGGAAGTAGGGCGTCCCTGGAATGTGTTGCAGAATGGGTCGCCGTTTCCGTCAACATCCTTAGATGAAGGATCTACAAAGACATTGTTCTTGGTGTTTGTTGGGTCCATGTCACCCACTGCCATACGTCCGGTGGTGATGGTGCCGTTGGCTGAAATGCCTAAGGTAACCCCCGACTGCAGTTTTACGGATTTAGTGCCTTTGGAGTCTGCAGGAACATCATCCGAGATAAATGCGCTTGCGCCTGCGAACGATGCCAATCCTGTGCCGCTCTTAATGCCGTGCCATCCGTTGGGCTCGTCGGAAGTGCCAGCCTTGTGCCAATTCTCGAAATCTGAACCATAAATCTGTGTAACTAAATTACAGAGGGCAACGTTGACACCCACGTCAGGCACCTTAAGGTGAGCTGCAAAAATGCCGCCCATTACAAATCCTTCGAAAACAACAGGGAGAGGACCCACTACTGCCCAGCTGCCGCCAAGAGTAATTGTGCCATCGTAGGTGAGATAATCTTGTTCTTCTTCGGTTTTTGCATCAATACCATTGATGGTGATGTCACCAACGGGCATACCGCCAAAGGCGAAATCCTTAAGCAGAATGTCGTATTTGCCGTCGGCATTTTTTGTACATTCAAGATCAATTTCCATAGGGTCGCTCGGCTCTCCGTAAACGTCAACTGCAAGTTTGCAGTGATATGTCTCTGCCATGGCAGTAAGCGACATAAGGCTGACTAATGCTAAAGTAAAAATTTTCTTCATGATTAATTATCCTTTCTTTTTTATAAAAGTTGAGTTATTTTAATTTATATGTTAATCCGATGGTGCCGTAGATGGGGTAGAGGGTTTGCTCGATGGTCTTGAAGGAACTCTTGAAGGCTCCGTTGAGTCCCCATGTGATGTCGGCATACACACCAATGCGCTTGCCGATGCGATAGTCGGCTCCCAAGGCTATGCCCACATGGCATTTGCGCATGTCGTCGCTGAAGTCGTAGGTGGGGCTGTCGTCGCCCTCGGGACCCATATCCACCTTGTCGCCAGTGGGGTTGCCGGTGCGCAGATAGCCGTCATATACGTGGCCCTTAAACGAGCGTGTGGCTACGTAGGAGACGTAGGGACCGCACTTGATGAGCCAGCGTCCGGTGTGGAGTGTTGCCATCACGGGCACGGTGAGCATCCACAGATTACACTCGGTGACGAGGCGTCCGGTGTACATGCCCTCAAGTTGGTTGCCTCCTTGAACCATCTCCATGTGATAGTTCTTCACCGTGGCATCTATCTTCATTCCCTTGTTCTCAAGGCGCACTCCGGCTGCAAGTCCCCATTTGCCCCAAAGGTCCTTTTGCACGTCGAGACCGAGGCTGATGTTGGGCTGGAAGTCGTAGCTGTTGAGCTTGCGGATGGTGGCGGGCATGCCCACGGGAGCCGTGCCGCCGATGTTGTAGCCGACGCGGAACGTATAGTTGAGACTGTCGGGCAAGCTGAACGCCCACGTTGATATTGTGATAGCCACGAGGGCTATAGATAATACTATCCTCTTCATATAAATATAAGAAAAAATATGGTTATTCAGTTTCTTCGCAGATAATCTCCACGTCGTCGATATAGAGGGTACTGCCAGGTGCGCCTTCGTAGTAGGCGCCATCTGTGCTCGATGTGAACACCACTGTGAGGCTATAGCCCTGTCGCTGGAGAATGTCGGGGTCGAGGTCCTTGTTATAGTCGAAAATGATCTCGAATGGTGACCATGTGTCAGTTTCGGGTATCTCCTTCATCTCTGCAAGGGCCACGATGTTGGGATTGGTCTTTGAGTCTTCGCCAAAGAGTATCACCTCGTTGCCTTGTGCATCGCGGTTGCGATAGAGCACGGCATAGATGGCGGCACGGTCCTTGATTTCGGGATGTTCCTCAATCTTGTAGTTTACGTATCTCCAAAAAACATCTCCTGCCTTGTATTTATAAAGTCCCGTCACCTTGTATGGCTTGCGGTCGAATGGGCGTCCCATGCGTGTGGTGTGGAGTGTGTTTTTCAGAGCTTCAGACACGTCGAACTCGCCAATGAAGAAGTTTCCGGCAGCTAAGGGGCGGCGCACTAACTTTCCCCATTCTCCGGTGCTGCATGTCGTGAGGCGTATTCCCTTGCCATGAAATCCCTCGGCCACCACCGATGGATAGTCCTCAATGTCAGCTTTGGTGTTGCTGAGCGCAAATCCCGAGTTGGCATTCGAGAACACCTCCATACTCACGGTTGAGTTGTCGCCAGTGGGGCATTGTTCATACCAACGGCAGTAGGTGGCACCTGTGAAGGGGTCGGAGTATGTAATGCCGGAATCATCGAATGAATAGCTTGTCGGTATTTGGGGCAAGAGGAAATTGACGAGATATTCTCTTGTCCATTGTTTGTCCTGTGATGTGACAGTATATTTCACAGGCCCATTGCTGAAGTCTTGGCAACTTCCGTTTGCTGGCGAGATAGTTGCTCCCTCGGTTATTTCAAACTGGGGGCAGATGGAGTCTAACCGTGCTTCCGGGCGTACGATGAAGTATATTGTTCTGTCGGAATATAACACTTTTTTTGTAGTGTCGGAGATATTGAAGAACATATTCTGCCATTTGTTCTCCCCTAACTGCACCCAAGCCTTGGTGATGTCACATTCGGCATTGGGGGCTTCGTCCTTGAAGCAGGATGTGAGCGAAAGCGCCGCCAAACCGAAAAAAAGAAGTTGTTTAATTCTCATTTTTATCTGCTTTATTCTGAAATTCAGCCGCAAAATTACAAAAAAACTTTCAATCTATCGACTTTTTAGCCAATAAATTGAAAGTTTTTAGGTGTTTTTGAATAATTTATTCTACCTTTAGGAATATTTATACCAATATCACGGTCACTCCGCGGGCAGCCTGCGCACCCATGACGAGAGCCTGGGCGATGTCGGCAGTCTTGGATGGACCGCTGATGAATGTGCCGTAGCCGTAGTCGTTCATCTCGATGAGTCGGTAGGCCTCGTGCATGTTATCCACGATCTTGGTGTGGTCGAGGATGATGACGAGATATTCCGAGATGAAGCATACGGCCTTCTCCTTCATGGTTTGGGGTATCCAGATGCAGCCGTTCTCTGCCACTCCGAGCACGCCACGGATGACGCCCACGTCGGTGCCGTTGAGGTCCTTTGCCTCCTCCACGGTGTCGGGGTTGCGGTTGGCGATGGTTATCTCGGGCAGGTTGGACGAGATGACCTTTGCCTCGGGATAAGCGCGACGGATGATGTCGTTGAGGTCTTCATCGGGCTTTGCCTGGATGACCTTGCCGCCTACGGTCTCGCTCATACTGATAAACTGTTTGAGGCTGTCCTCGTATTTTGTTGCCTTGATGTCGTCGAGCGACGGCATGTCATACGTCTCGCGTATATTGCCTCTTATCTTTGATAATAATTCTTCCTTGTTCATAATTTTCTTTGTTTTTTCCACTGATAATATTTATCTACTGATTTCCACAGATTTTTTATCCACAGATTTTTTTTGTTATCCACAGAGTTTTTTGTCCACAGATTATCACAGATTAACACAGATTTTTTTAATATCTAAAGATATTTCGATTATCACAGATTTTTTTTGGCACGGAAATCCACGGCTTTTTCAAAGACACGGCTGGCTCCGCATTGATATTATACACGGCACTTCGTGATTACGGCTTGCTTCGCAAGTTCACTGCTTAGTTTGCTCTGCGGTAACGAGCCGTGTCTATACTTTAGTATAGCCCTTAGCAAATAAAGCCTTTATCCATCGCGCGCCAGCCGTGTCTTTTTTTAAAAGCCGTGTTCATCCGTGCCTAAAATAATCAATAATCATCAATCAATAATCATCCTAATCAGAGCCTTTGGCTCTTAATCTGTGCCAATCTGTGCTAATCTGTGGTCTATAAAACCCCATCTGTGGTCTATAAAAAAAACATCTGTGGTCTAAATTTTTCCGTTTTTCCACATACTCTCGAATGACTGCTTGGCAAATTCGGGCAGTTCGCGACCCTTGCCCCATGCGTTCAGACCGTTGTACTTGACGAAGCGCGGGAGGACATTGACGATGGGCGCAAACTTGAGCGCGGTGGAGTAGAGGGCAGGGCGGTCGAAGATAAACTTCATTCCCTGGCTCATCATCTTCTTCATCTGATTGGCCTTGCCGAGTTTCTCAAGTTCCTGACGCCACAGATAAATCTGCTCGGAGAGGTTGACCTTGGCAGGACATACGTTGTCGCAAGAGCAGCAGAGCGAGCATGCGCTCACATTGTCGTGATAGGTGTAGCGGTCGCGCATCATTCCGAGGTTGATGCCGATAGGTCCGGGGATGAAATATGTGTAGGAGTAACCGCCTGTGCGACGATATACCGGACATGTGTTCATGCACGAACCGCAACGGATGCACTTCAAGGTCTGCCAGTGGTCCTTGGAGGCGATGATGTCGCTACGGCCGTTGTCCACGAGGATGATGTGCATCTCAGCACCCGGGCGAGCCTTGCGGAAATGCGAGGTGTAGGTGGTGGTGGGCTGACCGGTGGCACTGCGGCAGAGCAGGCGCTGGAACACTGCGAGCGAGTCGTAATCGGGAATGACCTTCTCAAGACCGATGGCGGCAATGTGGAGCTTGGGCATGGAGGTTGACATGTCGGCATTGCCCTCGTTGGTGCATACGACAATGTCGCCAGTGGATGCCACACCGAAATTGGCTCCCGTCATACCTGCATCTGCAGTGATAAACTCATTGCGCAGACTGAGGCGCGCCTGATAGGTGAGATAGGTGGGGTCGTAGTTGCCCTTCTCGCTGCCCAACTCCTTCTCGAAGAGTTGGCCCACCTCTTCCTGGGTGATATGAATGGCAGGCATAACGATATGGCTCGGTTTGGAGTGCATCAGCTGGATGATGCGCTCGCCGAGGTCGGTCTCCACCACCTCTATGCCATGCTTCTCGAGGAAGGGGTTCATCTCGCACTCCTCGGTGAGCATCGACTTGCTCTTCACCATCTTCTTTACGTCATGCTTCTGAAGGATGTCGAGAACAATCTCGTTGAACTCGCGCGCATCCTTCGCCCAATGCACGATGACACCATTGCGGGTGGCATTGTCGGCAAACATCTCGAGATATTTGTCCATGTGGGTGATGGTGTGGCGCTTGATGAGGTCGGCCTTTTCGCGGAGCTGCTCCCATTCTTCCACTCCCATCGCCATATTGTCTCTCTTGGCTCTCACCGACCAGAAGGTGGCGTCGTGCCATTTCGCCTTGTCGGCATTCTTGAGGAATGCCTCGGCGGCTTTGCTATGTAGTGTGCTCATATTGTTAAAGTCCTGCTGAAAGAATCTGTACTACGTGAATAAACTTAATGGGTTTGCCAGTGCGCTTGGCTATGCCCTGCATGTGCATGAGGCACGACGAGTCGGGACCGGTGATATACTCGGCTCCGGTGGCCATGTGACGCTCAATCTTGTCGGTGCCCATCTGTACCGAGACATCGGGTTCCTCTACGGAGAACATACCGCCGAATCCACAGCACTCGTCAACGCGCTCGGGTTCCTTGACGGTAATGCCATCAACCAAGGCGAGGAGGTCCTTTATCTTGGAGAACTGGGGCTGATGGCGCTCGCTGGGAGACGACAGGCCCAACTCGCGCACTCCGTGGCAGGAGTTGTGAACACTCACCACATGCGGGAACTTGCCCGGAAGTGACTTTGGCCGGACAACATCGTGGATAAACTCTACGACATCCATAATCTTCTTGGAGGTCATACATTCATGCTCGCCATGGAGCAGACGGGGGTAGTTGATTTTCACGAATGCCGCACAACTGGCCGACGGGGCAACGACGTAATCGAAGGGAGCAAAGAGTTTGTCGAGGTGTTCTGCCTCGGTCTTTGCCATTCGTTCGAATCCCGCATTGGCCATCGGTTGTCCGCAGCATGTCTGGTTGAGGGGATATTCCACATCCACTCCCAGGTGCTTCAACAGTTTGTAGGTTGCCACGCCCACCTCTGGATAGATGGCGTTGACGTAGCAAGGGATAAACAGTCCAACTTTCATATCCTAATATTTTAATATTTTAATATTTCAATCTTTCAATTTTTAAATACAAGGTGCTTCATCTCATGCCCTCCCCACGAATTGGTTCCGGCATATTTGAATCCCACCTTATTATATAATACCTCCGCCCGGGGATTGCCTACATCCACAAGAAGACCAGTGGAAGGCAGATTCATCTGCTTGCTCTTTTGAATGGAGGCCTGAAGCAGGAGTTTGGCAATGCCTCGCCCACGATAGGCGGCATCGACCGCAAGAGAGTCGAGATAGAGTTCGCCGGGTTGCGTCTCGTCGGGGATGGAGCTGTGGTCCATGTTCCATTCCTTCAGGGCAGTGTCGATGAAGGGCTGGCGCAACTGGTGGAGTAGGGCACCATCGTAGCTGACACATATACCGATGACCGAGCCACCGTCATCAGCCACGAGAGTGTTGAGATAACTGTATTGGGTGTCGTCGCGGGCAACGAGCGATGTCATCACACTACGGAAATCATTGATGTCGTGATGGGGCCCGCAGAAATGGAGGCAACATTCCTCGGTCATAGCCATAATGATGAATTCGGCTATGCGTTCAGCCTCGTTGGGGCGTGCCTGTCTTATAGAAATTTTTACCTCAGTCATACTCTAATTATTCTGAAAATCGCGGCTAAATTACTCAAAAATGATGAAATGACAAAAGAATTTTGCCTTTGAATCATTAAAGTTATTAAAATATAATGCAAAATGTGGATTATTTGAGGAAAATAGTGTAACTTTGTCCCCGAATTTAAATAAAAAAAGGAAGATTATGAACTACAATGACTTTCATTATGGAGCGGTTTCACAGAACCGCGATTTGGAGATGCAGGCTGCATTTCCGGTATTGATGCGCAAGGTATATACATGGATGACACTTGCATTGGTGCTCACAGGACTCACGGCATACGGTGTGGCTACAAGTCCCGGCATCATGATGGCATTATATTCTAATTCGGCATTGATGTGGGGATTGGTGATTGCTGAGTTTGCATTGGTAATTGGTATCAGTGCTGCCATCAACCGATTGTCGCTTGCCACTGCCACATTGATGTTTGTGGCTTACTCGGTGATCAACGGAGCAATGCTCTCGTCGATATTCATGATTTATACTGCTGCGTCGATAGCAAGTGTGTTCTTTATCACTGCCGCCACATTTGCGGTGATGGCATTGATAGGATATACCACCAAGACAGACCTCACATCGGTGGGCAAACTATTGTTTATGGCGCTCATAGGACTGGTGATTGCCACAATCGTGAACATGTTCATCGGCAGCAGCACATTGACGATGATTTGCAGTTATGTGGGAGTGTTGATTTTCGTGGGGCTCACTGCCTATGATTCCCAGAAGATCAAGAATATGCTCATGCAGGCTCCTGATGCCGGTGAGTCGTCGCAGAAACTCGCCCTCCTCGGTGCACTGACGCTCTATCTCGACTTCATCAACCTCTTCATCTATCTGCTGCGAATATTCGGAGACAGGAGAGATTAGAATAAAAAAAATAAGTGTAGATTAAACCTTTATTGAAGTTAATCGTCCAAATGTCAGACAATGATAATTTGGACGATTAATTTTTTTATTAGATATTATGAAGAAAGCATTGATGACATTGGTTCTCGCAACATTCGCCTTAATGGTGAAGGCACAGGGAACAATCAGTGGAAAGGCTGTGGAGGCCGATAGCGGAGAGCCACTACCTTCTGCAACCGTGAAACTGTTGAAACGCGACAGCACCTTGGTGAAAGGTGTAGTGACTGACTATGACGGAAATTTCCGACTCGCAGCCCCTAACGATGGAAAGTTTATTTTGAAAATCTCGTGCGTAGGATTTAAAAACTATTCAAAGGACATCACCGTGAGCGGAAAGAACGTCGCCCTCGGAAAGGTGTCGATGAAGACTGATGCCATCATGCTCGAAGGTGCCACTGTGACTGCCAATGCCGCAAAGGTGACACTGAAGGAAGACACATTTGTATATAATGCCGCTGCATATCGCACTCCCGAGGGGTCGGTGGTGGAAGAGCTGGTGAAGAGGCTCCCCGGTGCCCAGGTGAGTGACGACGGCAAGATTACCATCAACGGCAAGGAGGTGAAGAAAATACTTGTCGATGGTAAGGAGTTTATGACTGGAGATACCAAAACTGCTATGAAAAACCTGCCTACATCCGTGATTGAAAGGGTGAAGGCATACGACGAAAAGAGCGACCTCGCAAAGGTGTCGGGTATTGACGATGGCGAGGAGCAGACAGTGCTCGACTTCGGTATCAAGAAGGGAATGAACAAGGGTACGTTCTCTAATATTGATGCCGGAGTGGGTACTGAAGACAGATACTCAGCACGCGCCATGGGGGCTGTGTTCAACGACAAGATGCGAGTGATGGGATTCTTCAACGCCAACAACACCAACGACATGGGATTCCCAGGTGGTGGAGGCGGTGGACGATTTGGCGGTGCACGCAACGGACTGAATGCCTCGAAGATGGTGGGTCTGAACATGAACTATGAAATCAAGGATAAGTTGAAGTTGAACGGTAGCGTGAGATGGAATCATAGAGATGGCGATGTGCTGTCGCGCAGTGCCACGGAGAACTTCGTGAGCCAGAAGGGTTCGTTCTCCAATTCGCTCAATCAGAACTATAGTCGTAGTGACTCTTGGAACGCCAACATGCGTATAGAGTGGACTCCCGACACTATGACCAACATCCTATTCCGTCCGACATTCTCATATACCAAGAGCGACGGATTGACAATGTCTGAGTCGGGTACATACGGATATGACCCTTATCTATATACCGACGACCCACTGTCGGACGAAGGTCTGAAGATTCTCGAAGCTGCCGACTCGGTGATGGTGAACCACAACAGAAACAATGGTATCACATATTCCGACTCGAAGAGGGCTGGGGGTATGCTGCAAATCAACCGCAAACTCAACAGCAACGGACGAAACCTTACACTGCAACTCAATGCCAACTATAGCGACTCGCAGAACAAGAACTTGTCGATAAATAACGTGCATCTATATCAAGTGATGAACGCATTGGGACAGGACTCTACATATCAGACAAACAGATGGAATCTCACTCCATCAAAGACATACAGCTACTCGGCCAAGATAACATATAGCGAGCCAATCATGAAGGCCACTTATCTGCAGTTCAGCTATCAGTTTAGTTATAACCGCACAAAGAGCGACCGCTCGACATACGACTTCAGTAACCTGGGCGAGAACTTCTTTGAAGGACTCACACCCGACTATCGCTCATGGGACAGTTATCTCAACAAACTCGGTAGTCTAGGACGACCGTTTGACGACTATCTCGACACCGACCTCAGCCGATATTCTGAATATAAGAACTATATACACGACATCGACGTGATGCTGAGAGTGATACGCAAGGACTACAACTTCAACGTGGGAGTGAAGGTGCAGCCACAACAGACCAATTTCATTCAGGATTACCAGGGCGTATATGTAGATACAGTGCGCCACGTCACCAACATCACTCCTACGGCCGACTTCCGTTGGAAGATCTCCAATGTGAGTCAGTTGCGCTTCAACTACCGCGGAACGACCTCTCAGCCAAGTATGACCGACCTGCTTGCCATCACCGACGACAGCGACCCGCTGAACATCACAAAGGGTAATCCAGGATTGAAACCCTCGTTCACCAACTCTCTTAGATTGTTCTATAACAACTATATACAGAAATACCAGCGTGCGGTGATGCTCCACTTGTCATATCAGAACACAAGGAACTCAATCAGTTCGATGGTGACTTACGATCCAGTGACCGGTGGACGCACAACACAACCGCAGAACATCAACGGCAACTGGAGCACTTCGGCGGGATTCATGTTTAATACCGCCCTCGACACGCTCGGACGATTCTATACCAATACATTCACCGACTTCAACTACAGTCATCGAGTAGGATTCCTCAACCTCGACAACAAGGAGGTGGCCGACAAGAATACGGTGAATACAACGGGTATCCGCGAAACCCTTACCGCAGGCTACCGCAACAGTTGGTTGGAGTTTGAGCTTACTGGTACGCTCAACTTCCAGCACACTCGCAACGAGATGCAGCCGATGAACAATATGGACACATGGGATTTCTCATACGGTTCGAATATCAACGTGACATTGCCCTGGGGCATGACACTTGCTACCAACCTCGGCATGAACAGTAGGCGAGGCTATAGCGACGCATCGATGAACACCAATGAGTTTGTGTGGAACGCACAGTTGTCGCAGAGCTTCCTCAAGGGCAGTCCGCTCACAGTTAGCTTGCAGTGGTATGACATCCTGCAGCAGCAGAGCACCATCAGCCGCACTATCTCAGCCATGATGCGAAGCGATACGGAATACAACAGCATCAACAGCTATGGTATGCTTCGCGTGACCTATCGTTTCAATGCCTTCGGAGGCAAGGCGGCAAGAGGCGGAATGCAAGGTGGACCTGGTATGGGAGGCAATCGTGGTGGCAACCGCGGAGGTAACCGCATGCCTATGGGTGGAGGATTCGGACGTCCGTTCTAATTCCTAATTCCTAATTCCTAATTCTTCCTATAATACCCCTGCTCCTTGTCCTTGAATCTGAGTACGAGGGTGTCGGGGCGGAGAAGCACGATGTCGGCAGTGTCGATACCGTGCTTTTTCGTTGCCAAGAGCAGATGACCATTATATATACGCCATTCTCTATAGCGCTTCTGCTTGGGATATTCCACAGGACTCATCTCGTCGGTGGTCTCGGCACGCATTCGCATACCGATGGGCGTGATTGTGTTAGTGCCCTTGAGCTCGAATCCTAATTCCTTCGGCACAAGAAACTTCTGCTTGATGGAGTCGGGCATATCTGCCATCATCCGGCGCTGAAGTCGGCGGGGCATCTTGGCAAGGTCGCGAAACTTTGGCATGAAGGTGTTGCACCATGCACCCTTCAGTTCGTCGATGTTGATGACAAGCAGAGCCTCTTCCTTGTCTTCGGGATTGACAAGCAGAGCCAGACGATCGCCTATCTTTGGACGACCGAACACCTTGCCGAGGCGTCGGGCATCAATAATCTCGTAGGTCACAGGGTCGCCACCCTCGTAGGGCAGGAACACCACAACCGAGTCGGTGCAACCATCGCAGGCAAGTCCGTAGAGGGTGGAGTCGCCCTTGGCTTTCTTCACTATACTATATGCCATCGAGTCGGCAGGCACATTCTCTTCCTTTATGTTCGAACCCTTGCCGCCACATGCAGAGAGAGCACTTGTCATGACGGCAGCAAATACTGATATAAATAATGTATTCTTCATCATTGTATGTATTTTTGGGCGCAAAGTTAAACTTTTTTGCTTTAATTACCAAATAAAAACAGGAAATTGTTTGGTGGAATGTGATAAATTGCATACCTTTGCAGCGAATTACTATAGGAGATTAAAGTATGAAAAAGAAAATTCAGTTTAGTCTCGTTTATCGAGATATGTGGCAGTCCTCGGGAAAATTTCAACCCCGCAAGGACCAGTTGGAGCGCATTGCGCCTGTTATTATTGAGATGGGCTGTTTTGCGCGAGTAGAAACCAATGGCGGTGCATTT
Source organism: uncultured Prevotella sp. (assembly GCA_945869265.1). GTDB lineage: Bacteria > Bacteroidota > Bacteroidia > Bacteroidales > Bacteroidaceae > Prevotella. The sequence goes on along the minus strand of CAMBOI010000018.1, from coordinate 44,674 downwards.
GAACAGGTTAACCTGCTCGCCGGTGAGAATCCCAACGATGCTGTTAGAGCCTTCTGCAAGCCTTTTAACGAAGCTGGCATCAAGACCCACATGCTCGACCGTGGATTGAATGCGCTCAGGATGTATCCTGTGCCCGACGACGTGCGCCAACTGATGTACAAGGTGAAGCATGCACAGGGTGTGGATATACCCCGTATCTTCTGCGGCCTGAACGATGTGAGAAACATCATCCCAAGCATCAAGTGGGCTGCCGAGGCAGGAATGACGCCCCAGGCTACCTTGTGTATCACATCGTCGCCAATACACACGGTTGACTACTATAGCGACATCGCCGACAAACTCATTGCGGCCGGTGCGCCCGAAATCTGTCTGAAGGACATGGCGGGAATAGGTCAACCGGCAATGTTGGGCGCGCTCACCAAGAGAATCAAGGAAAAGCATCCCGATGTCATCATACAGTATCACGGACACTCCGGTCCGGGACTCTCGATGGCTTCCATCTTGGAGGTATGTAATAATGGTGCCGACATCATCGACACAGCCATCGAACCGCTGAGCTGGGGAAAGGTGCATCCGGATATTATCTCGGTGCAGAGTATGCTCAAGAACGAGGGCTTCGACGTGCCCGAAATCAATATGAATGCCTATATGCATGCCCGCTCGCTCACTCAGGAGTTTATCGACGAGTGGCTGGGCTACTTCATCAATCCTGCCAACAAGCACATGTCGTCGCTGCTGCTCGGCTGCGGTCTGCCTGGTGGTATGATGGGTTCGATGATGTCAGACCTCGGAGGCATACACAGCATCATCAACAAGCAACGCAAGGCTAAGGGTGAGGCTGAATTGTCAATCGACGATATGCTCGTGAAACTATTCGACGAGGTGGCATACGTATGGCCACGAGTGGGATATCCTCCTCTCGTAACCCCATTCTCGCAGTATGTGAAGAATATCGCCCTCATGAACCTTCTCACTATCGAACAGGGTAAGGGACGATTCGTGATGATGGACGACTCAATGTGGGGAATGATTCTCGGCAAGAGCGGTAATGTGCCGGGAGAGATTGCTCCCGAACTCATCGAACTGGCAAAGAAGCAGAAGCGAGAGTTTACCAACGACGACCCGCACACGCTCATACCCAATGCCCTCGACGGATTCCGAAAGGAAATGGCTGACAACGGTTGGGATTGCGGCAAGGACGACGAGGAACTCTTCGAACTCGCCATGCATCCCGAGCAGTATCGCAACTACAAGAGCGGACAGGCTAAGAAAAACTTCCTTGCCGACCTGCAGAAGGCGAAGGACGCAAAGCTCGGTGCACAGCTCACTCCCGAACAACTTGCGGCATTCAAGCATGCCAAGGCAGATGCTGTCATCGCTCCCGAGGCAGGACATCTCTACTGGCAGTTCACTGGCGATGGCGAGTGCTCGCGCACTCTCGAACCCTTCATCGGCAAGGAATACAAGGAGGGCGACATCTTCTGTCATATCCAAACCAAGTGGGGAGAGATTATACCTGTGCCTGCCGCCCTCGGAGGAAAGGTTGTGGAGATCGTGGCCAAGCAGGGCAAGCAGATTAGGCGTGGCGACACGATTGCCTGGATTGAGAGGGAGAAATAATTAATCTGGCGAATAAAATCTGTGGATTTCCGTGCCTAAAAAATCAGAAGATTGAAAAAATACGTAAAAGAATTATTTGATAAATACTATCCCGAGGGGAAAAAGAATGCAGAGGAAACCAAGTTGCGACGATTGCTGATAAAGCACAGTTGCGACGTGGCTGACAAGGCCCTCGGGATAGTGGATGCACATCCGGAGCTCCACCTCGACAGACAATTTGTCGAGGATGGGGCTCTGTTGCATGACATCGGCATATACATGACCGATGCCCCAGGTATCTATTGCCACGGCACACGCCCATATATCGAGCATGGCAAGATAGGAGGAGAGATACTCAGAAAGGAGGGACACGAAGCCCTGGCGAGAGTGTGCGAGAGACATACAGGAACAGGACTGCCTGGATATGAACCCGAGACTCTTGAAGAGCAAGTGATATGTTATGCCGACAAATTCTTCTCTAAATCACATCCCGAAAGAGTGAGGACAGTGGAGCAAACTGCACAAAGTTTGAGGAAATTTGGCGAGGAAGGAGTGAAAAAGTTCTTGAAATGGGCAAAAATGTTCGAGAATAAGTGTTAAAAAACTGAAAGCATAACGATATTCGCCGAATTATCAGTAATTTTGCAGCCGTGAAGAAAATAACGTTCATATTACTGATGCTGTTCGCCTTCATTTTTGTGTGGGCGTCCATGGAGTCTTTGTCATATCCCAAGGACAAGAAGACAAGGACTGCCGACTCTCTCGTGGGCGACTCTCTGCCGATAGACTCGACATTGGAGGTCGGTAAGAAAGCCATTGCCGAACAGAAAAGAAACAAGCCACTGGAGCCGGACACAACCAAGATGGACTCACTCCAGCTCGTCATATACAAATACAACAAGGCCATCGACGACTCGATAGCACTTGACAGTATCAACCGTCGAAAGAAGAACGGAATCAACGCTCCGGTGCATTACGTAGCCAACGACTCGCTCATTTACGAGGGGGGCTCTGGGATGGCATACCTATATGGCGACGCCAACGTGAAATACGAGGATATGGACCTCAAGAGCCAGGAGATATACATGTGTCTCGACAGCAGTTTGGTGTATGCACGAGGAGGAAAGGATTCCACTGGTGTGGAATTTGGAACACCCGTGTTTGTGATGGGTAAGGATACATACGAAACCGACTCGATGGCGTTTAACTTCAAGACCAAGAAGGGACTCATCAGCAATGTATATACCGAACAGGAGGACGGATTCCTCACCAGTGAGTTGTCTAAACGTAACAACCAAGGCGAGATTTTCCTTCAGCACGGAAGATACACCACATGCGACGACCCTCATCCCGACTTCTATATCGCAATGTCGAGGGCTAAGGTGACGCCCGGAAAGAAAGTGGTGTTCGGTCCTGCTTATCTTGTAGTGGCTGACGTGCCGTTGCCATTTGCCCTTCCATACGGTTTCTTCCCGTTCACCAAGAGTTATTCAAGCGGACTCATCATGCCTACCTATGGCGACGAGACCGAGCGAGGATTCTATCTGCGCGACGGTGGATATTATTTCGCCATAAGCGACAAGATGGACCTAAAGGTGTTGGGAGAGATTTATACCAAGGGCTCATGGGGACTCTCGGCTGCAAGCAACTATAAGAAGAGATACAAGTATAGCGGCTCGTTCTTCGCCAGTTATCAGAACACTATCAATGGCGAGAAGAACATGCCCGACTATTCGAAGCAGACGAGTTTCAAGATTCAATGGAGCCACCGGCAGGATGCCAAGGCCAATCCCTATCGCACTCTTTCGGCAAGCGTTAACTTTGCCACAAGCAGTTATGAGCGAAACAACCTCACATCGATGTATAATCCACAGAGTTATTCGCAGACTACGCGTACATCATCAGTCTCGATGACCAATACGTTCTCAAGCATCGGTCTGACTCTGAGCACGACAATGAACCTCAGTCAGAACATGCGCGACTCAAGTATCTCGATGACTCTGCCCGACCTCAACATTTCTATCAGCCGATTCTATCCCTTCAAGCGAAAGAAGATGGCTGGCAAGGAGAGATGGTATGAGAAAATCTCGATGAGTTATACAGGTCAGCTCTCTAACTCTATCAACACCAAGGAGGACAAACTGCTGCACTCAAGTCTGACGCGCGACTGGCGCAACGGTATGCAGCACAATATCCCCATCAGTGGCAACTTCACGTTGTTCAACTATCTGAATATTAATCCGTCGCTCAACTTTACCGACCGTATGTACACCAACAAGATTAATCGTTCGTGGGACGAGCAGGCACAGAAGGAGGTGACTGACACTATCGACGGATTCTATAATATCTACAACTGGAACTTCAGCGTGAGCGCATCCACCAAACTGTATGTCTTCTACACTCCATGGAAAAAACTCTTTGGTGATAAGATAAAGACCATACGCCACGTCTTCACTCCGCAGGTGAGCTTCAACTATGCCCCTGACTTCAGTAGCAGAAGTTATGGCTATTATGAGACTTATCAGAAGACGGATGCCAACGGAAATGTGTCGCTCGTGGAATATTCACCTTATTCCAACGGACTCTATGGTGTGCCTGGAAAGGGCAAGACGGGAAGTTTGTCGGTGGATATATCCAACAATATCGAGATGAAGATCAAGTCGGAGGCCGACTCAACGGGCGAGAAGAAAATCAGTCTTATTGACGAGTTGGGAGCATCGATGTCGTATAACTTTGCCACCGACATTCGTCCGCTCAGTGACCTCAGTACACGACTGCGACTGAAACTGACGAAGAGCTACACATTGAACCTCAACGCCGTGTTTGCATCATACGCCTACGAACTCGACGAAAATGGCCGACCTGTGCTTTCAAATACCAAGACTCTCTGGGGAATGGGTAAGTTTGGACGATTCCAGGGTATGTCGCAAAACATATCCTATACCCTCGACAATAACAAGGTGAGCAACTTCTTCAAGTGGTTGAGAGGCGAGAAGGTGGATAAGAAAAACGATAAGAACAATAGGGATTATGACAACGAGGACGACGAGGACGAGTTCAACCGCGAGACCAATGAGGACGACACCATGCAGAAAGGTCAGCGTGGAGCACGCAAGGAGAACGCCGGAAAGGCGGAGACCGATGACGACGGATATATGAAATTCAGTATTCCATGGTCGCTTAGCTTCGGATATGGTATCACGATGCGTGAGAACACCGGAGGACAGTTCAACTACGACAAGATGCGCTATCCATATAAGTTCACACAGACACTCAACTGTAGCGGAAACATAAGAATATCCGACGGATGGAACATCAGTTTCTCCTCGGGTTATGACTTCGAAAACAAGAAGATATCAATGACAACGGCATCCCTTGGGCGTGACCTCCACTGCTTCAACATGTCGTGCCAGTTGGTGTTGGCTCCCTACACGAGCTACAACTTCTCGTTCCGCTGTAATGCCGCCACACTTACTGACGCGCTCAAATACGACAAGCGCAGCAGCTATAGCAATGCGGTGCAGTGGTATTAAGAAAATATTGAAAAATTGAAAAATTGAAATATTTAAGGGGAAGATGGCAGAATTACCTGAGTTGGTGAAGGACTTGGCACTTATTCTCGTTGTGGCGGGAACGGTGACCTTGCTGTTTAAGCGACTTAAACAGCCGCTTGTCCTTGGCTATATCGTGGCGGGATTTATCGTGAGTCCTCACATGCCATACACCATGTCGGTGATTGACCGTGCGGATGTTCAGACATGGGCTGACATTGGTGTCATCTTCCTGCTCTTCTCCCTCGGACTCGACTTCTCATTCAAGAAGATTCTCAAGATGGGGGCTGCCCCCGTGATAGCCTCGCTCACAATCATATTCTGCATGATGCTTATCGGAGTGACGGTGGGGCATTCCTTTGGATGGAGCCAGATGGACTGCATCTTCCTTGCCGGTATGTTGGCAATGAGTTCCACCACTATTATATATAAGGCTTTCGACGATATGGGATTGCGGCAGCAGCACTTTGCTTCGCTTGTGATGAGTGTATTGATATTGGAGGATGTGCTGGCTATAGTGATGATGGTTATGCTGTCGGCGGTGGCTACGGGCAGCAATCCCGATGGCGGCGAGATGATTGGCAGTGTGTTGCGCATCGGCTTTTTCCTCATCCTGTGGTTTGTTGTCGGCATATCGCTCATTCCCATGTTCCTGCGCTCGGTGCGCAAGCTCATCAGCGAGGAGACTCTCCTTGTGGTGTCGCTCGGATTGTGTTGCCTTATGGCGGTCATCTCCACTCAGGTGGGATTCTCAAGTGCCTTTGGAGCCTTCGTGATGGGCAGCATATTGGCAGAGACGGTTGAGGCTGAGAAGATCATCAAGGTGGTGGAGCCAGTGAAGAACCTCTTTGGAGCCGTCTTCTTCGTGTCGGTGGGTATGCTTGTCGAACCAGCCATACTCGTGGAATATGCCCTACCGATAGCCGTGATAGTGCTTGCCATCCTTTTGGGGCAGTCGTTGTTTGGCTCGTTTGGCTATCTGCTCAGCGGTCAGACATTGAAGACTGCCATGCGTTGTGGATTCTCGATGGCGCAGATAGGTGAGTTTGCCTTCATCATCGCAAGTCTTGGTCTCTCGCTTGGCGTAATCAGCAAGTTTCTTTACCCTGTGGTTGTGGCTGTCTCGGTCATCACCACCTTCCTCACCCCATACATGATTCGTGCCTCTGAGCCATGCTATAATATGCTTGAGCGCAGGCTTCCCACTTCATGGATATCCACGCTCAATCATATCACCCTCAGTCATCCCTCGGGCAAGACTGCCAAGAATAACTGGAAGAGTCTGTTGAGACAGATGACTGTCAATACGGTTATTTATACTATCCTTTCGGTGACGGTGGTGGCACTTATGCTCACCCTCTTCCTGCCCTTCATCCGTCATCTGCTTGTGGGATGGCATTGGACTGCCAATTTCATCTGTGGCTCGCTCACCGTATTGGGCATATCGCCATTTCTGCGTGCCATGGTGATGAAGAAAAACCATAGCGAGGAGTTTAAGGCTCTGTGGGCGGAGAGCCGACTGAATCATCTGCCACTCATCTTCACCATCATCGTGAGGGTGATTATCGCGAGCAGTTTTGTGTTCTATATATGCAATTATCTCAGCCGATTTGCCAATGCCCTCATCATTGCCATTGCCGTAGCTGTTGTGCTGATGATGATAATGTCGAGAAGTCTGAAGCACAGCAGTATCCGATTGGAGAGAATGTTTGTGCAAAACCTTCGCTCGCGCGATATCGAGGCACAGGTGCACGGAAGGAAGCGCCCACTGTATGAGGGACATCTACTCGACCGCAATGTACATATGTCGGACATCGACGTGCCTATGGACTCTACATGGGCGGGAAAGACATTAAGGCAACTCGAACTGCGACAACGCTTTGGAGTGCATGTGAGCAGTATATTGCGTGCCGAACGACGACTTAATATACCCGATGGCAACACCATAGTATTCCCAGGCGATAGACTGCAGGTGATTGGTGCCGACAGTCAGTTGTCAAGACTTGCCGAGGCTCTGCGCACTGAGATATATGGCAGTGACCCGGATATCGAGAAGAAGTCGATGCGCCTGAGGCAGATGGTTGTGACGGGAGGTAGTCCTCTCGTAGGAGTGACATTGCGCGAGAGTGGCATCCGCAGTCGCTACAACTGTATGGTTGTAGGTATTGAGGAAGGCGAGGAAAACCTGTCGCCTGTGGCTCCCGACCGCAAGTTTGAGAAAGGCGACATAATATGGATAGTGGGCGAGGAGCACAATCTCTCCCAACTATTGGAACAGTAATATTTAAAAAATATATCATGAGAAAATCTTTTTTATCCTTTATGCTGCTTGCAGCCACTGCTGCATCGGCACAGGAAAATCCGCTTTGGATGCGCTATCCGTCAATATCTCCCGACGGTAGCAAGATTGCATTTGCCTATAAGGGCGACATCTTCTGCGTTGATGTCAATGGAGGTGAGGCACGCCAGTTGACCACCAATCCTGCCTACGATTACAAACCAGTGTGGAGTCCCGACGGCAGTAAGATTGCCTTTGCCAGCAATCGCGAGGGTGGCTTTGATGTGTATGTTATGGACGCAAGAGGTGGCGAACCCCGACGCCTCACTACCAATAGTGCGGGAGAGATACCTGTGACATGGCGCGACAACAATCACATAGTGTTCCAGTCGTCGGTGATGCCTACGGCTGAGTCGATTATCTTTGCCGGCAACTTTGTCGAGGAATATGTGGTGGATCTTGATGGGCATCGCTCCACCTTGTTCTCCACCTTGCAGATGGATGACATCAGTATCAATACCCGTGGCGAGGTGCTCTATCACGACAACAAGGGATATGAGGATAAGTGGCGCAAGCACCACACGTCGCCCATTGCCCGAGATATATGGTTGGAGAAGGACGGAACGTTCAAAAAACTCACCTCGTTTGCTGGCGAGGACCGCAATCCTGTGTGGGCAGCCGACGGGGAGTCGTATTATTATCTCAGCGAGCAGGACGGTACGTTTAATATATATATAAATAAGGTGGCGGGAGGCTCTCCACAGCAGCTCACCCGCTTCAGCGGCAATCCTGTTCGATTTCTGTCGTCGTCAAAGGATGGTAAACTATGCTTTGGCTATGATGGCGAGATTTATACCCTCGTGAAGGGAGGACAACCCTCGAAGGTGAAAGTGAATATTGTGGCTGACAGAAACGACCGAGACCTCGTAAGGCAGATAAACAGTTATGGGGCTACAGAGATTTCGGTGTCGCCAAGCGGCAAGGAGGTGGCATTCGTGATGCATGGCGACGTGTATGTCACTTCGGTGGAATACCGCACTACCAAGCGACTCACCGACACTCCCGAGCAGGAGCGCGACATCTGCTTTGCTCCCGACGGACGTAGTGTGGTGTATGCCTCTGAGAGGGGTGGGGTGTGGCAGATATATGTCACATCAATCAAGGACAAGGACGAGAAATCCTTTACCTATGCCACACAACTCACTGAGGAGCGATTGACCAACAGTATGGCTACATCCCAGATGCCTAAGTACAGTCCCGACGGCAAGATGGTGGCATTCTTCGAAAACCGTGGCGACCTGCGTGTCATCGATGTCAAGTCGAAGGACATATTGACTGTTCTCGACGGCAAGAACAACTATTCGTATAGCGATGGCGACTTGTGGTTTGAATGGAGCCCTGACAGCAGATGGCTCCTCTCGAGCTATATGGGTGGCGGAGGATGGAACAGCAATGACATCGCACTTGTGGATGCTTCGGGCAAGAAAGATCCCGTGAATCTGTCGAACAGCGGATATACAGATACAGGCGGAAGATGGGTGCTCGACGGCAAGGCTATTCTCTTTGCCAGCGATCGTGCCGGCTATCGCAGCCACGGTTCGTGGGGAGCTGAGTATGACGCTTATCTTATGTTCCTCGACCTCGATGCCTATGATCATTTCTGTATGACCAAGGAGGAGGCTGAGATTGCCGACAAGAACGACAAGGACAAGAAGAAGGAGGAAGAGAAAAAGGAAAAGGACGAGAAGAAGAAAAAGGATGACGAAGAGGTGAAGGTGGAGAAGGTGAAACCACTTGAGTTTGACATAGAAAACTGCCGCGACCGCATTGTGCGACTCACCAACAACTCATCGCGCCTTAGCGATGCCGTTCTCTCCAAGGATGGCAAGAAGCTCTACTATATCACCCGATTTGAGGCTGGCAACGACCTTTGGGAGAAAGACCTTCGCGAGGGCAAGACAAAGATTCTCGTCAAGGGCGTAGGCTATGGCGGTATGCAGATGGATAAGGACGGCAAGAACGTCTTCCTCTGCGGAAATGGTATCAAGAAGATCGACCTTGGCAATGGTTCGTCCAAGAATATCGACTTTGAGGCATGGTTTAATATGAAGCCTTACGAGGAGCGCCAGTATCTTTTCGACCATATATGGCGACAGGTGAAGGACAAGTTCTATGATGTCAATCTGCATGGAGTGGATTGGGAGGCAAAGCGCAGGACATACGAGCGATTCCTGCCATATATCAACAACAACTTCGACTTTGCCGAGATGCTCAGTGAGATGCTTGGCGAACTGAATGCCTCGCACACCGGTTGCCGCTACTATGCCTCGGGAGCATCCTTGCGCACTGCATCCCTCGGACTCTTCCTTGACGAGAAATGGGATGGCGACGGACTCAAGATAAAGGAGGTAGTCAAGCGTGGACCGTTTGCAGTGAAGAAGACTGGAGTGAAGCCAGGCGACATCATCGAGAGTATTGATGGAGTGAAGATATTGGCAGGTGCCGATTACAACGCATTGCTCGATGGCAAGGCAGGCAAACCGGTACGCATCGGTGTGAAGGGTAAGAAAGAGGACATCATCATCAAACCGATATCTTCGGGTGAACTCGAAGAACTGCTTTACAAGCGTTGGGTTGACCGCAATCGTGCTTTTGTAGATAGCATCTCTGGCGGACGCATCGCTTATGTTCACGTAAAAGCCATGGATAGCGAGAGTTTCCGCAAGGTGTATGAGGAATTGCTCAGCGAGAGCAATCGCAATCGTGATGCAGTAGTGGTTGACGAGCGTCATAATGGTGGAGGATGGCTCCACGACGACCTCTGCACACTGCTCAGCGGCAAGGAGTATCAGCAGTTTGTGCCGCGCGACAAGTATATCGGTCGCGACCCATACAACAAATGGACAAAGCCCTCGTGTGTGCTCATTTGCGAGGACGACTATAGCAACGGACACGGATTCCCATGGGTGTATAAGGAACTTGGCATTGGCAAACTCATCGGTACGCCTGTTGCCGGAACAATGACTGCCGTATGGTGGGAGCGACTGATGGATAGCTCTCTCGTATTCGGCATCCCCCAAGTGGGATGTCGTGACATGCGTGGAGTATATGGCGAGAACACTACCCTTAATCCTGATATAGAGGTATATAACACTCCCGAAGACTATATCAACGGCTACGACCGCCAGCTCGAAAGGGCAGTGCGTGAGATGATGAAGAAATGATGTATATTAGATAAATAAGAAAAAGCCAGGTACATTGATTTGTATCTGGCTTTTATCGTGAACCCGGCGGGATTCAAACCCGCGACCTTCAGAACCGGAATCTGACGCTCTATTCAGCTAAGCTACGGGTCCGGCAAAGGATTTCCGAATATACGCTAAATCACATTTTCGGCGTATTTACGGCAATTCAGCGGCAAAGGTAGTGAAAAATCTCGAAATAAGCAAATGTTTTTGCACTTTTTCTTTTTTCATTGCTTTGTTTTACTGAAGACAGAGTTATTATTTTAACACAGAGATACGGAGTCAAAGAGTTTTTGTTTCTCTGTTCCTTCAGATAACAATATTATTATTGTCTTTGTGACTCTGTACCTCTGTATTCCCTAAAAAGAGACAAAATGCAAGCTGTTTATTAAAAATTAATGTCAAAATGCAAAATAATTAGCCAAAATGTTTGCAAATTAATAGAAAAGTAGTACCTTTGCACCGCGAAATAAGAATAAAAGCTAAAAGAAATGAGCAAACTAATAAAACCAGAAGGTTACACTGCCTTGCTCGATATGGTAGAAACTGAGCATGGCATTAAGCAAATAAAAGAGTTCTTTCAGCAGAACCTCTCAACCGAATTGAGGCTCCGCCGAGTGACTGCTCCCTTGTTTGTGCTCAAGGGACTTGGTATCAATGACGACCTCAATGGTGTGGAGCGTGCAGTGACGTTCCCCATCAAGGATCTTGGTGATGCCAAGGCTGAGGTAGTACATTCACTTGCAAAATGGAAGCGTCTGTCGCTTGCCGAGAACAGTATTGAACCAGGATACGGCATATACACAGATATGAACGCCATACGCGCCGACGAGGAGCTCGACAATCTCCACTCGCTATATGTTGACCAGTGGGACTGGGAGGCTGTCATCCGTCCAGAACAGCGCACTGTGGCTTTCCTCAAGAATGTGGTGGAGCGAATATATGCCGCCATCCGACGCACCGAGTATCTTGTATGTGAGAACTATCCTTGCATCAAGCCCTTCTTGCCAGAGAAGATTACCTTCGTGCATAGCGAAGACCTCCTGGCGATGTATCCCAACAAGTCGCCGAAGGAGCGCGAGGATGCCATTTGCGAGAAGTATGGGGCAGTATTCCTCATTGGTATCGGTGGCAAGTTGGCTAATGGCGAGAAGCACGACGGACGCGCTCCCGACTATGACGACTGGACAACAGTGGGAGAGAATGGTAAGGCCGGACTCAATGGAGATATTCTCATCTGGTATCCTGTGCTTGGCCGCTCGTTTGAGCTCTCTTCAATGGGTATCCGTGTCAACAAGGAGGCTCTCTTGCGCCAGTTGAAGATTGAGGGCAAGGAAGAGCGTCAGCAACTATATTTCCACAAGAAACTTCTCGATGGCGAGTTGCCCGAAAGTATCGGTGGAGGTATCGGCCAGAGTCGCCTTTGTATGGTGCTCCTGCATAAGGCCCACATCGGCGAGATTCAGGCAAGTATATGGCCCGAGGATATGCGCAATGAGTGCAAGGCTATAGGAATGAATCTGATTTAGTTTTAATGAATATTTTGTTCGTTCGAAAGCTTCGAACGGAGATACAAAGCCTTCGAATCTCCGTTCAAAGCTTTCGGATGCACATACAAAGCCTTGTGGCAATGTTACGATAGCCTATCGTGAATGTCTCATCAGTTAAGTTTTGACAGTTTCATAACTACTGTTCTGACACTTCCTCGGCAGCTATCCACTCATCCTAACAACAGCTGTTCTTTCGGAGTAACAACAGCTATTCATTCATAGACAGGTGTCTGCTATAGTGGAAACATCACAGTAAAACCTCTTTGTATTAACACAAAAGGTATAATGGAATGGTGAGCAAAGAGTCATATAGCGAAATGCAGAAATATGCAAATAAATGAAAATTAATTTGCAAATGCCATTTGATTTTTGTACTTTTGCAACGGAATTTCCATAATTTGACTTATTTTTGGTTCTTGCGATAAGGAGCTTTATGACATAGCATGGTTGATATGCAGAGGAGGATGGCCAAGGGCTAAATGATTAAAAACGTGAAAATATGAAATTGCATCAAATAATATTCAGTCCTACAGGAGGGACTCGACGGGTGAGCGAAATCCTATGCAAAGGTATGGGTAAAGAGAGTGTTGTAACAGACCTATGCGTCAAGGCCGCTGACATTCAGTTGCCCGATATCCATGAGGATGACCTCGCTGTAATTGCCATGCCTGTCTTTGCAGGACGTGTGCCGGCATTGGCGGTGGAACGTCTGAGAAGGGTGAATCCCCACGGGGCAAAATGCGTTGTGGTGGCTGTCTATGGCAATCGCGCCTATGATGATGCATTGCTTGAAATACAGGATGTGGCATCTGAGATAGGATTCCGCGTGATAGCTGCTGTAGGAGCAGTTGCCGAGCATAGTATCATCAGAATATATGGCAAGGGCCGACCCGATGCTGACGATGAGCAGATGTTAAGACAATTTGGTGCCGACATCTTGAGAAAGGCTGAAGGCAGTGACTGCTCAATGCCGCAAGTGCCGGGCAATCGCCCTTACAAGAAAGGGGGTAAAGTGCCTCATCCCAAAGGAAGGCGCGGATGCAATCGTTGTGGTGTTTGCGCCAGACAATGCCCTACGGATGCAATTCCACTTTCAGATCCCAAAAAGGTTGATGCCGCAAAGTGCATTTCCTGCATGAAATGTGTTTCTGTATGCCCTACAGGGTCAAGAAGCATCGGAGTGGTGATGAATTTCCTTGCAACACAAGGTCTGAAAAAACCTTGTGCAACAAGGAAAGAAAACGAGTTGTATCTCTAAAAATTACTTCTTCTTGGTCGAAGTGGTCTTCTTAGTTGAAGTGGTCTTCTTCTTTGTGGTAGTACTCTTTGTGACCGTTGGAGCAGGCCTGTAGTACTTGAGAGCCTCGGGCAACCATCCCTGGATATTCTTTATGCGGGTGGCATCGCTGGGGTGGTCGCTGAGGATAGAGTAGGAACTGCCTGTAGCTTGTGCCATTCTCTGCCAGAAAGCCACTGCCACGTTGGGGTCGTAGCCAGCCATGGCTGCAAAGATCAATCCCATACGGTCGGCCTCGCTCTCCTGACTGCGCGAATATGCTGCTCCACCGAGGGTAGTTCCGATCCCGAATACCGTAGCACCAATTTGCTGCAGGTTGGCACTTGCTCCCGCTCCCTGAAGTACGGCACCAAGAATCTGTCCGCCATACTGCTTTCTCACCTCGTTGCTCATCCTCTCTGCAGAGTGCTTTGCCACGGCATGGGCTATCTCATGTCCCAACACCACTGCGAGCGACGCTTCGTCCTTGGTCACTGGCAATATGCCCTCGAACACCACAATCTTTCCGCCTGGCATACAGAAGGCATTTACGCTTTTGTCCTGCACGAGGTTGAACTCCCACTTATATTGCGACACCTCAGTGCCCAAACCGTTCTGCTGCAGATAGCTCACCACAGCATTTGCGAGGTTCTGTCCCACGCGCTTCACCATTGCCGTATTAGTGGCATTGGTCGAGGGTTTGGCAGTCTGCATATACTTCTGATACTCTTGGTTGCTGAGGCTCAGCACCTGTTCATCGCTCACGAGTATATTCTGCTTGCGTCCTGTGATGGGCACAGTACTAGTAGTGCCGCAACTACTTGCCATAACGGCCATGAGTGCCGACACAAATAACATTTTCATCTTTTTCATATATTTATTGCTTTAAATTTTTGCTGCAAAGTTACTCATTATATATGAAATGACAAAGGATATCGGCAAAAAAGTCTTGAAATTCATGGATTTTATTCGGGTCGGACTCCGTTAATCGAAGTCCGCCTCGTCGTTGAAGTAGTCGCCTTCGGGCATGGCGCAGTTCTTTGAGACACATTCGTTGAATCTCATTCTTGCCTTGTTCTCGCGGGCGAACATCTCACGTGTGCCTCTGTCGTCCTGGGTGAAGGCAAGATGATTGTCGATGCACATCTTTCCTGCCATTCCCTCAACATCGAGATTGTCGGTGCCGATGAGCGTGAATGTCCACCCCTGTTTCTTCATCTTGTCAATGAGCGTCTTTACCATTTTGAGGTTATACTCCTGCGAGCAGTTTTCCTCGCCGTCGGTGATGATTGTCACCAAGACGTTGTCGCGCTCGGTGGTTTGAGCGTTGAGCTTGGAGATGGCAGTGCCGATGGCATCGTAGAGCGGTGTGCCACCGCAGGGATTGTAATCTTTGCTACCGAGACGGTGTACCGACTCTGCCTTAACATTGTCATATTTGAATGTCTTATGTCCGCTGTCGAAGGTGAGCAGAGATATGCGCTGTTCCATATCCTTGTGCATTTTCTGCATCTTCTTCACTGTGTCAATCGTCTCGTTCATACCGGCAAGAGCCTGACGCTCGATTACACACATAGAACCGCTCTCATCCACGATAATCATATTGAATACTCTTTTCATAATTCATTTCTCCTTTTTCTTTAAATGTGTTAAACTAATGTTGTGAACTTAATTTTTCGACGTCGTTTATCTTTTAAAAGAATAAAAACGAAATAAATTAAGTGGAATATGAAGAAAAATGAAAAAAAACTCGTATATTTGCCCTCAAATACCGAAAAAGAGCAAATGAAGATGACGAAAAAGGACATTGATGCACTGTCGGACAAGGAGATTGTGGATGGTCTGAAAGGCAAGGACGACCGAATCACAAGGGAGTATTTCTATAAATACTGCCGCATAGCCTATGCTATATATAATAATAGGTATGGGCTCGACGGCAAGCCCGGTCTCGACTTCTACAGCATTGCTCATGAGTATTACCTCTCGCTCGACCGCCATGACTTCCGCCAGCTCGACGACCGCAATCCCTCGGTGTCGCTGAAGACATGGATGGTCAATGGTTTTCGCTTTGTGCTGCTTGATCGTCTGAAGGCGTATAAGACGGAATTTGAAATCTGTTCAATGGACGAGAGGGTAGGGAAGTCGAATCTCGCGTTCGATATTCCAGATGACAACTACAAGAGCGAGGTCAACAAGATGGTGGAGGAGGCATGCAACTGCTTTCTCGGTCGCGACAGTCGTGCGTCGATCATCATAAAGATGATACTCGTTGATGGATTTAAGACGAAAGATGTGGCGGCACAGTTGGGGATGACTCCCTCGGCAGTATCGCAGCGTTATCATAAGATACTCGACGAGGTCATCATTCCATATTTCCGTCGCAACTACGACATCAAGGGCAGTATTTCGGTATGTTACGATGAAGCCATGTCTATGGATTCCGATTATTCATCAAATATGAAATGCGATATGAAAGCAATCAACAAAGAAGGTCGCGTGACTCCCGACTTTATCAAGAGTCTCAAACCCAACGAGGTGTTTGTCTTCGGCAGCAACCTTGCCGGTATGCACGGAGGCGGTGCCGCCCGCATCGCCCATCTATATTTCGGTGCTGTAATGGGCAATGGCGATGGCATTCAGGGTCAGAGTTATGCAATCCCCACCATGCAGGGAGGAGTTGACACTATCCGTCCCTATGTGGATAAGTTCATCGCCTACGCCAAGCAGCATCCCGAGCAGCATTTCCTCGTCACCCGTATAGGCTGTGGCATCGCCGGTTTCTCTCCCGACGAGATAGCTCCCCTCTTCGCCGAGGCGGCAGCAGTGGAAAACATCTCCCTGCCAGATGATTTCTGGGAGGAGATACAGTAATCATGATTCTATATAGTAAATAACGAGTGATTTTTTGGAGTGTATGTGAGTCCTATATTTGGGTATTTTCGGTTTTGTATTATCCCCGTCGAATCATAACGGTTCAACGGGGATATAAATAGAGGATGAGAGATTATCGTTTTGAAAGATATTCCTTGGTCAGAACTATAGAGCAGAGCTTGTTCACCTCTTTGTTAAGAGATTTCTGCTCGCATTTGTCAAGACCGGAATACTTGCCGCCATGTTCCTTTAGGAAATCATCGAGCACATCCTTGCAGAACATGCCCAACACCTTGCCGGTGTCCTTGGGGAACGACACTTCGCCAATGTGACTTATTACATTGGCAAGGCGATTCTTGTTGACGTATGCCTCAACCTTGGCAACAAGTGCTTTCAAATCCTCACTGAAAGGAACTGGCTCTTTGAAGAGTTTGTTGCGCTTTTTCATTTGTTTCATTTCAGCAAAACGAGCATTCTTGTTTTTAATCAGCACTCTGTCCCTATTGCTGAGATACATCGGCACAACTGGTCTGATGACTACACCCTCGCAGATGTTATCCTCAATCGCAGGCAGACCGAGCCATTCCGAAATCTTGCTCTGGAAGGCATTGGGATAGCTAAGGCATTCATCCAATGTTCCCGAGAACAAGGTCCTGGCATAGAAGAATCCGTGCTTGTCAAATAGGGCATTAGTCTCTTCTACAGACAGGTATCTGCCACTATCGGCCTTGTTGAGATAGATGTCAAAGCCATAGAACTCGTGTGCGGGAGTATAATATACGCCCTTCTGAATCAGAGTCAAAGGCTTGTCGGTCTTCACTTCATTGTGGGGATAATGTCCGCCGAAGAGTTCGCCAAAAACGCTTATCGACTCAATATTTTCATGCCTTGTCTTGATGTCATTATACAATGCTATCACCCGCTCCCGATAATCTGCGAGTATCTGCTCGTAGTCATAAAATTTCTCATCGTCAGTCAGAACGGATGTTCTCTTTGCAAAGCTGACGTCATTACCGTCGCAGAGGAAGCTGGTGTTGGCACCATGAACCTTCTCCTGCACTACATACTTGAGGTCGGAAGGCATCTCTGCCCTGACCTTGTCCATGAACCCCACGTTGAAGGAGTTCTCGATGGAACTGTACTTCTTGAATATAATCATAATTGTGTGAAAAATTGATTTTTGGCGCATATATGCGCAGTTAAACAAACGAAATATTTGCCCTGTGGCGACAGGGAGAAGAAAACAGTCGATTAAGGGCAAAAGGGAAATTGTTATTTCCGGATGTCTATTGATGTCGTGGCAATGTCCGCTGTATGAACATAGCGTCCCTCTCCGATGCATTCCATGCTCCGGACAGCCAAAATCTGTGTTATGTTCATTACAATTCTTTGCATTACCTAATTATTATATTATACCTAAGTTTTTCAAAAATCGCCGCAAAGGTAAGTATAATTTTCCATTCCACCAAATAAAAATCCATTTATTTGTCGATTTTATTTTACTTATGCCAATTTATGTTAAATTATTTTTGTTAACTTAATATTTCAGTGTTTTTTTCCTTTTAATAGAATATAAATAGAATAAATAGTTATGTTAGGAGCAATAATAGGTGATATAATAGGAAGTCGATGGGAGTTTGACCCTACTAATGATTATGACTTTGAGATGTTCTCTGAGAAGAACAGTTTTACGGATGATACCGTGTGTACAATAGCAGTGGCGGATGCCATTGCCAAGGGCTGTGATTATGGCGAGAGCATACACGAATGGTGCCGCCGTTATCCTTCGCCCATGGGAGGATACGGCGGGAGATTCCGCCAGTGGGTGATGAGCGATGAGCCTAAACCATACGGCAGTTTCGGCAATGGGTCGGCAATGAGAGTGAGTCCTGTGGCATGGCATTATGATACTGCAGAGGATGTTTTGCACGAAGCACGACTGATGGCGGAATGTACGCACAATCATCCTGAAGGTATTCTTGGCGCTGAGGCTACGGCTCTTGCCATCTTCGAGTGTCGCCACGGGCGCGACATCACAGCCGCTATTGAGTATTCCGGCTATGATGTCAATATTAACAAGGCTGATGTAGAGAACCAATTTGACGAGACATGCCAGGGCACAGTTCCTGTGGCATTTTGGATTATAAATCAGAGCACATCGTTTGAGGATGCCTTGCGCCGAGCCGTTTCACTTGGTGCCGATGCCGACACGCTTGGCGCAATTGTGGGCAGTATAGCCGAAGCCCGATGGGGTATTCCCGATGCCATTCGCCAGAAGGTGATGGAATATCTACCAGAAGAAATGCAGAACGTTATTTTATCCACGAAATAATTTTGTCGAGCACTTCTTGTGATATGGTCTCCTCGATTTGGTGATATTCCACTATTGAGCCGGTAGTGCAGTGCTGGAAGAGATGGTTGAGATCATCGTATGCGATTGTCTCGTGACTACAGTTGGTGAGTCCGTTTTCTAAAACTTCGAGATTTTGTTTGTATTCCACCTGTGTGTCCTTCTTGCCGTTGAGCGCGAGTACGGGGCACTTGATGTTCGGGAGTGAACTCTGGATGTCTATTGTGATGAAATGGCGCATATATGGCGATGTGAGCAGTTTCTTGGCCTGCTCAATGATGGGCTTGAAGTTCTCCATGTTTTCAGCGCCTTTGAGATATTCGTCAATGTCTTGTCCTGCCGCCACTTTGTCGAATATGTCGCTTATCACGTCGCTGTATTTTTTCACCATTTCTTCCGGCATGCCAATAGAGCGCAGGGATGCCAAGTTCTGATTCATTAATGTCTGTTTTCCTGAAATGGCCATTCCTGCCAACGTCACAATAAAGTCTGCCTTGCCTTCACTGGCGAGCATAAGTGCAATGGTGCCGCCCTCGCTGTGCCCGATTACTCCAACCGATTTGAATTTTCTGCGCAGGAAGTCGATTCCTGCAGCGGCGTCCTGCTTGAAGTCATCTGTGGTGAAGTTGGTGAATGTTATTTCCTTGTTTCCCCAACCTCTGTCATCGTATCTCAATGAGGCTATACCTTTGCGTGCCAATGCATCGGCTATCACTGCAAATGGCTTATGCTCGAATAGTTCCTCATCGCGGTTTTGCTGTCCGCTGCCTGTAACCATCACCACCACCTTGGTGTTTTTATCCCATCCTTCGGGCAGAGTAAGTGTACCGTTGAGCGTTATGTCTCCATTAGAGAATGTCACTTCTTCTGTAGTGTATGGAAATGGCGGCACTGGAGTTTGCGGACGATTATTCTTTTGCTCTCCAGGCTTGAGAGTTAGCGGAAATGACATACCGTTTTGAGTGAATGTGCCAATGATGGCTTGCTTTTCCATTGTGCCCTCAAAGGTTGCTCCAATCATTCCGACTGTCACTTTCAGCTTACCCTCGGGCGTGATGCTTTTTTCAGCCTTTATTCCCTTTGCTCCTTGTGACGGAGAATCGATGGTGCAACCGTTGTCGGTGAAGTTAAACACCAAAGGCAGTTTCATACCTTGAATATTCAGTTCGCCCGACCAAGATCCGTTCTGTGCATTTGCCACAGATGCTGTCAGGCAGAGTAATGCAGAGATTAATATAGCTTTAATATTCATAATCATTTTTGTTTTGTTCATTCTGGAAAATAATTATTTAACTTAAGTATTTAGCGTTGCAAAGATACTAACAATTATTGAGTCCACCAAATGTTTTCCCTTTTTTCTCTTTCATAATACAAACACTCTTAATCTCTGTGGTTCAAAATCATGTTAATTTGGCAAATGACAGTATAAAAACACACAAAGCCCGACGTAACCAATGTGTTATCGTCGGGCCTAATATGTATATATGAAAGGACATTATCAGCGTTTGTCCTGCACACCGTATTTTATCCAAAGCTTCTGAGGATAACTGCTCTTGATGATATGCTTCTTGTCCCACATGTATGTCCTTGCGTCCTGTAACTCCGTCGCAAGTGGCAATGATGGCACAATATGAAAGGTTGAGACGAGCCAGTCTTACGTTGGCTTCGCACATCTTTATCACAGCCTCGTTTTGACCGAGACGCTCCGTTTGCTCATTCTTCACGAGAGCAGTGGATTGTTTGCCTCTGCTTGCCTGCTCATATCGGGCTTTTGCTGCCAAGTATACAGTGTGCACATTGTCGTATTGCTGTTGGGTTACTGCCTCCTCCTTTAGCAGTTTGGCAAATCGTTGCTCCTCGCGTTGCGCGTTGATCATCTGTGCCTTTACCTCGTCGATAGAGGCGTCGCTCACCGTTATATTATTGGCGGTGGTGGCAATACTGGCAGTTGTAGCCTTGTGTCCGGCAAGGGCATTGGCAAGGTCGGCTTCGGCTTGGGCAACACGCAGCTGAAACTCTGCATCCTCGATAATCACGAGCGTATCTCCCGCCTTCACCTCATGGTATTCCTCGAATCTTATCTCGCGGATAAATCCCGACACTCGGGTGTTGATAGGGGTGATATGCTGGCAAACAGTGGCATTGTCTGTATATTCCACGTTGCCGAAGTGGAAGAATTTGTAGCATACGATAGTTATGCCAGCAAAGAGCATGGCAAATATTATTACGTTGTAGGCTATACGTTTTGTTGTTCTTTTCATAGTGTATGTGATATATATTTTAGTTTAAAATAGTTGAAGATGATGTTAATGTCGGCATCAACAAGACCGAGGTCGGCAGACAGTTTGGAGTTGGATGCGTCGAGCATGTCGGTGAGCAGTGCCAATCCGTTGTTATATCTCTTTTCCGTCACGTTGTAGCATTGGTCGGCAAGCTCCACCGATTTTTGCTGAGTTTCCAATTCCTTGAATGCAGTGAGATAGTCTGTATATGTTGCCTGTATGGCATTGTCGATTCCTTCGCGCGCCAATTCTACCTGTTCTTTACTTTGTCTGAGGGCAGTCTTGGCTTGCTTCAGTTTTTTGTTGTTCTTAAATAATGATGAGATGTTGTAGCTCACCCCTATACCCGCAAACCAAAAACTGATGTTCTTGTCGATCACCGGCACTTCGTTGGTGATAGGGCCATCGAAGTGTTCCTCAGCCACTACAGCCACCTTGGGCAGCAGTTCCGATCGCTCCAGTTTTACCTTCTTCTCGTTTATTTTCATCGCCGTTTCCGATTGCTTTATTGCCACGTTGTTGGCTGCGGCTATGGCCTGCCAATCCTTTTCTGCAAGCAATTGGGTGTTTTTCTCCAATGAGGCATAGTCGGCTGCAATCACCGTTCCTGATGGCATGTGGAGCATGGTTACGAGTTGGTGGCTCAATATTGCCTGTGCATCCACAAGTTTTGCAAGTTGCAGTTTCAGCGATTCCAATTGCAGTTCATATCTTGTGATGTCGGTTTTGAGGGCAGTGCCTTGATTGCGCCTTGCCTCCATGTTTCCAATCACCCTTTCGGTCAATTGGATATTCTTCTTCACCACCTGCTCGCGGTTTTGCAGTCGGCATAAGTCGAGATAGTGGGATGTGATAAGGAATCTGATTTCCTGTCGGTTTTTGGTGTAGTCGAGTTCCGCAAGCCGGAGTGCAAGTTCTGCCAGCGACACACCGCTCTCAATAGCACCGCCGGCATATATAACCTGCTGTGCCCTGAGGGCGAAGTTGTTCATAAAATGCGGATTGTCGATGTGCTGCCATCCCGTGAAATCACGGTCTCCAAGCACTCCGTCGCCTAGGTATCCCACACTGAGCGATGCTCCGATGTCGGGAAGTCTCTGCGCCTTGGCAGCTTCCACTCCCAATTTCGAAGTTTCGATGGCAGTCTTGAATGTCTTGATGCTTTGGCTCTGCTCGTCAGCCAATGCGTATAGTTGGTCGAGCGTCATGAGCGTCTGGCCATATACAACACTGGGCATCGACAGCAGTGCAAATAGCATTGCCTTAATGCTTCTTTTTCTCATAATATATAATAATGTATTTATTGTTACCCTGTGTTTTACGAGCCATTGATGTGTGGCCCTGGCCGAGTTTCGCGCTGCAAAGTTAACAATAAAAATCGAGAAAATCGCTATATAGAATATCAATTTTTAGAATTTGTTAACTAAATATTGCCCATTTGCTTAAACCTTCTGTGGATTTTATTCGTCAAATATATGTATTTTCATTAGTTAAAAATATAAAGTTTTGGTTTATCGTCCGGTCGCTGTGAAAGCGCTCGGATGTTTTTTTATCAGTGTAATTTATGAAAGGTTTTTTTAGAATTGGAATCGTGATTTGTGATTAAACTGCAAAAAACGCACCTAAGTGACATTTACGCCTGTGAATAAGTGTTAATTTCCGAAAGGAACAATGAGATAAATCAAAAAAAAAATAAATATCAAGCATTTTTTTGTTCCAAAGACTTGCAGGTTAAGAAAAAATGAGTACCTTTGCAGCGACAACTAGTAATTTTAAACTATATTTATCATTTTCCTATCTACAGGGAATCCGCTCGGGAGAGTCGATTCCCTTTTTATTTATGCCAATTCAAGGTCGAGCAGAGTGCCAAGCTTCGCCACGGCCTCATTCTCTTTTGTGAGCATTTCATATTGCTCGCGACGAGTTAATATCTTCACAGTGTCTTGTTTCTCGTTAAGGTGTAGGTCAAGAGTGATGTTCTCGTTCTGGAGATACAGTTTGAGAGTCTTCACTATGCTACCCTTGATGGGTGTTATCTGGTCGAGTTGAATCTGATTTTCCACCGTCACCTCAATATGTGGGAAATCGGTGATTGTGGGATTCATGTTCTTCATCCTCGACGCAATGCCGCTAAATTGTTGCGGCATACGATTGCACATCGACATCCACTGAAATTCAACATCTCGCTGCGTAAATTCGTTGTCGGTGGCGATATTCTTGATGTTTGGGTCAGTAGGCGCAAGCATTCCAGGAACAAGCGATATCTTGTTTTTCTTGCGATGTGCTTGCTCGCGGATAGTCTTCCATGAGAGCCCAATCTCCGTTCCTGTGTCTGTTTTAAGGACAGGACGGTTGTTGGGGTTGTATTTAGTCGTGGGAGTAACAGGTTGTTCAACAGGCTTCACGACCGGGGCCACCTGCGGAGCCGCTGTTATGGGTCGTGACTGCCTGATGATCATGTGGAACAGGGATTTTAGTCGTCGGGGCTTGCGCCCCGCGCTTGGCATACTGTCGTCAGCCTGTGTTATTTGTGCTATCTCGATGAGTGTGAGTTCCACGAGCAGTCTCTTATTGCCACTGTTGCGGTAGTTGATGTCGCACTGATTAAGCAGTCTTAGAGCCTGATATAGGAATGTAGTTGGAGCCTGGATAGCTTGCTGTTGGTATTTCTGACGAGTGCCCTCACTTGTTTCGAGCAGAGGCAGGGTGGAGGGGTCTTTTGCCATAAGAACATTGCGAATGTGGCGTGCAAGTCCTCCTATGCACTGCCCGGGGTCAAAACCTTTTGATATGATGCCATTGAGCAGTAGCATAATGTCGCTTACCTTATTCTGCAGACTAAGATCGACGATGCGGAAATAGTTGTCGGCATCAAGCACGTTAAGGTCTTCTATTACTTTTTCGTAAGTGATATTGCCTTGGCAGAAACTTGTAGCCTGATCAAATATTGAGAGTGCGTCGCGCATACCTCCGTCAGCCTTCTCGGCAATGACAGACAAGGCCTCTTCCTCATACTTGATACCCTCTTTGTCAGCCACGCTCTTTAGATGGGCTATGGTGTTGGCAACAGTCATGCGCTCGAAGTCATAAATCTGACATCGTGAGAGAATTGTAGGGAGAATTTTCTGTTTCTCGGTAGTGGCGAGAATGAAGATAACATAAGAAGGTGGTTCCTCAAGAGTTTTGAGGAAAGCATTGAAGGCTGCCGTTGAAAGCATGTGCACCTCGTCGATGATAAACACCTTGTAACGTCCGAGCTGCGGCGGAATGCGAGTTTGCTCCATTATCTTCTTTATATGCTCTACGGAGTTGTTGCTCGCTGCGTCTAGCTCAAAAATGTTGAGAGAGCGTTGCTCGTTGAACGACTGACAACTCTCGCACTCGTTGCATGCCTCACCGTCGGCTGTAGGGTGCTGGCAGTTGATTGCTTTGGCAAAAATGCGCGCACATGTAGTCTTGCCCACTCCACGCGGACCGCAGAATAGGTAGGCATGAGCCAATTTTCCGCTCTTGACGGCATTCTTGAGTGTTGTCGTGAGAGCCGACTGACCAACCACTGAATCGAAATTCGATGGTCGGTACTTTCGTGCTGAAACTATGTATTCTTCCATAACGATAAACTTGTATTTGAGTGCAAAGGTAATCAAAGTTGAGTAAAAAATAGCAAAATGAATGTTATTTTTTCTATCATTGCCGAAAAAAATATAAAAACATAGGGTGTTTTAGTTGAAATATGACTGAAAAGTGTTACCTTTGCATCATTGAATGAAATAAAAACAAGTATGAAAGGTCTGAAAACGTTATTAGCTGCTGTTGGGCGCTCAAGGTTTCTTAAGTACGCTTTGGTCATAATGGCTGGTGTGGTGCTTGTGGGATTTGTTGGAGAGAACAGCATACTGAGTCATATGCAGAATAAAGTTCGCATAAGTGAGCTCGATGCTGAGATTGCCAAATATCGCAAACTCTACGAGATTGACAGACAGAAGATGGACAGGCTTGACCGCGACCCCAAGGCTATTGAGGAAATAGCTAGGGAGAGATACTTTATGAAGCATGCCGACGAGGACATATTCGTGTTCAACGAAGGCGGTGCAGAAATAGATACGACAAGCAATGAGACAGTTAAATAAAATAGAAAACACCATATTGCTCTTTGGGGCAGTGATGATGGTGATAGGTAGTGGAGCTAACATCTTCGCCCAACCATGGGCACCATATGTGTTTGGCATGGGTACTGTGGGGTATGTGCTGATGCAGCTCAAACAGAAATATGAAGGCTCCAATGTCGCAATAAAGAGACTTCGACGTATGGTAATCATCAGCGATGTGTGCCTCCTGCTGGCTGCCGTGATGATGTTTGCCAATATGGACAATCTGTTCCGACTGGATGCCGTCACATATATAAAATATGTACACAACAACTGGGTTGTCGTACTGTTGGTGGCAGCTATGCTCCAATTATATACCAGCCACAGGATTTCCAAGGAAATATTGAAGAATTAAAATATTAAAGGATTAAAGTAGTTAAGTTCTATATATGCACAAGATTTTACTTGCATTCGCCACAATGGCATTAATGGCCTCATGTGCCAATTCGTACAACGTACAGGGTTCGTCGTCGATATCTTCGCTCGACGGTAGCAAATTGTATCTCAAAGCTGTAAAAAACAACGAGCTGAAGAGTATTGATTCGTGTGACATTGTTCACGGACAGTTCCATTTCAACGGCATTCTCGACACTGTCAGGATGGCAAATCTCTTTATGGACGACCAAAGCATTATGCCGGTAGTTCTTGAGGAGGGAGAAATCGTGATTAAGCTCGACAATGCCGCACAGAGTGTGGGTGGTACACCACTCAACGATAAATTATATAAGTTTATCGACAAGCACAAACAGCTCGATAACAGAATGAGCGAATTGTCGCACAAGCAGAGCCAGATGATGCTTGAGGGGGTGGATGAATTGACTATCAACGAACATCTCAATGCCGAGGCTGAGAAGATTGCAGCCGAGGAAGACAAGTTGGTGACATCGTTTATTGTGGAAAACTTCGACAATGTCCTTGGTCCTGGAGTATTCATGATGATAACAAGCGGATTTAATGTCCCGGTGTTAACGCCCCAGATTGAGGATATAATGAGCAAGGCTACTGAAAAGTTTAAGAATGATCCCTACGTGAAAGAATACTATCAAGTGGCATCTGAGAATATGGCGAAAATGCAGGGACTTGACGAACCACAGAAAAAATGAGAGTATTGATAAAGAATGCCTCGATAGTCAATGAGGGTTACATCACGCAAGCCTCATTGCTGATAGAGGATGATATTATTAAGAAAATTTGCGAAGAGGACAAGATGCCCGTGGAGTCAGTTGATGAAGTGACTGACGCCACGGGTTGTTATGTTTTTCCCGGGGTTATTGACGACCATGTGCATTTCCGCGAACCAGGAATGACAGACAAGGCTGACATCGCAACCGAGAGTATGGCGGCTGCCGCAGGAGGTGTGACATCGTATTTCGACATGCCCAACACTGTGCCGCAGACAACTACCATTGAGGCATGGCGCGACAAGATGAATCGTGGTGCTAAGGAGAGTGTCGTAAATTATGCTTTCTTCATAGGTGCTACCAATGACAACGCTGAAACGCTGAATGTCATCGACCGCAATGCTGTGCCGGGAATAAAGCTCTTTATGGGCTCTTCCACAGGCAACATGCTGGTTGACCGTAAGGAAGCGCTTGAACGGGTGTTCAGCATTCCTGGATTGCCAGTGATGGCTCATTGTGAGGATACGGCTGTGATAAATGCGAATATGCAGGCTGCAAAGGAAAAATATGGTGATGACCCAGATGTAGTGCACCATCCCGAAATAAGGAGCGAGGAGGCTTGCTGGTTAAGTACGTCTCTGGCTGTGCAACTTGCGCGCAAATGTGGAGCAAGGCTACATGTAGCTCATGTCTCTACCGCACGTGAACTTACCCTCTTTTCGCCTAACGACCCGTTGATTACAGCCGAGGTAACAAGCGCCCATATCTTCTTTTCCGACAAGGATTATCCTATTTTGGGCACAAGAATTAAGGTTAATCCTGCCATCAAGACACAGGCCGACCGTGATGAGATACGGAGAGCTATGGCTGATGGGCGAATTTCGGTTGTTGGCACTGACCATGCTCCTCATCTGCTTGCACAGAAGCAAGGAGGATGCGCTAAGGCGGCATCCGGAATGCCTATGGTGCAGTTTTCTCTGCCAGCTATGCTGTCGTTGGTGGACGAGGGAGTGCTTTCGCTGACAAGGGTGGTAGAATTGATGTGCCATAATCCCGCGAGGATTTTTGAAGTCTCTCGAAGAGGATTTATACGCGAGGGTTATAAGGCGGACCTTGTGATGCTTAGGCCTAAGAGCCCGTGGACAGTCACCTCCGAATGTGTGTTGAGCAAGTGTGGATGGAGTCCGATGGAGGGCTCTACGTTCAATTGGCGTGTAGAGCGCACATGGTGTAACGGACGAATGGTGTATGCCGACGGACGGGTAGATGAATCATTAAGGGGTGAAGCTATAAGATTCAGGGAATGATGGAACGTCACAAACTGACATACGATATCTCCCAGTTGCGCGACTATATCAACTGGTCATATTTCTATCATGCTTGGCAATTGAAGACTCCTGCCCAACAGATGGAGATTAAGGAGGAAGCCATGAGGATGCTCGACACGCTCGAAGATAATTATCGGGCATATGCACTCTTTGCCTTGGGCGAGGCCAACAGTGATGGTGACGACATCGTATTCGAGGGGGTACGTCTGCCAATGCTCCGACAACAACATCTGCCAGATGCTACAGAGCCAAATCTGTGTATGGCAGATTTTCTGCGACCAATGTCTCATGGCATAGCCGACCGTATGGGAATCTTCTGTACGACAGTAGATATCGGATTGGAGAAAGACTTCGACGGAGATGCCTACAAGAAGATGATGGCGCAACTGCTTGCCGACAGGTTAGCTGAAGCTGCCGCAGAGAAAATGCACGAGGAGGTGAGAAAAACTTATTGGGGATATGCCCATGACGAGAATCTCACCATCAGGGAGATGCATGCAGAGAAGTTTCAAGGCATCCGACCTGCTGTCGGTTATCCGTCATTGCCTGATACAAGCATGAATTTCTTGCTCGACAGCATACTTCATTTTGCGGATGTTGGTATAAGGCTCACTGAGAGTGGTGCCATGAAACCTCATGCAAGTGTGAGTGGCATGATGATCTCCCATCCACAGGCACGTTATTTCATGTTGGGAAGAATTAGTGCCGAGCAAGTTGAGGACTATGCAAGGAGAAGGGGTGTGCCCCTGGAACTGATGAGACGATTCTTGGAGGGGGTGGCCCGATGATGCTCTTACACCTTATTATATATATAAGTAATTAATAAATACTGAAATGATAACGAAAATTGCAGTTCTACTGATACTGATGGCAGTGGTGCCAGATATTTATATTGACCGCCGTTTTCTCAGACGCATGAGGGGAAGGAGAGCTTTGATGTGCCGACTGCTGTGGTGGCTACCCACTATCGCAATGATTGCCTATACAATGGTATTCGTTTTCGACCGCCAATTTGCACCTTCCGACATCAGGTTACTCAATGTATATCTATTCCTTGTTGGACTTTTCGTCACCCCAAAATGTCTTTTTGCCATTTGCTCCTCCATAGGATGGGGGATAAGAAAGATGCTTCGCAGTAGGGCAAATTATGGCAACCTCGTAGGTGTTGTGATGG
Source organism: uncultured Prevotella sp. (assembly GCA_945869265.1). Classification (GTDB taxonomy): domain Bacteria; phylum Bacteroidota; class Bacteroidia; order Bacteroidales; family Bacteroidaceae; genus Prevotella. Next base: position 15,901 of record CAMBOI010000018.1, on the reverse strand, counting down.
TTGTGCTCAATTGGTATGTATTGTTCTATGGCTCGTTTTGGGGATTCGACGATATTAGAGTGAGGAAAGTGACCTTTGAGTCGGCACAATTGCCCGAGGCGTTCGACGGCTATCGCATAGTTCAATTTTCAGATGCTCATGTTGGCTCCTATATCGGTGGCAAGGAGCACCTGTTGCAAATGATTGTGGATACTATTAATGCCCAGAATGCAGATATGGTAGTGTTTGCCGGTGATTTGCAGAACCGCGAACCTCAGGAGATACGTCCTTTTGTGGATGTGCTTAGTGGAATTAAGGCAAAGGATGGAGTGTTCTCGGTGATAGGCAATCACGACTATGCCGACTATATTGACGCCTCGCCAACAACAAAGGTTGCAAATGAGATGGAGACAAGACGATTGGAAAAAATGATGGGTTGGCAACTGCTTGTTAATGAACACAAAGTGATAAGGCGAGATGCCGATTCTATCGTGATAGCTGGACTCGATAATGACGGTGACGGAAAGAAGTTCCCTCAACGAGGTGATGTCGCTAAGGCACTGTATGGTGTGTCCGACAGTGCATTTGTGATAATGGCAGAGCACGACCCAACATGCTGGCGTCGTAAGATATTGCCCCAAAGCAAGGCTCAGCTCACCTTGAGTGGACATACACATGCCATGCAGTTTATGATTGGCAGTTGGTCGCCTGCGTCATTTATTTATAAAGAATGGGGTGGAGTTTACTTCGACGGCAGCAGGGCACTCAGTGTGTCAACTGGCATTGGCGGTTTCATTCCTTTTCGCTTTGGCGTTCCGGGTGAGATTGTGGTGATTGAGTTGAAAATGAAGAGTGAAGAATGAAGAATTAAGGAGTAAGAATTATGAAATATATTTATTGGTTATATCAGTTGTGCATAGCAGTGCCTGTGGCTATCATTGCCACAGTATTTACTGCGGCAGTGACAGGATTGGGTTGCTCTATAGGCAATGGTCATGTGTGGGGATATTATCCCGGACGATGGTGGTCGAAGGTGATGACAAGGATTTTCCTTCTAACAGTGACTGTCGAGGGGCGTGAGAATCTTGAGAAGGGGCACTCGTATGTCTTTGTAGCCAATCATCAGGGAATGTTTGACATTTTCCTGATTTATGGTTATCTCAACCGCAACTTCAAGTGGATGATGAAGCACCAGTTGCGCAAGATGCCGTTTGTTGGATACGCCTGTGCCAAGTCACACCAGATATTTGTTGACAGGCGCAGTCCGAGTAAGGTGAAGAAGACTATCAATGATGCCCGTGAGACTTTGAAGGACGGTACGAGCCTTGTGGTGTTCCCCGAGGGAGCCCGCACCTTTACAGGCCACATGGGCAAGTTTAAGAAGGGAGCATTTCTGTTGGCCGACGAACTCCAGTTGCCAGTGGTGCCACTAACCATCAACGGCTCATTCAACGTGATGCCTCGCACGCGTGATTGGCATTTCGTAAAGTGGCATCCTTTGAGGCTAACCATCCATCAGCCAGTTTATCCTATAGGTCAGGGACCTCAGAATATCCTGGCTGTTATGCATCAGAGCTATGATTCGGTGATGAGTGCATTGGTGCCGGAATATCAAGGGTATATAGAAAACCCCGACCAATAATGGTCGGGGATAAGGGTGGAGCTGGAGGGAGTCGAACCCTCGTCCAAACAGGGAAACCATACGCTTTCTACATGCTTATTCCTGACTTTGGTTTTCGTGCTGCAGCAAGACCAGGACCACCAACTGCAACCTTATCCTCTAAAGTTTCATCTGTCGCACGAGGCTACGGCAGACTATTCCCGATTTTCCTGCACCGCTTGACCAACCGGATTCGGAACAACATCCTGTTGAGCGATGTCTCGTCCCATCACCTTGTGACGGGATAAAGCCAGTAATCTACTGTTCTTCGATTAGGCAGCGAGAGCGTAGTTGTTTTCGCCAATTAAATTTTTGTCCACTCTGATTATGGAGGTAGCCGACGAGACTCCGCATGCTTACGTACCATTTCGGCCCGCTGTCAAATCCAGTCAACCCCATGGTAACGTATTTCGACTGCAAAGATAAGCATTAATAAGCATATATGCAAGAAAATCGGCAGAAAATGTGAAAAAAACATGTTTTCATAACTATGTTTAGCAAAAAATGAGTATCTTTGCACAATAAATCGTGTTAACTGGTGTTATCTTATTAGGTAGATTATCGAATTATGATTTATAAAATGAAATATAATATTAGGCTGATCGCCTCGATTATCGTGTTCTTATGCATTGGAATTGCCGACGTCTCTGCGCAATCGATGACTGACGAACAAGTGTTGCAATTTGTGGCTGTCGAGTACCAAAAGGGTACGTCGCAAGCACAAATTGTCACCAAACTTATGCAGAAGGGTGTGGATATCAACCAGATTCGCCGCGTAAAGCAGAAATACGAACGCCAGGCAAATAATGGTGGCTTAGGTGTAAAGGATATCACCGGCGAACAGATTTCTAACGATCGTCTGCGCAAAAACAACGGACAGACCAAGGAACAGCCGTCGGGACAAATGCAAAAGGATAAGTTGACTAATGTAGAAGCAAAGGACAAATATACAGATCTTGATCCTAATTATATCCAAATGCAGGAGGAGATGCAGTTTCTTTTTCCCGACTCCTTGTCGATGATGATGTTACCCAAGGAACCAGAGGGGAGAAAGGTGTTCGGACGTGATATTTTCAACAATAAGGAACTGACATTTGAGCCGAATATGAACATCGCCACTCCGCAAAACTATCGTTTAGGACCTGGTGATGCCGTATATATTGATATCTACGGAGCCTCGCAAAAGACGGTTGAGGCCACTGTCACTCCCGATGGAACAATCGTGATAGAGGGATTCGGACCAGTGCAGGTGAGTGGTCTTACGGTTGCCCAGGCCAATGCCCGGCTGAAGACTACATTGGGAGCCCGATACAGCAGTTCGAAAGTCCGACTCACTGTAGGTCAGACGAAGACGATAATTGTTAACGTGATGGGTGAAGTGAAGACTCCTGGCACATATACCCTCTCGGCTTTCGCATCGGTGTTCCATGCACTATATATGGCAGGAGGCACAAATGATATAGGTACGTTGCGCAATATTAAGGTGTATCGCAACAACAAACTCGTCACGACTGTTGACATATATGATTATATCCTTAACGGCAAACTCACGGGCAACGTGCGTCTTGCCGACAACGACGTGATTGTAGTCGGTCCTTATGATTGCCTTGTGAATGTCGCAGGCAAGGTGAAGCGTCCGATGTTCTACGAGATGAAAAAGAGCGAGAGCGTGGGAACTGTGCTGAAATATGCAGGTGGATTCACAGGTGATGCATACAAGAAATCGGTAAAGGTGATAAGGAAAGCCGGCTCCAAATACTCAATATTCAACGTGGGTGAGTTTGATGTAAATACGTTTAAGATAGAGGATGAGGACTCAATATCTGTTGACTCCGTTATCCCGCGCTATTCCAATATGGTCGAGATAAAGGGTGCAGTGTTCCGTCCCGGAATGTATCAGGTTGGTGGAGACATCACAGGTGTCAGAAGTCTGTTGGAACATGCAGATGGAGTAACTGAGGATGCATTCGTGCAGCATGCCGTAATGCACAGGATGAAGTTCGACCGCACATTAGAGGTGATTCAGGTGGATATAGAGGGAATCCTTAGTGGCAGGGTGGCTGATATTCCTATGAAAAACGAGGACGTATTGTATATCCCAAGCAAGAAAGACCTGTTGGAGCAGCAGACTCTGACAATACATGGCGAGGTGCTCTATCCTGGAACCTACACCTATGCCGATAATACCACTGTGGAGGATCTTATCATCCAGGCTGGCGGTCTGACTGATGCCGCCTCTGTGATGAAGGTTGATGTGTCGCGTCGTATCACTGATAAACAGGCAATTAGCGTATCTGACACTATTGCCAATACCTTCTCCTTCAGATTGAAAGACGGTTTTGTGATTGACGGAACACCGGGTTTCACCTTGCAGCCTTACGACGAGGTGTATGTGCGCACCAGTCCCGGATTCTCTGCCCAGAAGAACGTTACAGTAGAAGGCGAGGTGCTCTTCGGCGGCACATATACTTTGGCGAAAAAGACCCAACGACTCAGCGAGATAATCAAGCAGGCAGGTGGACTTACCACTACAGCCTATGCCAAGGGTGCGCGACTTGAGCGCCAGCTCACTCCAGAGGAGCGCGCCCGTATGGAGCAAGTTCTCAAGATGGCAAGGGCAAAGGCCGGTGACTCCGACACACTTAACATCAATAAGCTTGATGTCGGAAATACATATTATGTGGGAATCAACCTCGACAAAGCATTAGCTGAGCCAGGTGGCAATTATGACATAGTGCTTCGCGAGGGCGATAAGATAACCATCCCTGAATACACCAATACAGTGAAGATCAGTGGTGATGTTATGTATCCCAATACGGTGTCCTTCCGCAAGGGCAAGAATGTAGCCTACTATGTTGACCAAGCAGGCGGATGGGGCAGTCGTGCCAAGAAGAGTCGCACATATATTATATATATGAACGGCACAGTGGCAAGAATAGGCAATGGGGTGAAACCCGAGCCTGGTTGCGAGATAGTGGTGCCGTCAAAGCCAGCCAACAGCAGAATGACCACGACGGAGGTCGTTGCTCTCGCCTCAGGAACAGCATCCATTGCCACGATGATAGCAACCCTTGTCAACTTGTTGAAATAATAGTGTAAGGAAATGGAAGAAAAGAAAGAATTGGAAGTGATCGACCTTAGGGTTGTCTTCAAGAAGATATACGAGAGGCGCAGACTTTTCATCAAAGTACTACCGATAGTCTTTGTGCTGTCTTGTGCCTTTATATTGTGCCTGCCAAGGTATTATCAGTCAACTCTGAGTCTTGCGCCTGAAATCGGTGGAACATCAGGCTTAGGAGGTACATTAGGTTCCCTTGCATCCTCATTCGGATTAGATTTAGGTTCAATGGAGACAACAGATGCCATTAATCCCATGTTGTATCCCGACCTGATGGAAGACAACGGTTTCGTTGTTGGACTATTTGATATCATGGTAAAGAGTAAGGATGGCGAGATTGCTTGCAGTTACTACGATTACTTGTTGAAACACCAAAAACGCCCGTTTTGGCAATATGTCATATCATGGGTGAAAAAACTCCTGCCCAAAGATAATGAACCTGTTGCCAATAAAGATAACAAACTTAATCCTTATGTCCTTTCCAAAAAACAGGATGATATATGCAAAATCATCAGAGATAAAGTGTCAATAAGTGTTGATAAGAAAACGGCAGTAATATCAATATCAGTTGAGGCTCAAGACCCTCTTATATGCAAAACAGTGGCAGATTCAGTAAAAGAACGCCTTCAGACATTCATAACCAACTATCGTACCAACAAGGCCCGCATTGACGAAAAACATTATAAGAATCTTGTTGACGAGGCGAAAGCCGACTACGAAAAAGCTCGTCGATTGTATGGCAGTTATGCAGATTCAAACATGGAAATGGTGCTTGAGAGCTATCGTGCCAAGCAAACAGACTTGGAAAACGACATGCAGCTAAAGTATAACACCTATACCACTCTCATGGCTCAGTACCAGATAGCCAAGGCTAAGGTGCAGGAGCGCACTCCGGCCTTCACCCTCGTGCAAGGTGCCGCTGTGCCCATCAAGCCCGCAGGGCCGAAGAGAATGCTGTTTGTGGCGGGGATGTGTGTATTGGCTTTGGTTTTGTTAGTATTATTTTCATTGGTGCATAAATAAATGTTCTTTTGCTCGATAATAACAATATCATTACTATGTGCATTGGTGGCTTTCTTCGAAGAGAAACTCTCCAATTTTAAATGGTGGATTTGGGGATTATTGTGTTTCCTTTTGATTATATTGGCAACATTTCGACCATTAGGGATGGATAACGATTCAATAGCATATGAGATTTATTATTATAACTTTGACAATCCTAGATCCGTTTTGACTGTTGAATATTCGTTTAGAGTGATTTCTGAATTTATATATAATTATTTTCATAATTACAGATACCTTTTCTTATTATATGCGCTTTTGGGTACAACTATAAAATTTTATTCAATAAAGAAATTATCACCATTGCCATTTTTGTCAGTATGTATTTATATTTTCACATACTATGTGGTTCATGAATTTACACAAATTAGGGCTGGCGTCGCTTCTGCTTTTTTGTTATTGTCCCTTATTCCCCTTTCAAAAGGTAATAAGAGTTTAACATTGGTTTTTATATTATTTGCCTCATTGTTTCATTATTCATCTTTGTTAATGTCGATATTGCTTTGTTTTGACAACAAAACAATGAGTAAAAAGAACAAATATTATTGGTGTTTATTATTGCCATTAGGATATTTGCTACACTATATAGGGATAGGTTTTTCGTTCATCTACATTCCATATATTTCGGATAAAGTAGATGCTTATCAAGCCCTCAAGGAACAAGGACTCCTTGATGTCGTAAATGTATATAATCTCGTTTATTTGGCTAAAATATTTATTTTTTTCTATATAATGTATTTTTACGATATTATTTCACAAAGGTGTTCATGTTTACCTATTTTGCTTAAGTTGGAAGCTTTTTCACTTTTTGCTTTTTCTGCTTTTTCTTCTTTGCCTGTTTTGTCATTTAGAATAAATGGATTATTTGGTATTGTAGAAATAATACTATACCCGCTGATTTATTATACTATTCATCCATGGTATTATTCCAAATTAATAGTGTTTGGAATCGGTGCCATTCTTTTTGCGATTTTAGTGTTTTACAATGGACTTCTTCAAATTCAGTAAGATGAATAAATTATTTAGAAAAATATCGAATGCTATAAATAATGGCGATACACGTACAGTTAAATTAAAAAAGAATATTGTCGGTTCTTTTGTAATAAAGTTATGGAGTTGTTGTATGCAATTACTCGTTGTATCGATGTCATTACATTGTCTTTCTCAATATGAATATGGTGTATGGTTGATTATATATGGTACGTTGGTCTGGATAGATATGTTTGATATGGGATTAGGAAATGGTCTGAGAAATCGATTGTCTGAAGCTATAGCGGTTGGTGATTGGGCGCGCGCTGAACATTTAGTTAGCACGACCATTGTAGTATTAAGTGTAATAATCATACCGATTGTACTATTCCTAATTATTGTGATAAGTCAAATCGATTTATATTCATTATTAAACGTAGATATGAATATTGTTAGTAATTTATATAATGTCATATATATATCCTTATTATTTGTTGGTGTAACCTTTGTATTAAAAACGATTGGTTGTATTTATCTATCTCTTCAATTACCTGCCATAAATAATCTGGTTTCTGCATTAGGTCAAACCATAGCAGTATTGGGCATTTGGTTTTTAATATGGATTGAAAAAGGATGCTTGCTATATATAGCTATTGTATATACATGCTCACCTTTGATTTCATATATAGTTGCTTGGCCTATTACCTTTAAAAGATACCCAATGCTTAAACCCAAATTGAGTGCTATTGATATAAAAGAATTAAAGCCTTTGTTTGGTATTGGAACTAATTTCTTTTTAATGCAATTATCAGGATTAATATTGTTTACTTCGTCGAATATCTTAATATCTAGGATGTTTTCTCCGATGTTAGTCACTCCCTATCAGATTGCAAATAAATATTTTGGTTTGACAAATATATTGTTTACTTTAATTTCAACACCGTTATGGAGTGCTGTGACAGATGCTTATGTAAAAAAGGATATGCTTTGGATTAATAAAATAATAAGCAAAATGAATCGTATATTGTTTCTTTTCTTAATCTTATTGTTGTTCATGCTATCGATATCTTCTTTGGCATATGATTTATGGATAGGGCAAAAGGTGTTTATACCATTAAATATTTCAATTCTTATGGCTTTTTATATTTTTATGTTAATAGTAGGTACATGTTATTCAAATATTTTATGTGGCTTTGGTAAGATTAAACTACTAACAATAGTGTCATTAATTCAGGCAGTTATATATTGGCCTTTGTCATTGTTTTTAGGAGGGTTATGGGGTATTACAGGCTTTATGCTTGCGCTAATCGTAGTCTTTTCGTTAAGTGCTATAATGAATAAAGTGCAGGTATATTTGATTTGCAATAATAATGCAAGAGGATTGTTTAATAATTAGTAGTATATGATATGAATTCTTTTTTGTCAATAATAGTTGTATATAACCCAAACAAGGATTTGTTGGTAAGGAATATTTGTTCATTCGTGGAAAATGTGGATTTGTTAATGATATGGCAAAATTCTGTATTGACAGATGAATTAAAGAATTATATAGCCTCATTGGGTAAAATAATATTTGTAGGAAATGGTATGAATCAAGGCATACCAACTGCACTGAATTATGCATTGTCTTATGCAATAAAGAATGGTTATGATTATCTATTAACAATGGATCAGGACTCTGTTTTTGAGAATTTCGATAATTACAAAAAAACAGCAATTAATAAGAATAAAGACAAATTATGTATTATAGGGGCATATCAAACTTTTTTAGAAAAAAAAATATCTAAAGAGATCTTTTCTGAATATAAATGGGTTATTACTTCTGGTACTATCTTTCCAATTAGCTTATTAATGGAAATAGGAGGTTTTGAAACTTCTTTTTTCATAGATTCCGTTGATATTGAAGTTTGTATTAGGGCAAGGACCTTCGGATATAAATGTTATATTTGCAGAACAGGTAAGTTGATTCAGAGATATGGAGAGAAACAATTATTTAGAATGCTAAATAAGACAATGTATTATGTGGTATATAACCCTGATAGGATATATGGTATATTCCGAAATTTGACAATGTTACTAATTACATATCGAATGAAAGAAATTGCCTATGAATTGTTATCTTTTTCAGCTATTATAATGAAGTCTGTCCTGTTTGAAAAGAAAAACCGAACTAAAAGGTTGTTTGCAATGTTATCTGGAATAATTGACGGAATACATAAAAAAAGCCTCGGACAGAAAAAAAATAAAGGTTAATGTTTATTATTTATGGTTTTCATTTGTTTTATTTAGATATTTATTGTATCTTTGCATCAATATTATGAATTGTATGAAAAAGAACGTGATATTTACTATTGTAGCAAAGAACTACATTGGGCTTGCACAAATACTTGGCGAGTCGGTGAAAAAGCATCATAATGATGTAGACTTTTTTATATTTGTAGCCGATGAAACCAATAAAGCAGATATACAGCAAATAGATGGAATACTATTTGCTAAGCATTTACTTATGTATAATGAGTCTGAGTGGACTGAGATGTCATTTAAATATGATATAACAGAATTTTGTACTTCAATCAAACCTGCATGTTTCCAATATTTTATTTCTTGTAAATATGAAAAAATAGTTTATTTAGACCCAGATGTATTTGTTTTCTCCTGTATGAAACCCGTATTTGATATTCTGGACAAATATGATATGGCTTTAACGCCTCAAGTTTGTGGTATCCATGAATCATATAATGGTGAGCATCCAGAATGGGCAATGAATGTAAATGGCATCTTTAACCTTGGATTTTGTGCGGTTAAAAACTCAAAATTAATAAAAAGTATAGTTGAATGGTGGAGGGTAAGGTTAATTGATAATTGTTTTGCTGACAGAAGTATGGGCAATTTTACTGATCAAAAGTGGATGGATTGGATGCCAGCAATACTCGGTAGTAACCATTTGTATGTATTTTCTCACTTAGGGATGAATGTAGCACCATGGAATTATTTTGAGAGGGAAATTTTTGAAAAGGGAGCCAAGATATATGTAAAATACAGAGATGAACCCATTGCAAAAGGAGAAGATCCTTTGATTTTTTTTCATTTTGCAGGTTATGATTATTCAAAATTGATTAATGGAATAATTAATAGAAAAAGAATAGGAAATCTATCTGATTATCCTGATATGATGTTGGCTATAAACAAATATAAGGATGTTTTAGTAGAAAAAAGAGAAGTGTTTAATTACTTCTTAAAGGAAAAATATTCATATGAAAATTTTGACAACGGCGATAAGATTGATAGATTTCATAGACGCTTATACCATGGATATATAAAGCAATATGGTGTTATTGATAATCCTTTCTCAACAAAAAGGGGCTCATTTTACGATATGATAAATAAAAGAGGAATGATTTGTAAAGAGAATATAGATAATTTTTCAAAAAATAATTTACCATCACTTACAAAAAAAAGGGCTTATATCGCATGCTTGTTCCGTTTTTTGTATAATGTTATTGGCTATAAACGATATGTGCTCTTTGTTAAGAGTCTATATGATTATTGCCGACCTGAATGGCATGTTTTTTTGATAAAGAATAAATTATGAGAAAAATATTATTTATTAGGAAAGCACCTTTTTCAGGGACTAATGGTACGATTCGTTATTGTGAGACGTTATTTAAAATGTTTTGCAATGATACGGAATTGCAACCATTAGCGATAGAGAACTATCCTACAATAAAATCGTTCTTGTTCCATTATTATTATAAAATACCAGCTTTAGCTAAAGCTATAAAAAATGCAGATATAGTTCATGTGAATGGTTATACAGATATGGGTACGGTGCAAGCATTGATTATAGCTGCATTTTATAAAAAGCACATAGTATATACAGCTCATTGGCATCCTTTTGCAATGTTAAGACATCCTTTTCGGGGAAAGTTTTTTTTCATGGTTTTCCTGAAAAAAATCATTGAGCTATTCGTTGATAAAGTAGTGTGCATAAATAATGAAGATTATCATTTCTTTTCCTCGTTTTCAAAATCTATATACAAGATACCACACTGTGTGGAATTTAAAAATGTTAAAATTGCTAAGAAAAATGCAAGGATGATTTTGTTTGTTGGTAGAATAAATGATTCAGTAAAAGGATTTGATTATTTATATTGTCTGCCAGAAGGACTTTATGAGATTCATTGTGTCGGATATGGTAATATAATGAAAAAAAGATCAGACATCATTCAACATGTTAATATTACTGACAATGAATTATCGAAATTATATGCAGAAGCATCTCTATTGGTCGTTCCATCATCATATGAGGCCTTTTCTTATGTAACGATAGAATCTATGTTGCATGGTACACCTGCAGTTATCTCTGATAAGGTTAGAGTTGCTGACTATTTGGAGGGAATTGAAGGCTACTCAGTTTTTATTTATGGAGATAGAGATGATTTTGTAAATAAAGTGAGGGATACAATCGGAATTTTTGTTGATAGAGAAAAGATTCTTGAGAGATTTAACATTAATACGATACGTAATCAATATAGAATAATTTATTGTAATTAGTATGGAGATATCGGTTCTTATGTCAATATATAAAAAAGAAAATCCCGTTTATTTGCGTGATTCTCTTGAAAGTATATTTAATCAGACATTCAGTCCAAGCGAGATTGTTATCGTAGAGGATGGGATATTAACAGAAGAATTGTATTCTGTAATAGATGGATATGTAAATAAATATAGTATTGTAAAAATAGTCAAACTAAATGAAAACTATGGTTTAGGTTATGCATTAAGTATTGGACTTAATTATTGTACTAACGATATTGTTGCACGCATGGATTCTGATGATATTTGCAAGCCGAATAGATTTGAGGTTCAAGTTAAATATATGGAAACTCATCCTGAAGTAGATGTTTTAGGTTCATGGATTGATGAATTTTATGAAACTAAGGAGAATGTCGTTTCCGTAAGAAGGGTTCCTGAAAATAGTAAGGAACTATATGAGTTTAGTAAAAAACGCAATCCGATGAACCACCCGACAGTGATGTTCCGAAAAAGTTCGGTTTTGAAGGCAGGCGGGTATCAGACCTGCATGTTGTTGGAGGATTATTATCTTTGGGTAAAAATGCTCAAAATGGGTATGGTATTCTATAATATCCAGGAGTCTTTGTTGTATTTTCGTCTTTCGCATGATATATATATAAGACGTGGAGGATTAAAATATGCCATTACTGAAGTGAAATTTCAGATTGAGTTGCACAAGATTGGTTATCTTACGATATTTGAAACCATAAGAAATATAGCAAGCCGTTTTTTTGTAAGAGTGATGCCGGTGTGTATAAGACGACGTATTTATAGACGTCTTCTAAGATAATATTTATGGTTACACTTTGTAATATATATATTTAATAAAGGATATAATACTATTTGGTAGATGTTGTAAAACATTCTTTGCGCTTTTTTTTACCACACCTACTGCACTCAACGATTTCATATATTCCATTTGGCATTCTTTTATTGTTGTATCATTTGTTTTTAACATATTAAGAAGAATGTGTCTTGTTCTTGGATTTGGATGAATTCCTTTGCCTAGACTTTGCCAATTTAAAAAGCTCTCATAGCTTTTTTCTTCAAATACAAGTTTGTTTTCGATTTGTTTAAATACCTTCTCTGCATTTTTTGTTACTATGCTGACAGCTGAAACACCGTTATGATTAAATATATACTCCCTTCCCCAAAAATCGCCTAGCCTGAAGTCGGTATATCTTAGGGTATCTCTTAATTTGCAGTCATGGCATGCTTTATTCAATAACATGTCTGAGAAAAATAAATTGAAAAATTCATCATTGGTTTTTCCGCTGACAAATTTTGATTTGTTATTGTTGGAAAATTCAATAGCATATCTTCCCCATCCGTGACTTTTTGAGCGGAAGTTTACTGAATATAACGTTTCTTCGTTCAGACAATTGTTCGAATGTAATCCTGACAAGTATTTCTTCCATAGATTCATAGAAGGGCAACCGTGGCAATACAAATCAATAAGAATATGATTATCTCGTATATTATATCTTTCGAGATACTTATGGATAGCATAAATGTGGCATGGAGTACCAAAGATTGCATATTTTTCGTTTTTGCAGCCATTTATTAAATCCTTAAGTGCATTTAACGTGTATGATTGGATGTATTTTGACCCTCTGAATGATTCCAAGTCATATTCATCGTTTGCAACAATGCTTTTTGCAATGTCACTTTCAGAGTCATAGATTACTCCTATACATTTATATCCAGCATAATATAGATAATGAGACAGAACATCTGCAACTCCGCCCGAAGTGGTATGGGAAAGTATGTCCATGTCTTTAACATTTGCAGCATACAATTTCGATTGTTTTATTTCGTGGATGTCGAAACTTGCAATGTCCTTGTCAAATTTGTAGCAATATTTTGTACATATACCACAGTCTATACATTTGTAGTAATTTACAATTGGACGATAAAAACCATAATTATCCAAAGAAATTGAAATGGCATTCTTGGGACATACTGCAGCGCACATTTGGCAGCTTGTACATGGGCGTAGGTTTGTATTTGAATCAATATTCATGTATAAAAATATTATAGTTCTATCATTGATTTGAGATATTCCATGGATGTTTTTTTTCTTGCGGCAATTTCATTATTAATTTTTGTTATATCCAATTTAGCCGAAAAAACTTCCGATAGATTCCAATTGTCATCAATAACACGATGCTCAAGGTTGTACTCCGAGAGCAGATTTTTCAGCTTGTTGGCATTATCCCGAATTTTCACTGCCATTTCACGGCCGGTTATCATTGACAATACTGCTCCATGAAATGTATCGGTAATAACGTATTCTGAATATTTAAACCAACGTAAAAGTTCTGTTGGACTAACATTTACATTTTTGTCAGCCCATTTGTGATAGAAGCCGGGGCATACAACCTTTAGCCCTTTTTTATGGGCAAAATCTATTATATGTTGATATTCTTCTTTATTGTTCATCCTTGTTTCGTAGGCATAAACAAGAACGTATTTTTTATTTATGGGTTTACATCTCGACAACTCCTTTTCATATCCGTATAATATTACGGGGTCAACAGTCAGCAAGGCTTTTCTGCCAGTAAGTGTTTCTGAAATATGGATGGAGTTTAAATCTCTCATTCCCATGCCTTTTAGTCCTGACAATCCACCCCTTACAAATTCAGTACAATGGAGAGAGTTGATTTCTTCAAGTGTTGTGGGTCCAAAACTCCCAGCATAGGAGAATACTTTGTCCGAAGGTAGAGCGTATCCAAATAATGCAGGAGTAGGCCCTGTGTGTAGTGCAAAGACTTCATCACTACCAATTACAATACCGTCCAATGTTTTGCTTTTACTATAAAAATCGCCAGTCAACTTTTCGTCCTTCTTAAATCTTTCAAAGATGATTTTTTTCTTGACATTGAATAGGAATAGCCGTACTCCTCGAGAGCGCAAGTAATATATATATTGTTTAATGCTTTTTATGGAAAACTCATATTTATATTTTTTGTCACATCCCATAAAATCATAGTTTTTTGTGTATTGAAGAATATCAGCAGCGATATTGAATCTCTGCTCTAAAACCTTTTTCAATGCATTCATCTGAAGAATTGCACCATGGTTGTGAACGTCATAATGTGTAATTATTCCAAACTTCATAATTCCATTATTGGGTGATTGGCTTCGTCAATGATTAATAATACAATTTTAAAACCGCTGCAAAGATACTACTTTTTTTTGAGATATGCAAGAAATTAACCATTATTCTCATAAAAGGAATAAAAGATACTGTTTTTATAATTATGTAAAAGTATACTGCTTAGTTGGAATCTTTATTATGATATTTCTAATGTTGTGAAAAGAGAGAACATACAGATTTGTCCCAATGGACTTCCTCCGATAGCGCACAAAGTGGAGTGTGCAATGTTACGAGATGTGTATAGTGGTAGTGAATGTGTGACGACAGTTATTATAAAGTTCTTACTATAGCTATCATAAAGTTCTCACTAAAGCTATTATAATTATATCAGAACAGGTATCTAATCTATGTTCCGCACTGCGGAATGTACGTTCACCACTGCGGAACGTACATTCACCACTGCGGAATATACATACCGCAGTGCGGAACATAACTCAAACATAGGCTTCACATAACTTTTATACTAAGCTTCATGATAAATTCTGAATAGCCAGAGTGAAATAATCAATTCACTCTATTCACTACATGCGACAACAGTCATAATAGGACTAATATAGTAACAATTGGTTGGGCATGTTGAGAAAGTAGCGGTCATAACTTAAGGCAGCCCTCAGTCATAAGTCCCTTTTGTTTTAATTTGTCGTAAATGAAAGAAAACAATGTTCTGAAAGTTTGGATGACAGACAAATTATTAGAAGGATAAGTCGTTCGAGAAATTCCTAAATAAATACAGTGTGATTTATCTTGATGTGACATCTTTCACTGCCAGACCAGAACTTGGAGATAAGATAGTGAGGGTGATACAGGAGAAAATCATAGAAGAATTGAAGGATATATTCCCCGATGTGAGATATAGGGATAACTCCGACCTTATGGATACCCTATCTGCCATCCGTGAAGCCACTGGCGAAAAGTTCTTCTTCATTATTGACGGGTGGGATGCAATTTGCCGTGAGTTTCCCGACAGGCGGAAGATGAAAGGAGATGCGTCTGGTGTGGCTCCAACAATCCTTGACGAGTATGTTATGCTGCTCCGTCGTTTGTTCAAGACACAGGAGTCTGATGAAGTTTTTGCCGGAGCATACCTCACAGGTATTCTGCCAATAAAGAAGTATAATACAGAGTCGGCATTGAACAACTTCCGTGAATATTCCATGATTACTCCGGGCAGAATGGCCAACGCTCTTGGATTTACCCACGATGAGGTTATGAAGCTATGTCAATCATATTGTATGGACATCAAAGAGATGGAACAATGGTATGACGGATACCGTATAGGAAGGGCTTTAAGTATCTCCTCGCTCTCTGTCATCTCTATGGCAGTCGGCTTCCGTCGAGGTGATATCAAGTGGAATCATAATTTCTCGCCGAAGCAGAG
>CAMBOI010000017.1 GCA_945869265.1 uncultured Prevotella sp. | reverse complement strand
ACCCGCACGGCAGTTTAGCAAACTGCTGGTTTCAGCCACTCACCCAAACTTCCAATAAATTAACCGGTTTCGTTGCCTCTACCGCAGCACTTTCTCTCAAATGCGGTGCAAAGGTACTGCTTTTTTTTTGAATAACCAAACTTTTTCGCACTTTTTTTTGATAAATGTGCAAAAAAGCTGGTTATTCTTCATTTTTTGTCCTTATTTACTTGGAATATTCTTCAAAACATCGAGCAAATGCCTCCAAACCATGTCAACGGTCGGTATGTGGATTCTTTCCTCGGGTGTGTGAACAAATCGCAGAGTCGGACCGAATGACACCATGTCGAGGGTGGGGTAGCGCTCTGAGAACAAACCGCACTCAAGTCCGGCATGTATTCCCCTTACTATCGGTTCCTTGCCGAAGAGTTTCTTGTACGACTCCACAACAAGTGCTGTCAGCTGACTGTTGGGGTTCATCTTCCATGCGGGATAACCGTCGTTCTGCTCGACATGGGCTCCTGCCAATTCAAACACTGCCTTCACCGTGTTGCACATATTATCGAGATTGCTCATCACATTGCTGCGCTGTGATGCCACGCAGCTGATCTTCTCTTCCTCGGTGATAATGCTTGCGATATTGCTCGATGTCTCAACCATAGTTTCGAGAGCCTTGTCCTGACACATAGCAAACACTCCGTTGTCAACGGCCTGCAAAGCACGGATAAATCTGTCGGCCACAGCTTTCTCGATCACTGGTTGTGCATCTGTGCTCTGCATGTTCCACACCATCTGTGTGTCGGATACGTGGAACTCTTCCTCAACTTCAGATGCAAACACATTCCAGTCAACTCTCACTTCCTCCTTGCGGTCGGCGGGCACGGCAATGACAAATCGTCCGTCGCGAGGAATGGCATTGTGCATCTTGCCCGAATCAAACGACACGAGCTTTACGTCCATCTTCTCCACCTCTTTATATATATAACGCGCGATAATCTTGATGGCATTGGCGCGCTTCTTCTCGATATCGTCGCCCGAATGTCCGCCTGTAAGTCCCTTGATAGAACCCTCTACAAAGAAATATCCTTCGGGAGCAGCCTCGCGCTTGAAGTTGAATGTGGCAAAAGTGGAACGTCCACCGGCACAACTGACGAATATCTGCCCCTCGTCCTCACTATCGAGATTGATGAGCATGTCGCCAGTCATGAATCCCGCTTTCATACCCGAAGCACCGGTCAACTGAGTCTCCTCGTCTCTTGTGAATACACACTCTATCGGTCCGTGCTCAATCTCATCGCTGTCGAGGATAGCCAGTTCGATGGCGCAACCGATACCGTCGTCGGCACCAAGAGTCGTGCCCTTGGCAGTAAGCCATTCACCGTCAACATACGTCTGAATGGCATCCTTGTCGAAGTCAAACTCTACATCCACGAGTTTGTCGCACACCATGTCCATGTGGCTTTGCAGGATAACCGTCTTACGGTTTTCCATACCCTTGGTGGCTGGTTTACGGATAATCACGTTACCCGTTTCATCCACCTTTGTGTCAAGATTATGACTCTCTCCCCACTGACGGAGATAATCAATCATTTTCTCCTCGCGCTTGGAAGGGCGGGGGATTTCGTTTATTCTCGCAAACTGCTCGAATACACACTTTGGTTGTAAATCTTTCTTTTCCATTCTATAAAAAATCAAAAATCTTTCGCATTTATTTTGTATTGTCTTATATTTGCATTACCTTTGTAGCCGCAAAATTATAAAAAATGATTGAAATTCTGCTATCAACAACGTTAATAATTGCTATCAGCATGGCATTTTTATGCATAAAGCTGATTTTTCGCAAGAATGGACGCTTTTCTTCGCAGCATGTTCACGATAATGCAGCGTTGAGGCGACAGGGGATTCACTGTGTGATGGATCAAGACAGGGAAGCGCGACGTCGTCGCAGAACAGCAGTAAAAGAAAAATAAAAGTTAATGAAATATAAATTAAAACAGAAATGAAAGCAAACAAAATTTTCCGCATGATGGCCGTCACAGCTGTATCATCAGTAGTATTGGCTTCATGCAACAACGCTGCTCCCAAGATGGACGAGCAGCCGACTGACAACACCTCGGCAGCTGCTGCAGGAGAGGTGAAGATTGCATACGTTGAGGTTGACTCGCTTATGTCGCAGTATCAGTTCTGCAAGGACTTCACTCTTGTTCTTCAGAAGAAAGGCAACAATGCCCGCAACACTCTCACTGCAAAGCAGAAGCAGTTGCAGACTGCTGCCGCCAACTTCCAGCAGAAGGTGCAGAACAACGGATTCCAGAGCCGCGAGCAGGCAGCCGGTGTTCAGGCGGCCATCGAGCGACAGGGACAGGATCTACAGGAGCTTCAGGCTCGTCTTGGTTCAGAATTGGATGCAGAGACTGCAAAGTACAACCAGGCATTGCGCGACTCATTGCAGAATTTCCTGCGCGAGTACAACAAGACTAAGAAGTATGACATGATTCTCTCTAAGGCTGGCGACAACATTCTGCTTGCGTCAAAGCGCTACGACATCACTCAGGATGTTGTTAATGGTCTTAACAAGAGATACAAGTCAACTTTCAAGGAGTCGGACAAGAAGTAATTCACAAGTCGTCGAGTTTACAAGTTAATAGTAATAGATAAAATATGGGATGTTTTTTACTCATCCCATATTTTTTTATAGATATAAATAAAACTGTCATCTGTCATCTGTCACTTCTCTGCATTATTCCGTGTGTCCTATTTATCATAATGTTCATTATGGTTTATTTTTTGAAAACACAGAGTCACGGAGTCACAGAGTTTTTATTTATCTCTCTGTATCTTCTTATAACTTAATTTTTTTCTCTGTGACTCTGTGTCTTTGTGTTCACATTAGTTTTTCTGTGTTCAAATATAAATCATATTCGCGTCACTTGTTTTACTCCTTTCACAGCCTTGAGTTTTTTGATCAGGGCTTCGAGTCGCGATGTGTCGTCGATGTTAACAACAAGATTTCCGCTGAAGAGACCGTCGTTGCTGTCGATGCTGATACTTCGCAGCGTGAGCTTTTCGTCCTTACTGATGATGCTCGTCAGATTGTTGACAATGCCGATGTCGTCGTTGCCCACAATGCGCAGTGTGATCGAGTACATTGATGTTCCCTTGCCGCTCCATCTTGCCTTCACAATGCGATAGCCAAATCGCTTGCGCAGTTCGGCGGCATTCGGACAGTCGCAACGATGGATTTTGATTCCGCCATTCACGGTGACGAAACCGAACACATCATCGCCATATATCGGTTGGCAGCACTTGGCCAACTGGAAGTCGATACCTTTCAGATTGCGGTCGATGACGAGCACGTCGTCATTTCCTTGCGATTTCTGTGATTCTTGGTTGTGTTGCAGACTGAATCCCTCGGCGCTTTTTGCCGGTTGGTCGCCCGTGGGCGTCTGTTCGCGATGCTTGAGTTCGAGATAGCCATCAATCACCGTATTCACATCGAGCACACCATCGGCAATCTGTTTATAGAATTCACTTACTTCCTTGAATTTCAGCTTCTTGATAAGCCTTGTCATAAGCGATTCTTCAAGTTCGATTTTTCTGTTCTTGAATTTTCGCTCAATCATTTCCTTGGCAAATAGGCCTTCTTTCACCTGTGTTTCCTTGAGCGCAAGTTTTATCTTAGCCTTGGCTCTCGATGTCTTCACGATGTTGAGCCAATCCTGTTTTGGCTTCTGCACCGACGATGTCATAATCTCCACCTGATCGCCACTGTGAAGCTGCTCGCGGAAAGTCACCACCTTATTATTAATGCGCGCGCCCGTGCATGCGTTGCCCACCTTTGAGTGTATGTGATAGGCAAAGTCGAGCACTGTGGCTCCCTTGGGGAATTTGAGCAAGTCGCCCTTAGGGGTGAACACGAACACCTCGTCCTCATACAAGTCCATCTTGAATTGATCCATCACCTGCATGTCGTCGCTCGTCTCCAAGATGCTTCGTATGTTGTTGAGCCATTCGTCGAGTCCGGTCTCGCCTTTCACTCCCTTGTATCTCCAGTGGGCAGCCACTCCCCTCTCCGCCACCTCGTCCATGCGCTCTGTGCGTATTTGCACTTCCACCCATTTTTTCTCAGGTCCGAGCACAGTGATGTGCAGACTCTCATATCCGTTGCTCTTCGGCACCGAGAGCCAGTCGCGCAGTCGCTTGGGGTTGGGCTGATACATATCGGTGACTATCGAATAGGCCTGCCAGCACTGCATTTTCTCCAATTCTATCGGCGAGTCGATGATGATACGTATGGCAAAGAGGTCGTATATGCCCTCAAATGCGCATTTCTGCTTTTTCATCTTCTGCCAGATGGAGTGAATGCTCTTGGTGCGCCCTTTCATATGGAATTTGAGTCCTGCCGCCTCAAGCTTCTGTCTTATCGGTTCGATGAATCCGGCTATATACTCGTCGCGCGTCTCCTTGGTGGCATTGAGTTTCTCGCGTATCATGTAATACACGTCATGCTCGAGATATTTCAACGACAAGTCCTCAAGTTCGCTTTTCAGTTTATACAATCCCAACTTGTGCGCCAGCGGAGCATAGAGATAGGCCGCCTCCTGGCTCACCTCAAGTCTTGCCTCGTCATTGGTGTTGTCCTTTATCTGTCTCATCAGTCTCACCCTGTCGGCAATCATGATGAGTATAACCCTCATGTCTTCGGCAAAGGACAGAAGGAGATTGCGGAAGTTTTCACTTTCCACCACCGGGTTTTTCTTATACAGTTCGCTGATGCGCAGCAGACCGTGTAGTATTCTCGCAGGCGACTCGCCAAATTCGCTTCTCACCTCCTCTATCGTCATGAATCCGTCTTCCACGCTCGGGTGAAGAAGTATGGCAAGCACAGCATCGCGCTTGAGTCCGATTTCCTCAACAACAATCTTTGCAGTTTGCAATCCCGAGAGTATAGGATTGAGTCCGAAGACATCACGATGCACCTGGTTGTTCATGAGCGAACTGTTTAATCTTATCCTCAATTTTCCCTCGTCGTCGGCCTTCAGTGTCGGACCGACGGTTGTTCTTAGATGGTCGATGAGGGCGAGTGTTTCTTCCCTCTCTTTGGCCGTAAATTCAAATTTATCTGCCATATTTTGTTGCATTTGAGTTAAAATTCAATGCAAAGGTACAATTTTTTTGCGATTTATTCGCTTTTTTCCAAAAAAGTTTGTAATTTTGGGGCACAATTCACTATTAAATACCACAATTATGTTATCAGAAAGAGACCTAAAGCAGATTGCCGATAAGGGCATCAGCGAAAAACAGATTGAGAATCAGTTAAATGAGTTTAAGACCGGATTTCCCTTCCTCCGCCTCGAGGCTGCCGCCAGCGTAGAGCATGGAATTGTTGCCACGACTGAGGAATCGAGAGCTAAATTTGAGAAGAGTTGGGAGCAGTACAAGGCTGCCGGCAAGAAGGTGGTGAAGTTCGTTCCTGCATCGGGAGCTGCAAGCCGCATGTTCAAGGACATGTTCGCCTTCGTGGACGCCGAGTATGATAAACCCACAACCGACTTCGAGAAGAAGTATTTCGACAACATCGAGAAGTTTGCCTTCTATGGTGAGCTCAACGATGTTTGCTTGAAGAACGAGGGCAAGGACATCCCCACCCTGTTGGCCGAAGGCAACTACAAGGCTGTGGCTGCCGAGATGCTCAAGGCTGAGGGACTCAACTACGGTCAGCTGCCCAAGGGTATGCTGCTCTTCCACAAGTATGCCGAGGGACCGCGCACTCCGATGGAGGAACATCTCGTGGAGGCTGCCCTTTATGCCGCATCAAATGGCGAGGCAAATATTCACTTCACAGTGAGTCATGAGCACATGCCGTTCTTCCAGAAGAAAGTGGCCGACAAGGCTGACTTTTATGCCAAGAAATACGGCGTGAAGTATGATATCTCGTTCTCAGAGCAGAAACCGAGCACCGACACCATTGCCGCCAATCCCGACAACACTCCGTTCCGCAATGCCGACGGATCGCTGCTCTTCCGTCCCGGTGGTCATGGTGCTCTTATTGAGAATCTCAATGAGATTGACGCCGATGTCATCTTCATCAAGAATATTGACAATGTAGTGCCCGACCGTCTGAAGGGCGAGACTGTCACCTATAAGCAGGTTATCGCCGGTGTGCTCGTCACTCTTCAGCAGAAAGCTTTCGAGTATCTCCGTCTGCTGGATGCCGGCACCTACAATCACGAGAAGCTCGAGGAGATTATCCGCTTCGTGCAGCAAGACCTTTGCTGCCGCAAGGCTGATATAAAGAACCTGGAGGATGCCGACCTTGTTATATATCTGCGCGAGAAGCTCAACCGTCCGATGCGCGTGTGCGGTGTTGTAAAGAACGTGGGCGAACCGGGCGGTGGTCCGTTCCTCACCTACAACCAGGATGGCACCGTGAGCCTGCAGATTCTCGAAAGCAGTCAGATCGACAAGAACAACGCCGAGTATATGGAGATGTTCACCAAGGGCACTCACTTCAACCCAGTTGACCTCGTATGCGCCGTTAAGGACTACAAGGGTCAGCCCTTCAATTTGCCCGACTTTGTTGACCGCACCACTGGCTTTATCTCAAGCAAGAGCAAGAACGGCAAGGAACTCAAGGCTCTTGAGTTGCCCGGACTCTGGAATGGTGCGATGAGCAATTGGAACACTGTCTTCGTAGAGGTTCCCCTCGCTACCTTCAATCCCGTTAAGACTGTCAACGACCTGCTCCGCGAGCAGCATCAGTAACTTTTTTGTTTCGCAAGTTGACTAAGATATAACTTATTATATTTTGGGAAGGTTATCACAGATTTTGGCTGCGCTCAGTCGAGGTCTGTGATTTCCTTTATATATTGTGGTATGAACGATGAATATTATTCGCTATTTCTCTTTTACGGTGCAAAGATAGCATTTTGTGAGCATACCGCAATTTTGTGAGCAATCAAAATCACTGCCATTAATATTGTTTAACACATCAATATCCTTAATCTCTTAAACTCGGTGGTTTCCCAATATAGACTTAAATAAAAAAATATCCGACAAATGCCATTTTTTGCCCCAATAGTGGTATTGACGCAAATGTCAGCAAATGATGTGAAAGTAGTGACAGATGACAGATGACAGTTTTGTTTTTTACTCGAGGTATATATATACGGCCGTACTTGGATTTAGGGGTTATGTTATATATATTTATATATTAAATATTTTCTAAATATAAATATATATAACATAAAATTATTAGTCGATGATTTTTGAAAATCCGAACATCCATACTCTCGAGTAAAAAACAAAACTGTCATCTGTCATCTGTCACTAACTCATCTTCATGTATTATGCGTCAAAAATATAAAATATCTTTACAATATTTATCTTTTTTGTGGGTCATTTTCGCCGCAAATGTTCCGTAATTATGCCACAAATGTTGCGTAATTATGGCGCAAATGTTCCGAATTATGCCACAAATGTCTCATGAATTAGTGACAGATGACAGATGACAGTTTTATTTTCAGTGAGGATATAGTGTTATCTGCTCATCTGATAAGCCTTTATTTGCTCATCAGATAAGCCTTGAAACTATCGAAGTCCTTCGACATCTCCACACTCTGCTTCTCGCCCTTCATGAAGGCGGCAAGACGCTCGGGGATTTCTACCTCAGCACCGATGGCAGACTCTACTGTCTCCTTGAATTTGGCTGGATGGGCAGTCTCGCAGAACACACCGTATTCACCATCCTGAAGCTGTTCGCTGAGAGCACGATATCCACAAGCGCCATGCGGGTCGAGGATGTATGAGTTGTCGGCATAGCACTGCTTCATAGCCTCGCGAATCTGGTCGTCACTGTATGTGGCGCCACTGATGAGAGAAGTGATGCGCTTGTGATCGCCCTCGTAGAGATCGTAGATACGCGCGAAGTTGCTTGGGTCGCCCACGTCCATTGCGTTGGCGATGGTTTGCTTGCTTGCCTTCGGTTCGTATTTTCCTGTTGCAAGATAGTTGAAGAAGATGTCGTTGGCATTGTTGGCGGCAATGAATCGCTTGATGGGCAATCCCATGCGATGACCGAAGAGAGCTGCCGTGATATTGCCGAAGTTGCCACTCGGCACACACACCACCAGTTGGTCGGCCTTGCCCATTGCCTTCATACGCGCGTAGGCATTGAAATAATAGAAAGCCTGTGGAAGGAATCGTGCCACATTAATCGAGTTGGCAGAAGTGAGCTTCATGTGACGATTGAGTTCCTCGTCCATAAACGCACTCTTGACGAGAGCCTGGCAGTCGTCGAACACGCCATCCACCTCTACGGCGGTGATATTCTGTCCGAGAGTGGTAAACTGGCACTCCTGAATCTTGCTCACCTTACCCTTAGGATAGAGCACATACACGTGAATACCATCCACACCGAGGAATCCGTTGGCAACCGCACTTCCAGTGTCGCCACTTGTGGCAACGAGAACATTCACCTGCTCGCGCCCTTCCTGACGAATGAAATATTGCAACAAACGAGCCATAAATCTCGCACCTACATCCTTGAATGCCAACGTAGGTCCGTGGAAGAGTTCGAGGCTATAGATATTGTCGGTTACACGGGCGACAGGGCAATCAAACGACAGCGTGTCGTCCACAATGTGATGCAAGTCGGCATCGGGAATATCCTCGCCGAAGAAAGCCTGCGCCACTCTAAAAGCGATGTCTTGGAATGAAAAATTATCGATTTCATCGAAGAACGACTGAGGCAATTGTGTGATGCGCTCGGGCATATAAAGGCCGCGGTCACCCGCCAATCCCTTGACCACCGCCTCATGAAGTGTGGCCATCGGAGCCTTTTTGTTTGTACTATAGTATTTCATTTTACATTATTTTATCTTCATAAATTCCTGCATAAACTGCTGTAAGCGCAACATTCCGTATGCACCGCCAACGCAGTTCACCTCGTCATATTCCTTTACATCATCAGGTGTGATACCTGGATAATATATTACAAAAGGCACTGGCTCTTGTACGTGTGTGCGCACTTCCACGGGAGTGGGATGGTCGGGCAGCAGGGCAATGCATACCGGTTCGTCCCATGTCTTCACCTCATTATATATAGGTTCAACGATGCGTCGGTCGAGATTCTCTATTGTCTGCAGTTTCAGATTGAGGTCGCCGTCATGCCCTGCCTCGTCGCTTGCCTCCACGTGTAGGAATACGAAGTCGTCATTGCGAAGAGCCTCGATGGCAGCCTTGGCCTTACCCTCGTAGTTGGTGTTGTAAAGACCCGTTGCGCCTTCCACCTTGATAATCCGAAGTCCAGCGTAATGACCTATGCCGCGAATAAGGTCAACGGCAGAGATTACCGCTCCGCTCTTCACTTCGGGATACATCTCGGCGATTGTCTGCATCGACGGGCGATAGCCAGGGCTCCAAGGCCATATGGAATTAGCCATTGGCTTGCCTTCAGCCTTGCGCTTTTGGTTGATGGGATGATTCTCCAAGAGCGACTGCGAGCGTAGGATAAGCTCGTTGATGAGATTGGCAGTCTCGTCGGGAGTCATCCTTACGTTGTCTCCCGTCGTGTCATTTTCTCCCTTTACAAGCAGTGGTTTCCATTCTTCGTCAGGATGATCGTGAGGAGGCGAGCAGGTGATGTGCTTGTTGCCACCACGGATTACGAGGAGATGGCGATACTGTATGCCGGGGATGAACTGCACACGGTCGTCGCCAAGTTGCTCATTGAGATAGTTGATGAGCTCGGTGCCGTCTTCTGTAGAGAGATGACCGCCGTGATGATTCTTTATCTTTCCGTCGTCGAGGGTGATGATATTGCATCGGATTGCCATGTCGTCGGGGCGCATCTCGTAGCCAATACTGGCAGCTTCGAGCGGTCCCCTACCCTCATACACCTTGTCGAGGTCATAACCGAGGATAGCTGTGTTTGCCACCTCTGAGCCCGGCTGATAACCGTCGGGCACAGTGACAAGTCGGCCGCAGCGGCCTTTTTTTGCCAGCATGTCCATATATGGCGTGTCTGCATATTGCAATAAGGTTTTTCCGCCCAGGCGTTCCACCTTGTGGTCGGCCATTCCGTCACCTAATATTATAATGTGTTTCATTGTCGTTGATGTTTTGTTGACGATGAACTATTAGATATTCGCTATCGACATGATGTTGGCAAACACACCCGCTGCCGTCACACCGGCTCCCGCGCCATAGCCCTGTATGAGCATCGGATATTCGCGATAGCGCTCGGTGGTGAGCAATACGATGTTGTTGGAGCCTTCAAGTCCGTAGAAGGGATGATGCTGCCCAACAGCTTCGAGCGATACACTCGTCATGCCATGGTCGAGTTTTGCCACAAATCTCCAACGCTTGTTCTCGCTCTCAAGCACCTTGCGCCTTGCCTCGAAGTCGGCGTCGAGCGATGGCAGATTCTTCCAGAAGTCATCGATGCTGCCCTTGAAGAAATCATCGGGCACAAAGAGATGTTTCTCCACATCGTCCTGCTCTACCTTATATCCTGCCTCGCGTGCGAGGATAACGAGTTTGCGGACGACATCCTTACCGCTCAGGTCGATGCGCGGATCGGGTTCGCTATATCCTTGTTGCTTGGCTCTGGCGACTGTCTCGGAGAATGGCACGTCAGCCGAAATCTCATTGAATATAAAGTTGAGCGTTCCGCTCAGAACTGCCTCAATCTTAAGGATCTTATCGCCAGAGTTCTTTAGGTCGTTGATAGTGCCGATGATGGGCAATCCCGCTCCAACATTAGTCTCAAACAAGAACTTGACACCACGTTTGAGAGCCGTCTGCTTGAGTTTGAGATAGCTCTCGTAGTCACTCGAAGCAGCCACCTTGTTGGCTGCCACCACTGAGATATTATGCTCAAGAAATTCCTGATAGAGTCCTGCCACTTCGCTGCTTGCAGTACAGTCAACGAATACGCTATTGAAGATGTTCATGCCGATGACTTCCTCGCGCAGGTGATTGATGTCGCTTGGAGCCGACTTTGCCAACTCCTCGCGATAATTGCCGAGGTCGATGCCCTCGCGACAGAATATCGCGTTGTGGCTGCTTGATATACCCACAACATTCAGTTTGAGACGGCGAGTCTTCTTCAGTTCCTCATGCTGAGAGTGAATCTGAGAGATAAGATTGCCGCCCACAGTTCCCACACCGCAGATAAACAGGTTGAGAACATTATATTCGCTCAAGAAGAACGAGTCGTGGAGCACATTAAGCGACTTGCGCAGATATTTTGAATCCACAACGAATGAGATATTCGTCTCAGACGCTCCCTGGGCACAGGCAATCACGCTGATACCGCTGCGTCCGAGTGTGCCGAATAGTTTTCCGGCAATACCAGGCGTGTGCTTCATGTTCTCGCCAACAATAGCGATAGTGGCAAGACCGCTCTCTGCGTGCATTGGATACATGGCTCCTGTCTCTATCTCCTTGGCAAACTCGTGGTTGAGCACGCGTACTGCCTCGTCGGCATCCTCGTCGCGCACACCTATAGACGTAGAGTTCTCCGAAGAAGCCTGCGACACCATGAACACCGATATGCCATTTTCGGCAAGGGCAGTGAAGATGCGGCGGTTGACACCTATCACTCCCACCATCGACAATCCGGTGACGGTGATGAGCGTAGTGCCGTTGATACTAGATATACCCTTAATCGGCTTGCGGTCGTTGTCAATCTTGTCTTTGATAACCGTTCCGGGGTCGGAAGGATTGAACGTGTTCTTCACTCGGATAGGTATATTCTTCACGCACACGGGATAGATGGTCGGCGGATAGATAACCTTGGCACCGAAGTTGCAAAGCTCCATCGCCTCTACATAACTCAACTCGGTGATGGTGTATGCAGTGTGAATCACCCTGGGGTCGGCAGTCATGAATCCGTTGACATCCGTCCATATCTCAAGTGTCTCGGCGTCGAGAGCGGCAGCGATGATAGAAGCCGTGTAGTCGCTTCCGCCTCTTCCTAAATTGGTCACTTCGCCCGAATACTTGTCGCTGCTGATGAATCCCGGCACTACCGTTATCTTGGACAGCTCGCAGAATGCCTCGCGCACAAGACGGTTGGTCAGCTCGCTGTCGAGCACATGCTTGCCGTGCTTGAGTTCGGTTTTCATGAAACTGCGCGAATCCTTCCATTCGGCCCCCTCGATGAGATTGGCAACAATATTGCTGCTCAGTCGCTCGCCATAGCTTACGATTGCCGCGGAGGTCTTGGGGCTGAGGTCGCGAATGAGATATACACCATAATATATAGAGCGAAGCTGGTCAAGCAGTGAATCCACCGTTGCCAGCAGTTGAGTTCGCTTCTTTTCATCTGTTATCACGGCAGCAATCATCGTGTGATGACGTGTTACCATAGCTTCAAACTCGTCACGATAAGCCTCGTCGCCCTTGAGGGCAAGCTTGGACGTGGCAATAAGCTTGTCGGTGATGCCGCCCAATGCGCTCACCACGACAATAACAGGTTGAGACTGATGCTCAACAATGTTCTTCAAACTCAAAATACTTTCTACGGAACCTACGGACGTTCCGCCGAATTTCAATACCTTCATAATGTGTAATAATGATTTTGTGTGTGCAAAGGTAAGAAGTTTTCTCGGTTTATCCAAAAAAAATGTCTTTTTTTTCGCAGAAATACAAAAAAATGGGTATAGTTTTCTTAAATTATCTTTTATATCGGGTAGAATTAATATTTTTTAGACAGAATATTGCCGATATTTCGCAATTCCTAAGTAATTTTGCACCAAAATTGAAAACATATAGAACAATATAAGAATTATGGCAGAAGCTATTGACATTCGCGAATTGAATATTCGCATCGAACAACAGAGTACATTCGTTACTAATCTTGTCAGCGGCATGGACCGCGTGATTGTGGGACAAAAGCATCTTGTGGATTCACTGCTCATCGGATTGCTGAGCGACGGACACATCCTTCTCGAGGGTGTTCCGGGATTGGCCAAGACTCTTGCAATCAAAACCCTTGCACAGTTGATTGACTCCGAATACAGCCGTATTCAGTTTACGCCCGACCTCTTGCCTGCCGACGTTGTAGGTACGTTGATTTACTCGCAGAAGGAAGAGAAGTTCAACGTGAAGAAAGGCCCCGTTTTCGCCAATTTCGTCCTCGCCGACGAGATCAACCGTGCCCCGGCCAAGGTGCAGAGCGCATTGCTTGAGGCTATGCAGGAGAAGCAGGTGACCATCGGCAGCGAGACATTCGCATTGCCCAACCCGTTCCTCGTGATGGCTACACAAAACCCCATCGAGCAGGAAGGAACATATCAGTTGCCCGAGGCGCAAGTCGATCGATTCATGCTCAAGGTGGTGATCGACTACCCGACACTCGAAGAGGAAAAGCGCATCATCCGCGAGAACATACAGGGACAGTTGCCCACAGTCACTCCCGTGAGCACAGCCGAAGAGATTGTGCGTGCCCGCAGTGTGGTGCGCGAGGTATATATCGACGAAAAGATCGAGCAGTATATCGCCGACATCGTCTTTGCCACACGTTATCCCGACCGCTACGGACTTAAGGACATGTCGTCGCTGATTAGCTTCGGAGGCAGTCCGCGTGCAAGTATATCACTTGCCAAGGCAGCCCGTGCCTACGCCTTCATCAAGCGCAGGGGATATGTAGTGCCCGAGGACGTGAGAGCCGTGGCCCACGATGTTCTTCGCCATCGTGTCGGTCTTACATATGAGGCTGAGGCAAGCAATGTGTCGAGCGAGGAAATCATTAGCCGTATTATTAATAAGGTGGAAGTGCCTTGATGCTGATGGATACTCAAGAATTATTAAAGAAAGTAAGGAAGATAGAGATAAAGACGCGAGGACTGAGCGCGAATATCTTTGCCGGACAATACCACTCTGCCTTCAAGGGAAGGGGAATGGCGTTTAGCGAGGTGCGCGAATATCAGTTTGGCGACGACGTCAGGGACATCGACTGGAATGTCACGGCACGATTCAACCGCCCATACGTCAAGGTGTTTGAGGAGGAGCGCGAACTCACAGTGATGTTGCTCGTCGATGTGAGCGGTTCGCTCGACTTTGGCACTCAAGGTCAGGCTAAGCGCGACATGGTGACTGAGATTGCAGCCACATTGGCGTTCAGTGCCATACAGAACAACGACAAGATTGGCGTTATCTTCTTCTCCGACAAGATTGAGAAGTATATTCCGCCCAAGAAGGGGCGCAAGCATATACTGTATATCATACGCGAACTGATAGACTTTCATCCCGAGAGTCGCCGCACCGACATCCGTGGCGCGCTCGAATTCCTCTCGGGAGTGGCAAAGCGCAGATGTACGGCCTTTATGCTCAGCGACTTCTATGTGCGCAACGACTTCATGCAGACGCTCTCCATCTGCAATCGCAAGCACGATGTCGTAGCCATTCAGGTGTATGACATTCGTTCGAGGGAACTGCCAGATGTGGGACTTATGCGTGTGATGGATGCAGAGACAGGCTTCGAGCAGTATGTTGACACGAGCAGCAAGCGCACCCGCAATGCTTATGCACAATACTGGAACAAGCGTCAGGCGGCTCTCAACGACACTTTCAACAAGTGTAATGTAGATAGCATATCCATTGCCACCAACGACGACTATGTCAAGGCGATGATGATGCTGTTTAAAATGAGGAATTAGGAATTAGGGATTTGGAATTGAAAAGGTATTTAACTATTTTGGTTTTGGCTTGCGCCACTCTCACAGCAGTAGCACAGGCAACGGTTGAGGCAACGATTGACTCAATCGAGATACTCATCGGCCAACAAGTGGAGGTGAGTGTGAGAACAACTGCCAAGGAAGGCTCTAAAGTGGAATATCCCGACTTCAAGCCGCAGCAGATGATTACTCCGGGAGTGGAGGTCGTCAGTCATGCCGACTCGGCCACAGTGCCTATCGACAATGGCATGGCGGTATTCACTCATAAGTATAAGCTCACGTCTTTCGATGGCAAACTCTATTATCTGCCTCCGTTTACGGTTAAAGTTAATGGTAAGCAGTTTAAGAGCAAGAGTCTAGCACTCAAGGTATTGGAAGTGCCTGTTGACACTACAAAACTCGACCAGTTCTATGGCCCTAAGGACGTGCAAGACAACCCGTTCAGTTGGAGTGATTGGAGTGTGGCTTTCTGGCTGAGCATACTGATGCTCGTGCTATTGATAGTGGCATATTGGCTGTATATGCGCCTTAGGGACAACAAACCAATAGTGGCTTCAATCAAGATTGTGAAGAGATTGCTGCCCCATCAGAAGGCTCTCAAGGAGATTGAGGTGATCAAGGCTGAGAAGATGGTTACGTCGGAAAATCAGAAGGAGTATTACACCAAGCTCACCGACACTCTGCGCAAGTATATCGAGGAACGCTACGGATTCAGGGCTATGGAGATGACCTCATCCGAGATTATCGACCGTCTGACCGAGACTCAGGATCAGCAGGCACTCGACGAACTGCGAATGCTCTTCCAGACAGCCGACCTTGTGAAGTTTGCCAAATACTCCACACTCATTAATGAGAACGACATGAATCTTGTCAACGCCATAGAGTTTATCAACAAGACAAAGGTTGAGGCACAACCCGACCAACAGCAAGCCCGACCTCAACTCACCGAGGAACAGGTGAGAAGCAAGAAGACGCGACGCGCCCTCAAAGGCTCAATCACTGCTCTCGTCGTGGCTTCGGCTGCCATCCTCGCCTATGTCGTCTATGTCGTTTACACCTTATTAATATAATAAATAGACAATGGAATTTGCCAATAAGGAATATCTGTTTCTGCTACTGCTCATCATACCCTATTTGATATGGTATGTGATGTTCAGGAAGAAGAGCGAACCGACGCTGAGGATGAGTGACACGTTTGCCTTCAACTATGCCCCTAAGAGTTGGCGAGTGAAACTCATGCCGCTCCAACTGCTGTTGCGCATCGTCACGTTCACCCTGATAGTGATAGTGCTTGCGCGCCCGCAGACAAGCAACTCATGGAAGAACAAGTCGGTGGAGGGCATCGACATAATGCTTGCCATCGACGTATCTACCAGTATGCTGGCTGAAGACCTCAAGCCTAACCGCATCGAGGCAGCCAAGGCTGTGGCCTCGGAGTTTATCATCGGTCGCCCCAACGATAATATCGGTTTGTCGATATTCGCCGGAGAGGCATTCACCCAATGCCCGATGACCACCGACCATGCCTCACTGCTCAATCTGCTGCAAAACGTGCGCACCGACATTGCGGCACGCGGACTTATCAGCGACGGAACAGCCATCGGTATGGGACTTGCCAATGCTGTCACACGTCTCAAAGGCTCCAAGGCCAAGAGCAAGGTGGTGATACTGCTCACCGACGGAAGTAACAATATGGGCGACATATCACCGATGACAGCAGCCGAGATTGCACAAAGTCTTGGCATCAGGGTTTATACCATCGGTGTGGGCACCAACAAGGTTGCTCCCTACCCTATGCCTGTGGCTGGAGGAGTACAGTATGTGAACATGCCCGTTGAGATCGACACCAAGATGCTGGCCGACATTGCCGCATCCACAGAAGGTGATTTTTATCGCGCTACAAATACGGCGGAACTGAAGAACATATACAAGGAAATCGACCGACTGGAGAAGTCGAAACTCAATGTCAAGAAGTTCAGCAAGCGCTATGAGGCATATCAGCCTTTCGCACTTGCGGCAGCCATAGCACTCCTGGTGGAGATATTGCTACGAATAACAGTGTTTAGAAGAATACCATAATATCGTCATGTTTAGATTTGAAGATTCTATATACCTTTACCTCCTTGCCGTGATTCCCGTTCTGGCATTGCTGAGGTTTATGATGACAAGGGCGCAGAAAAAGCGACTCCGCAAGTTTGGCGACCCTCAACTCGTCAGGCAGCTCATGCCCGATGTGTCACGCTGGCGCCCGTCGGTCAAGTTCTGGTTGCTTGAAGCAGCACTCGCACTCATCATCGTCATGCTCGCACGCCCACAGTTTGGCACAAAGATAAGTCACGAGAAGCGACAGGGCATCGAGACAATCATCGCCATGGACATCAGCAACTCGATGCTTGCGCAGGATGTCACTCCGAGCCGTCTCGATCGCTGCAAGATGATGGTGGAGAATCTTGTTGACAATTTCACCGACGACAAGATTGGTCTTATCGTCTTTGCCGGCGACGCATTCATCCAACTGCCAATCACAAGCGACTATGTTTCGGCAAAGATGTTCCTCTCCGACATTCAGCCCTCACTCATAGCCACTCAAGGAACCGATATTGCCCTTGCCATCAGTAAGGCTATGAACAGCTTCACACAAGAGGAAGGCATCGGCAAGGCAATCATCGTCATCACCGACGGCGAAGACCACGAGGGAGGAGCTGTTGAGGCTGCTAAGGATGCCCGCAAGAAGGGTATGAGAGTGTATGTGCTTGGAGTCGGTTCTACCGGTGGCGCTCCCATTCCCGACGGCAACGGAGGATATATGAAAGACCGTGGAGGCAACACCGTGATGACACGTCTCAATCAGGATATGTGCCGCGAAATAGCCAAGGCTGGCGGTGGCGCTTATATCCACGTGGATAACAACAGCGACGCGCAACGCCAACTTGACAACGAACTCGCCAAACTCTCGAAGAAAGAAACCGAGAGCACGGTATATAGCGACTATGACGAGCAATTCCAGGCAGTAGGCATATTGGTGCTCTTGTTGCTCATTGTAGAGCTTTGTCTGCTTGAATGTAAGAACCCGTTGCTCAAGAACGTGAGATTCTTCAAGGGCAAGCGACGTTATGCCACGGTGATGTTGCCACTGATGCTTATTACTGCTATCCCGTCGCAAGCACAGGACGACCGCAGTAGCATACGCGAGGGCAACCGACTCTTCCGAAGCGGCAAGCATGCCGACTCCGAAGTGTCATATCGCAAGGCCATGGAGAAGAACCCGCGCAATCCCCAGGCGGCATACAATCTCGGTAATGCCCTCTTTGCACAAAAGAAAGACTCGGCGGCTGTTGTGGCATATCAGAGCGGAGTGCAACTCGAAACAAGTGCCATACGCAAGGCCATGGGATATCACAATATGGGAGTGGTATGCCAGTCGCACAAGATGTTTGCCGAGGCTATCGAGGCATACAAGAACGCCCTGCGTCTTAATCCCAAGGACGACGAAGCCCGATATAATCTTGAACTCTGCAAGAAACAGCAGAAGAAGCAGCAGGACAAGAAGAATCAGGACAAGCAAGACCAGAAGAAGGACAAGAACGGAAAGGACGAAAAGAAGGAACAAGACAAGAAAGACCAGAAGCAAGACAAGCAGAAGGAGAAACAGGACAAGCAGAAGATGAGCAAGGACAACGCTGAGCAGTTGCTCAATGCCGCCATACAGCAAGAGAAGAACACTCAGAAACGCATGAAGGACAAAATGCAGCAGCCTCGCTCGCGCAAGCTTGACAAGAATTGGTAATCACGTTATATATATATTAATATAAGATTGATGAGAAGATTTTATTTGATATTATTGACGCTCTTTGCAGTCACACTCACTGCCACGGCTCAGAAACTCGTGGCAGGTGCGCCATCGCACGTGTCTGTAGGCGAGCAGTTTCGACTCACATACACTATCAACACCCAGGATGTGGATAATTTCCGTGCAGGCAATTTCCCCGATGCATTCGAAGTACTGATGGGACCGAGCACATCGCGGCAGTCTAGTTTTCAGATGGTGAACGGACACACCACTTCGTCGTCGTCCATCACCTTCACCTACATCATCTGCGCCAACAAGAACGGCACCTTCACCATTCCGCCGGCTCAGATAAGATGCGAAGGCAAGACTCTGAAATCCAATAGTGTCAAGATTACGGTCAGCGGTCGTCAGCAGAGCCAGCGCGGAGGCGGTGGCGGATATGACGACGAACCGCAGATGCGCACTGCCGGAAGCCATATTTCGGGGGCAGACCTCTTCATCAAGGTGAGCGCCAACAAGCAGCGTGTGCATGAGCAAGAGCCTATACTTCTGACATACAAGGTATATACTCTTGTACAACTGACAAGGCTCGACGGCAAGATGCCCGACCTCAAGGGATTCCACACCCAAGAGGTGCAGTTGCCGCAGCAGAAGAGTTTCAAGGTTGAGACATACAACGGTCGCCCCTATCGCACCGTCACTTGGAGCCAATATGTGATGTTCCCGCAGATGACGGGCAAACTCGAGATACCGTCAATCACATTCGACGGCACTGTGGTGATGCAGAATCGTGATGTGGATCCTTTCGAGGCGTTCTTCAACGGCGGTTCGGGATATGTCGAGATGAAAAAGAAGATAAAGGCTCCGGGCATAACGATACAGGTTGACCCGCTGCCCACTCGCCCTGCCGACTTCTCGGGCGGTGTGGGGAAATTCAATATCTCCGCCCAACTCACTCCTACTTCCGCCAAGACCAATGATGCCGTCACTCTGAGGGTGATTGTCAGCGGTGTGGGCAATCTAAAGCTTATCAAGGAGCCTGTGGTTGTCTTCCCCAAGGATTTCGACCGTTATGACGCCAAGGTCACCGACAAGACCAAGCTCACGACCAATGGTGTTGAGGGCAGTATGATATACGATTTCATCGCCGTACCGCGCAATGCCGGAAAATTCGAGATACCACCAGTGAAGTTCGTTTATTACGACACTTCCACCAACAAATACACCACCGTCGAGAGCAAGGGCTTCTCCCTTGATATTGCTCAGGGAGCCAAGGGCGGCGGAGTAAGCGATTTCACGGGTTCGGATATTGACCTTCTCAACAAGGACATTCGTCATATCAAGACTACTCCAGAGGAGTTGCATGGTGTCAACGATTTCTTCTTCGGTTCTACTTCCTATTGGATTGCCCTTGCACTCCTTGCCGTTGCCTTCGTATCGCTCTTCGTGATATTCCGCCAGCGTGCCATCGACAATGCCAACATCGGCAAGATGCGCGGAAAGAAGGCCAACAAGGTGGCGACACGACGCCTGCGCAAGGCCAACAAACTGATGGCTGACGGTCGTTCCGACGAGTTCTACGACGAGGTGCTCCGTGCCCTTTGGGGGTATGTGGGCGACAAACTCAACATGCCAGTAGAGAGTCTCTCGCGCGACAATATCTCTCAACGCCTCTCCGAACGAGAGGTGAGCGAGGCTAATGTAAATCTCTTCATCAGTGCCCTCGACGAGTGC
This sequence comes from uncultured Prevotella sp., assembly GCA_945869265.1. GTDB lineage: Bacteria > Bacteroidota > Bacteroidia > Bacteroidales > Bacteroidaceae > Prevotella. The sequence continues at coordinate 40,489 of CAMBOI010000017.1, read as the reverse complement.
GAGTTTGAACGCTATGCACCAGGTGACGCTAAGGGTAATATGAACAAGACATTCATCGCAGCAATGACTGCCATCGAAAATATTGAGGATACAATGAAAAAGAAAAAGAAGGTGAAGACTGCCGGAGTGGGAACTGTTCTTCTCATATTAAGCCTCGGCTTAGCGACAACGGCTTCGGCACAGAAAACCACCGTCCCCGAACATGTCACCAAGGCGATGGCCGACTCTGCCTACGTGCGTCAGCAATATCAGCAGGCAATAGCCGACTACGAGGCATTGCTGAAAAAAGGCGTGAGTGCCGACATATACTACAACCTCGGCAATGCATACTATCGCACCGAAAACATAACGCGCGCAGTCATCAACTACGAGCGTGCCTTGTTGCTCTCGCCAGGCGACCGCGACATACGTTTTAACTTGCAATTGGCACGCAGCAAAACCATCGACAAGATAACGCCCGAGTCGGAGATGTTCTTCGTAACATGGTATCGTTCCTTAGTAAATATTATGAGTGTTGACGGATGGGCAACCATGTCTCTCGTGTCACTCGCCCTTGCAATCATGCTTGCCCTCTGCTATCTGTTCACCGCCAGAGTGTGGATGCAGAAGACGGGATTCTTCGGTGCCTTCGCCATGATAGTCATCTTTGGATTGTCGAATCTATTCGCGTGGCAACAGAAGGACCAACTCGTCAATCGCACGGGTGCCATCGTCATCTCTCCCGCCGCTGCCGTCAAGAGCACACCTGCCAATGGCGGCACTGACCTGTTTATCATCCACGAAGGAACAAAGGTGGAGATTACCGACTCGTCGATGAAGGAATGGAAGGAAGTGCGCATCGCCGACGGTAAGGAAGGATGGATAAAGACATCAATGATTGAAATGATATAATCAATTTTTTGAGGATATGGATTGGCACTCGATTATACAAATGGACAAGCAACTGCTGTTGACGCTCAATGGCAGCGACTCTCTCTTCGTCGATTATTTGGCGAAGTCGCTCACCACTGCCGCCACATGGATACCATTGTATGTATCACTGTTTTATGTCGTGGTGAAGAACAACGACAACTTCCGCCGCATACTCTTCATACTCTGTAGTGCCGGTTTGTGTATACTCTTTGCAGGCACTGTTGACGACCTTATTGTCAAACCCGGTGTGGCAAGATGGCGACCCACACACGACTATCAGATCGGTATTCTTGTGGATGTCGTGGATGGCTATCGAGGTGGAAAGTATGGATTCTTCTCCGCCCATGCCGCCAACACGTTCAGCATCGCCCTGTTCTTCTCGTTGCTCATGCGCAGTCGCCTTGTCACATTGATGCTCGTCGGATGGTCGCTCACTAATTGTTGGACGCGCCTCTATCTCGGTGTCCACTATCCCATCGACATCCTCTGCGGACTTCTTTGGGGCGGTATTGTCGGAACAGGAATGTATTTCCTCTACAGATATGCCGACAGGCGATTCTGCTGCTCCGAGAGTGATTATGTGTCATCCAAATACACGAGTTCGGGATATAAATATTCCGACCTCTATGTCATCGCACTCGTACTTGCCGTAACTCTCATCTACTGCATATTCCGCAGCCTAATTCTCGCATAAATTAAATGATTATGAATCCAAGACATATACATATATCTGATTATAACTATCCGCTGCCCGACGAAAGGATTGCCAAGTTCCCATTGGCTCAGCGCGATCACTCCAAACTGCTCGTCTTCGAAAATGGAGACATCAGCGAGGACATCTTTTATAATATCACCGGCCATCTGCCCAAGGGCGCACTAATGGTGTTCAACAATACCAAGGTGATACAGGCGCGAATGCACTTCCGCAAGGAGACAGGCGCACTCATCGAGGTGTTTCTGCTCGAACCGGCAGAGCCTGCCGACTACGAACTGATGTTCCAAACCAACGGCAAGTGTGCTTGGCACTGTCTTGTGGGCAATCTCAAGAAATGGAAGGAAGGCCAGCTGAGCCGCTCTTTCGACGTCAACGGCAAGACGGTGACTCTCACTGTGGAAAGGCTGCATGAGGAGCGCACCAGTCATTGGGTGGAATTCCGTTGGGACAATCCTGACGTGTCGTTTGCCGAGATACTTGATGCTGCCGGCGAACTGCCCATACCGCCTTATCTCAATCGCGACACTCAGGAGAGCGACAAGACAACATATCAGACTGTGTATTCGAAGATAAAGGGATCGGTGGCTGCACCAACAGCCGGACTTCATTTCACCGACAAGGTGCTCGCCGACATCGACGCTCACGGCATCGACAGTGAGGAACTGACATTGCATGTGGGTGCTGGAACATTCAAACCCGTGAAAAGCGAGGAGATTGAGGGGCACGAGATGCACACCGAATATATCTGTGTGAACAAGAAGACCATCGACAAACTCATCGCACATGGCGGTAAGGCAATCGCTGTCGGTACGACGAGTGTGCGCACGCTCGAAAGCCTTTACTATATGGGAGTTAAATTGCACGACAATCCCAATCTCACCGAAGAGCAACTGCATGTGGGTCAGTGGGAGCCATACGATTATGCCGAGCGACTTGCCGCCGAGGGCACTGCCCCACTCGACACCATCGATGCTCTGCGCGAGATAAGCGATTATCTCGACCGCAACTCGCGCAAAGCTCTTCATTCTTCCACACAGATTATCATCGCCCCAGGCTTCGAGTATCATATCGTCGATATCCTCGTCACCAATTTCCATCAGCCGCAGAGCACACTGCTCTTGCTCGTCAGTGCCTTTGTGAAGGGTGAATGGCGACGTATATATGACTACGCCCTTGCTCATGATTTCCGATTCCTGAGCTATGGCGACAGCTGCCTGATTAAGAATTAAAGAATTAAAAAATTAGAATATAAAAATATTAAAGAATTAAGATATTAATGAAAATAGGAGATAAAGTGAAATTCGTGAGCGAAGTGGGCGGCGGAAAAGTTGCCGGCTTCCAGGGAAACAATATAGTGCTTGTGGAGGATGAGGACGGATTCCAGATTCCTACACCGATAAACGACGTAGTGGTAGTGAATGACGAAGACTACAGTACGTCGAAGATAGTGGCCGACAAGGTGCAGAAGAAAGGTATTCAGATACCCGACGACGACTTCGACTACGACCCTGCCGACCGCCCCGTGACATTCAAGGCTCCAGCCGAAGAGCGCAAGGGAGGCGACAAACTCAATGCCTATATCGCCTTCGTACCGATGGATGTCAAGGCTATCACGTCATCGCGATTCGAGACATACATCGTCAACGACAGCAACTATTATATACACTACGCATATATGACTGCCGAAGGCAACAGTTGGTCTCTGCGCTCCACGGGTGAGATCGATCCCAACACCAAACTCTTCATCGAGGAGTTCGGGCGTGAAGACCTTGCCGCAATGGAGCATATCAATGTCCAGATAATTGCCTACAAGCGAAAGAAACCATTCCTAAAGAAACCGGTAGTGGATTCGGAATTCCGTATCGACCCTGTGAAATTCTATAAGCTCCACACCTTCGAGGATAATGATTTCTTCGAGCAACCGGCTCTTTTGCATACTATCATCGAGAACGACCAACTGCCTCGCTCTCTGACACTTGACGCCAAAGCGTTAAAGAAAGAGATGATGCAAAAGGTGAAGGCCGACATGCCCCGACCAGTGTCTCACGCACCAAAACCAAAGGATGACAAGGACGCTCCCGTAGTAGTCGATTTGCATATCAATGCACTGCTCGACACAACAGCCGGCATGACTAATAGCGACATTCTCAACTATCAGTTGGAGAAAGTGCGCAACACCATCTTTGAATACAAGAATCAGAAGGGACGCAAGATTGTGTTCATCCATGGCAAGGGAGAGGGTGTGCTTCGCCAAGCCGTCATCCACGAGTTGCGCTATCGCTTCAAGAATATGCCCTATCAGGATGCGTCGTTCCAGGAATATGGATATGGCGCCACACAAGTAACAATAAAATAAGATTGAATTATGAAATACGGATATGCAACTGTTGCCGCTGCCATACCGAGTGTGAAGGTGGCAGACACCGACTACAACGTAACCCAGATCACGTCGATGGTATCTGAGGCGGAAGAGCGCGGAGTAGAGATAATCGTCTTCCCCGAACTCTCCATCACCGGCTATACATGCCAGGATCTCTTCCGTTCCGACGTCTTGCTCCGACGAGCCGAGGAGTCGCTCATCTCACTTCTCAACGACACCCGCAAGATGGACATCATCTCCATCGTCGGAATGCCAGTGGCAGTGGATGGATTGCTTCTCAACTGTGCCGTAGTCATCCAGCAGGGCTCGGTGCTTGGTATTGTCCCCAAGACATATCTGCCCAACTACAGTGAGTTCTACGAGAAGCGATGGTTTGCCTCGGCACAGGATCTCACCGACGAGCGCACTGTCTACTTCGCGGGCAGTCCTGCTGTCATATCCTCACGCCCCAAGGTGTTCACCACTGGCGACGGTGTGAAATTCGGCATCGAGATATGCGAGGATGTATGGGCACCTGTCCCGCCGAGCAACAATCTCGCCCTTGCAGGAGCCGACATCATCTTCAATCTCTCGGCAAGCGATGAACTCATCGGCAAGCATGCCTATCTGCGCTCGTTGCTCGCACAACAGAGCGCACGCACCATCAGTGGTTATGTGTATGCGTCGAGCGGATTCGGCGAGAGCACCCAGGATGTAGTATATGGCGGCAATGCCATCATCGTCGAGAACGGACGGATAATTGCCGAGGCAAAGCGATTCTCCCTTCAGCCGCAGATGGAAATCCAGCAGATTGACATTGAGCGCATAAGGGCAGAGCGACGCTCCAACACGACCTTCGTCAATGCACAACGTCATGGAGTGGCCGACTTTATTGCTGCAAAGACGGTTATCCCTCGTGCTGATTTCACTCTGCTGCATCCCGTAGAAGCACTGCCATTCATTCCCAAAACCGGCGATATGGCGGCATCGTGCGAGGAAATCCTCAATATCCAGATGTCCGGACTTGCCAAGCGTCTTCATCACACTGGTTGTAAGCATGTGGTAGTGGGTATCAGTGGTGGACTCGACTCTACCCTTGCCCTTCTTGTATGCGTGCGCACCTTCGACTATCTGTCGCTCGACCGCAGCGGCATCTACGGCATCACCATGCCAGGATTCGGCACTACCGACCGCACCCACGATAATGCCGTCGCGCTGATGTCATCTCTTGGCGTCACCTCGGTGGAGATACCTATCGCCAAGAGTGTCACTCAGCATTTTGAGGACATCGGTCACGACATCTCTGTGCACGATGTCACCTATGAAAACGGTCAGGCTCGCGAGCGCACACAGATTCTAATGGATTATGCCAACAAGGTGAACGGAATGGTTATCGGTACTGGCGACCTTAGCGAACTTGCTCTCGGTTGGGCGACATACAACGGCGACCACATGTCGATGTATGGTGTCAACGCCAGCATTCCCAAGACACTCATCCGCCATCTCGTCAGCTATGTTGCGTCGAATGATGTGGATGAAAAGAGTCGCGCCACACTTCTCGATATTATCGACACTCCAATTAGCCCTGAACTGATTCCTGCCGATGAGAACGGCAATATCAAGCAGAAGACCGAAGATCTCGTCGGGCCTTACGTGCTCCATGATTTCTTCCTCTATAACTACTTGCGCTTCGGCTTCTCGCCCTCGCGCCTTTTGCTTATGGCAGAGAAGGCTTTCGACGGCAGCAATCCCGATGCAGGCACCTTCGACCGCGAGACAATACTCCACTGGATGCACACCTTCTTCCGCCGATTCTTCGCCCAGCAGTTCAAGCGCTCTTGTCTGCCCGACGGTCCTAAGGTGGGAAGCGTGAGCCTCAGTCCCCGAGGCGACTGGCGCATGCCGAGCGATGCCTGCTCAAGTCTTTGGCTGGAAGAGATTGAGTCGCTTCGCTAAGTCGCGAAGCAAAATTAAAATATTAAAAAATTAAAGAAGTAAATATTGAAGCGTATGAATACTAAAAAACTAATCTTCGCTGCATTGCTCATGATAGCATCGTCGGCAAATGCACAAAAGTATGTGGGTGGCGATATATCAAATCTCACGTCCAATGAGGCCCTCAATCCTACATACTATGATTTTGACGGTAAAGAATGTCCTGCCCTTGACCTCTACAAGCAGCAGGGACTTAATGCTATGCGTGTGCGCATTCATGTTAATCCCTCGGATTTTCCGAATAACGACCCGAATGTATGTCAAGACCTCGAATATGTGAAGGCTCTCGGCAAGCGTATCAAGGACGCTGGATTCAAACTCATGCTCGATTTCCACTACTCCGATACATGGGCAGATCCCGAGAAGCAATGGACACCGAAGGCTTGGGAGAGTCTCTCTGACAACGAGCTCTATACCAAGATATATGAATACACAAAGGATGTGCTTCAGCAGATGAAAGATGCTGGAGCTGAACCCGAACTCATCCAGACAGGCAATGAGATTAGCTATGGTATGCTTTGGGGAAAGGCTACCGATGCAGAATCATCACTCAAGAAATGCTATATGGGCAAAGAAGCCAACTGGAGTCGCTTCACCACACTGCTCAAGAATGCCGGCAAGGCTTGTCGTGAGGTTTGTCCGAATGCCAAGATTATTCTCCATACAGAGCGTGCCACACAAACAAATGTGCTGACAAACTTCTACGACCGCATGAAGACAGATGGTGTTGACTACGACATCATCGGACTTAGCTACTATCCTATCTGGCATAACACCGTTTCCACTCTCGAAACGGCAATCAAGACCCTCGAAAGCAAGTATGCCGACAAGGACATCATGATTGTTGAAACAGGTGCTGCCTATTCATGGCTACCAGGAGATAAGGATTATACTCCTGTATATGCAGCAACCGAGGCTGGACAGAAACAGTTTATTGATGCAGTCATCGACATGCTTAAATCGCACGACAAGGTAACAGGACTCTTCTGGTGGTGGATGGATTACAATCCTTATCCTTATAATACTACACACATGGATGGTTGGTGGTATGCCCCACTCTACGATGGCAATACCGGTAAGCCTCTTGCCGCCCTCTCAAGCCTAAAGGATTTCCTTGGAGAAGAATCAGGCATTCACGGCATTGAGGCCGATGCTTCGATTGCTCCAGCCAACAATGTATGGACAACGCTCAGTGGCATACGCACGTCAAAACCCACTCGCGCAGGATTGTATATTCATAACGGCAAGAAAGTCGTAGTGCGTTGATTAGACAAAGACATGTATTGGGTAATATTAGCATTTATGTCGGCAACCCTCTTGGGGTTCTACGACTCGTTTAAGAAAAAGGCATTGAAGGGCAATGCCGTGATACCCGTGTTGTTTCTCAACACACTGCTCTCGTCGGCAATATTCATTCCGTTTATTGCCATAAGCTATACTTCCGACGCTCTCGACGGAACAATATTCCACGTTGGCAGTGGCGGATGGGAAATGCACAAGTTTATCGTATTGAAGAGCCTGATAGTGCTAAGCAGTTGGATATTGGGATATTTCGGTATCAAGCATCTGCCCCTGTCAATCGTTGGCCCTATCAATGCCACACGTCCCGTGATGACCCTCGTGGGAGCGATGCTCGTGTTCGGCGAGCGACTCAATGCTTGGCAATGGGCGGGAGTGACCCTCGCCGTGGTGTCGTTTCTGATGTTGAGCCGCAGCGGAAAGAAGGAAGGCATCGACTTCAAGCGCGACCACTGGATATGGATGATAGTGGGTGCAGCCCTCTTGGGAGCCATCAGTGGCTTGTACGACAAATATCTCATGGCACCGGTGGAAAGCGGTGGTGCGGGACTTGACAAGATGATGGTTCAGAGTTGGTATGTGGTGTATCAATGCCTCATGATGGGAGCGATGCTCATGATTCTGTGGTGCCCCAAACGCAAGCAGACCACCCCATTCCATTGGGATTGGAGCATTGTGTGCGTTAGTGTATTCCTCAGTGCAGCCGACTTTGTTTATTTTTATGCACTCACCCAACCAGAGGCGATGATCAGTATCGTCTCTATGATACGTCGCGGAAGTGTGCTTGTGAGCTTCGCCTGTGCCGCCATATTCTTCCACGAGAAAAATCTCAAAGCCAAGGCCGTTGACCTCGCGCTTGTGCTTCTCGGAATGATATGCCTCTATATCGGGTCGTAGGGATGAACGAAGGTTGACCGAACGATGATTGGGGCAGAAATATGACCACTTTTTCAGTATGGGTATGGATTCATTGTAATTATTTATGGAATTTACAAATAATAACACATAAATACTTGGACAATTAAAGAAAAGTTGCTAATTTTGCACTCAAATATTCATAAATAAATACTTTCGGGCAAATATGGCAACTTTTTCGCCTTTTTATAAGATTAGAATATTCACGTTTGATGATGTGATGAACGAGACGGGATTGTCGCGTGCAGGTACTTCAACAGCATTGGCAAGATGGCAGATGCAAGGATTACTAAAACCTGTGCGTAGGAATCTTTATGTAGCAATTAATCCATCTTCTGATACCCCCATTGCAGACAAGTATGAGTTATGTTCACGGATTTCTGCAACGTCTTACGTGGGTTGGCATACCGCACTCGAATTCCATGGAGTGGCGCATCAACCATTTTATAACGCCTATGTTGGAAGTAAAACACGATTTAATCAATTTAGTTTTTATGGTACAGACTATGAGTATTGTGCTGCACCTCTTGAACCGACAGAGGCCAATGGCATCATCCGACCATTAGGAAATCCTTACGTTCGTGTATCAGATTTGGAACGCTCAATAATTGATTCTTGTGACCGAATCGAGCGTGCAGGAGGTGTGGAAGAACTGCTACATTGTATGGAGTCGGTCACTTTGTTGAACGAGGGTAAGCTTGAAAAATATCTTAGTCTTTACAATAAGGTTTTTCTATATCAAAAGGTTGGTTTCATACTCGAACAAAGCCAAGAGTATCACCATGTGAGTGACAGTTTCATAGAGATGTGCCGAACAAGAGGGGCGATATATACAAAACATCTGACGATGACAGAAAATTCCAACTTCTATCTTTGCAAGTGGAAGTTATATGTACCTAAAGATTGTGTAACTGAAAACAGATAAAGAGGCTCTCGTATGCTCAAGTTCGTGCTCATCTGATGCCAGTATTGAGCCGAAAGGAAAAGTTCGACTTCAATACGATTAAGTCAGAAGTAATGAGTTTTCTGGATGAATTTTTAGTGTTCTCTGAAAACGAATACAAATTCATGGAGCATTTCAATCGTAGGGAGTACCGTCCTGACATCTTGTTTGGAGAAGGAGAGATTTCAAAACGCATAGCTTCACACCCGATGGCTTTATGGAAGTGTCGTCCTAAGGAGCAATAAACTGCCTATGTGAATTATTCCTTTTCATCTTCATATTATCCTCCGTAGATCCAATAATCATCCTCCAACTCCCAATCGAAGGATGAACGAAGGTTGATCGAAGGATGATTGGGGCAGAATGTGACTACTTTTTCAGTAAAGGCACAGATTTATTCGCAATATTTTATTAGATAATCCACAGCATGTTTTAAAGGTGTTAAATCATTCTGAATTACATCCCATATAAAATCCACGTTTATGTCAAAATAACCGTGGGCTATGTGGTCTCTCATTCCTTTTATATTACGCCAAGGGATTTCTGCACATTGGCATAACAGTAGTCCATTGGTCTTTGAGTCAATTTTCTTGACGCTTTCCCCAATAGCCTCAATAAGCATACAATTAGCAGCTAAGGTTTTCATGCCACCAGGTGACTTTAGAAAATCGTCTGCTTCACTGTATTCCTTATTCCATTCAAGCAAATTATCTATGGCTCCACTAATTTGCCCTAACAAATCTTTGGCTATTTCCTTCTGCTGTAAAGATATTGATTCCATCTCGTTCTATTTGTTTTCTAAAAAAAGGACGAAGATTACGATGGTCACTGATAAGATCAACATCGCATTCCAATATGTTTCTGAGATATTCAGATGCTTCTATATAGTTGAAAAACTTTGGAGGCATCTTAACAAAAAGGTCAACATCGCTGCCTTCATGTTGTTCATTACGTGCAACAGAGCCAAAAAGCGACATAGACTGTATTCCAAACCTCGATTGCAACTCTGGGGCATGGGCTCTGATTATCTGTATGTATTCACTTCTTGTCTTCATACTCTTGTATTTTTGCGCAAAAATAACAATAATATTTCATATCTCCAAACTTTTTGAGAAAAAAGTGCTATATTATGTGCAAATACCTCTACAATCTTTATCCTCAGTAGATCCAATAATCATCCTCCAACTCCCAATCGAAGGATGAACGAAGGATGAACGAAGGTTGATCGAAGGATGATTGGGGCAGAATGTGACTACATTTTCAGTAAAGGCATAGATTATTTTCAGTATGAGCATAGATTTATTGTAATGCTGTAATTGTAATGCTTTGCTCTAAAGACAATGCCTGTGCAGTGTTAGTGTAGTGTTAGTGCAGTGTTGCAACAACACTGCACTAATCAAAATCTCGATAAACACAGGGCTTTCTGCACGATTAGTGCAGTGTGCAGTGTTTATTATCAAATTTCCCTTTTCTGTTAAATTCGTGTTAAAAACCCAACAAATCCATACGACTAACTAATTTTTTCTTATCTTTGCATAAAAGTTATATATAATAATAAAGAATAGTGTGAAGACCTCGGAAATGGACAATAATAAATCAGAAACCTCGCAATGGTATGTAATGAGAGTATCATACGGCAGAGCCGAAAAAGCCAATGATATGTTGATGTCAAAGGGAATTGAAACCTTCCTCCCTTTGCATACAATATATAAAGTTATTAATGGCAAACGTACAAAACGACGTGTTCCATTACTCCCCAATTTCCTTTTCGTGCATACAACACTCCAGATTATTGAAACACTATTGAAATCCGTTCCCACTCTCAGTTTCATAACATTCTATTTCAATCATTTTGAAACGAACGACAACGGAAAAAATCCTCCACTGGTCGTCCCAAAGAGAGAAATGGATAACTTCATAAAACTGACAGACATTGATGATGAACATATTAGGGTAGTTGATGAATCTCAGTTACGTTATTGCAAAGGCGATATAGTCCGTGTTACGGACGGAGCGTTTTGCGGTATAGTTGGCAAGGTGGCAAAGATAACCGGTCAGCAGAGAGTTGTCGTTGAAATCCCCGGACTCTGTAATATTGCGACAGCATATATCCCTAAAGCATTTCTTGAAGTAATTAGCAAATAATTATCCTTTTTCTTGTTAACCTTTTGTCCAATTGTGTCATAAAGAAGTAACCATCATTGGATATGCACATGATTATAAATGCACACAGTCCATGAAGATGAGTTAAATTATCGAAAAAATGCGAGGTGTACGTAAATTATATAGAAAATTTTACTACCTTTGCGTAATGAATGCGCTATGAGTCTTCTGGCGCAAAACCTAAGAACGATATGTACACATTACCTAATGTGAACATCGGACGTTACAACAGCTCTGGGTTTGCCCCCATTGCCATCCCCGAAGCCAATGGCTCACATACAGGGGTGTCGGTAGAATATGGTCAGAAGTGAAACTTATTAAATATTAGAAGATATGGATTTGTTTTTAGTAATGGTAGGATTTATAACAGGTTTTGCAACCTATATGTTTTTCTTTGCAAAGAAGAATTCAGATGAGGATGATTCAATATCATCATCAGAGGCTAATACTGGACAGAAAGATATTAAACCTCTGCTCATTAATACACTAAATGAGATGAATTGCGAGCCCGAAATAGATGATGAGGACAAAAACCGTGTGCATTTCAATTATCAAGGTCAGCATTTCAGCATTAATATAGATGATAACAGTGAATTCATCACAATTTGGTATCCGTTTTGGTATGAAATAGAACTTGATGATCTTGATGAAGTATCAAGGGTGTCAAAGGCTATCAATTACACCAACCAGAGGGGGATTATAACCATGTGCTATGTTATTAATAACGAAACTAATCGTTTATATACCCACTCACAAGCCACAATCCCTTTCAATGACTATATTCCGGATTTGAAACATTATCTTGGACAATATCTTCAATGGTTTTTCCAAGCAAGAAAGTATTTTGAGGACACCAAGATGGATATAATGAAGAATGAGTTGGAGAGAAAGTGATATATAATTGTTTTGAGTAATTAACAGCTGCAATATGAGAAATTTACTATTAAGTACTGCAATTGGTGATATATCGGGAAAACCATACGAATCAAGGAGAACCAAGACAAAGGATTATGATTCCGTTGATTTACTCCTTCATGAAAATACATATAGTGATGACACCGTATGTACTTTTGCTTGCGCTGATGCCTTGTTGAATCACAAGGATATGGCAAAGACAATAAAGGAAAGATGCAAAGCAGACAGGCATCGTGGTTACGGCGGTCGGTTCAAACAATGGTTGGATGCTGACGCCATACTGCCGTCATATCACTCCTTCGGAAATGGCAGTGCAATGAGAGTGTCAGCAGCCGGCTTTATGGCAAAGTCAGAAGACGAATGTATTCAGTTAGCGAAGGAAACCTCTATGCCAACTCATGACCATCCAGAAGGCATTAAAGGTGCTGTTGCTACTGCATTAGCCATACATTATTGTATGAATGGTCATGACAAGGAATATATTAGGAAACATGTTCTTGATAAGTATTATCCTGATTGGAGTGGCAAGTCATATTCAGAGATAAAACCCAATTACCATTTTGACTCTTCATGCCAAGGAAGTGTGTCAGCTGCACTTATCAGTTTCCTTGAATCCAAGGATTTTGTGGACTGCCTCAAACTCGCGATATCTCTTGGAGGTAATTCTGATACGCTTGCTGCAATAGCAGCTCCAATAGCTTATGCTCATTATCGAGTAATTCCAGAGAAGTTATTGGATAATGCGCGAAAGAAATTGCCCCAATGGATGCTTGATTTAAGTGAGACGTTTTATGATTTTACATTACGAGCTAAGATTTCGTAATCCAATTGTAGTTATTTGGAATTAAAAACGAACTCTGAATTATAATGATAAGTTTACATAATATTAAAAATTTATTGAGGTTATGGAAAAGAAATGTAAAGTGTCTAAGGTCACGATAGTATGGCTTTATGATGCTATTGCCATTGTGTTTATTAGTTTATTATCTTTATTGATAATATCATGCAATTCTCCTTTTAGCAAATACGAGAAAAAAGGAAAGAATGATTTAGAAAAAGCTCGTCTGCATGGAAAGGTTAAGCAAGTAATAAAATACTATGGCAATGAGATTGCTAAAATTAGTCAATATAATGAATATGGTTTTTTGACCAAAAAAGTAGAATTTGAAGATGGTATTGAAAGCGAATCAAGTTCGTACTCATATGATGCATATGGATGCTTGATAAAAATAATATTTAAGGACAAAGGAAGTAAAGGAGAAATTGAAAAAACATATGACGATAAGCATAATTTAATTTCTTCGTATATAAATAATCATGAAGTATATAATGAGTATAATACAATAGGGCGAAAATTACAAGAACTTCATGAATATGAATATGATAAAATGGGTAATATATTGTCAGATACAGTTAAATCATCAGATACTACGCCAACAGGGAACTATACTATTGTAAAATACAATCTTAATGGGAATATTGTTGAAGAAAAAAGTATTGGCGAACATGGTAATGTTAGTTCTATTGCTAGATACAATTCTCATGGTGATATCTTAGAGCGTATTTTTTTTGATGAAGCTGGAAATTTGTCGTCTGCATATAAATACGAATATTATGCAAATAATAAGCATTATAGAACTATTGAATATAACAGTTCTGGAACAATTAGATGTTATTATGAGACGGTTTATATAAGTGAGGAAGAACAAACATATACTAGATATAGTATTGATGAAGAGCCTGTTTGTCGCAGATTCAAATTTAATAGAAATAAGGATTTGATATATTGTGATGATCCATATGGACATCACCAAAAACATGAATATAAATACGACAATCACAATAATATTATATTCCATTGTGTGACTTTTGTTGATACGGAAGAAGTTAATACAGAAAGATATGAAATAACATATTACTAATTGAATCAATAATAAAATAACAAACATCACTATGACAATAGAAGAAGCATATCCATTGTTAAAAGAGGCATTTACAGAGTATAAACAACAAAGGTACTTTGAGAAAACATCAAAGTCTCATGCTAAAAGAAAGTATAAGGATCAAACCGCTTTAATAGTAGATCGTGTATGGAATATTTTTCAGTCTTGTCCTGAATTGAATAATTATGTACCATATGAAGGTGAGTTCTTTACATCTTTCTTTGAGCAAGATTTCAAAAAATTAATAGAAAATTTAGAAATAGAATTAAGTAAGAGTAGTTCTATTTGATGTATAAAAATTAAAATTATGAAAAGAATAAAATATATCTTGACAAGTCTACTCTTGTTTGTAGGCATAAGCATATTTGCAGCAAATGGAAATGTGTTATTATTAAAAGCTCATCATCCAAAAGATAAAAACACCATTATTAGAATATGGAAAACTCCTAAAAATGAATATATTATTAGGACATCATATAGTTTAGATAAAGACGATTTTGATCAAGAGAAGTTAACTCAGTATCAAAAGAAAGTTGAATACGATGGCTTTGCAAAAAGGGTTACTTTTAAAACATCTGATGATTCTTATTATGTAATTGCTCATGTTAGTGGAGAATATGCCCTTGTCTTTGGTTTTTATTCAGAGGCACTTAATAATATTGTATCTGTAGATTACATTATAGACTATATCAACCGTCAAACTTTCAACAATCTTTAGATTTGCTAAATTGTAATTCATAAGAATATAAAGACAAATTTGATATAGGGATTACTTTTAAAAATTTGGACAATATATGATTATTATAATAAGTTGTGCTATTGTCTTTGGGGTAACAATAATATCCTATTTGCTTTATAAAATAAGGCGTTGTCGTCGTTTACAAGATAGGCTGATTTATATTAGAGTACACTTTTATCATATCTCAAAAGAGTATATGATACCTTTATCTCCCAATAAGGAATATCTTAACAAACATCTTGATCTAATACAAAAAAGTGACGAAGAACTATATTTAGAGGAAAAAAAGTTCATAACACGTAAACTTCTTGCGTTAAGGAACAAATTTCCCCAAGGATACGATAGTTTTATTAAGAAATATCCGAGTTTATCTAATTCTGAATTATTAAAGAAAAAGAATGAGATAGTAAAGGAAGATAATCAAATAAGAGAACATGCCCGTAAAGTAGAAATTGAAAGGAAGAAGCAACAGATAAACAATAATGTTAAAAAGCTTATTAATGCTACAACCATAGGAGATGTTGATAAGGCTAAAGAAACAATTAAAATATTGGATAGGGAGATAATAGGTAATAGCGACGAAAATCTTAATAAAGCAATTAATGATGCTAAAGATAGATTTGACTCCCAATATAAAGCTGGATTTGTAGATGCTTTCGATTTGTCCTATGTTGATTATGATTGTCCTTTAGCATATGTTCAAAGTAATGATTGGCAATATGTTGCAACAAAGTTCCCGACCAAAGGAACCATCGTATTTTCCTTCCGCCGAAATAAAGTTTGGCGTAGAGGATTTATGGAAGAAAGGTTCCAGTCTGAGTTGTTGAAGAAGTTAGGTAAATACAAATTACAGATTGTTGGTGATTGTGGAATATTGCCGAAAGATGATACCCTTCCATACGAACCTGACATTGCAGTAATAGATTTAGAAAAACCTTCTATTAGAATTGATATTGAAATTGATGAACCTTATGCAGCGATTACAAATAAACCTACGCATTATGTTGGATGTGGAGATGAGCTAAGAGATCTGCGTCTAAACAATTTAGGGTGGATAGTAGTGCGTTTCACTGAATATCAAGTGTTTGCCGAAATGGATCAGTGCATTGCTTATATAGCGCAGTTAATTAATAAGCTAAATCCGACAAAAATATTACCAAATGTTCTTTTGAAATCCACTTTACCAACGAAACAGAAGCGTTGGACAGAGATTGAATCAAAACTATTGGCTATTGACAAATATCGCCAAAGGTATTTACGTCATGAGTTTGGACATACAGATGAAGTTCTACTTGAAAAGAAGGATATAAAACAGACGGAGAAAGAAAAGAAATGTTCTGCACTTGTAAAACCTATTATATTTCCAATAAACAACACAAATTTCGTAAGAGAAGGTGATGATATTTTTATGGAAAGAAATAGTAGGATACAATTCTATCCACAAGAGCATATTTATTTGTATGCAGGGGAAGATGAGCTGATACCTGTAAGTAATATAGTTTCAAGTTTGTTCAATCCTTTTGACTCTGATTATTGGTCAAAATATAAAGCTAACCAAAGAAATATTCCGCAAGGGCAAGTGCTTGAGGAATTTGATGAAAAAGGTGATATGTCGAGAGAAATAGGTACTTTTATGCATCTTCAGATACAAAATTATTATGTTGGAAAGCCATACCAACTCTCATATCATTTTAATTATGATGGCAAATATGTAAAGACAGATTTGGATGTGTCACTCAAATGTGAGTTTTCACAATTCAAATCTTTCCTTCAGGCACATATGTTTAAGCCATTTAGAACAGAATGGGCTATTTATGACGAGGACATCAAAATTGCAGGAACTATAGATATGCTCCATTGTAGAGATGGATTATTTGACATTTACGATTGGAAACGAAGTAACAAAGTCCTTGATTCTTTGGGGAATCCTATCGTCCATAATAGCTTTGGGCAAACAGGCAAGGATAAATATCGAAATATTGATGATACTCCTTACTGGCATTATTGTTTGCAACAAAATTTGTATAGATATATATTAGAAAGTAAATATAAAATTAAAGTTGGAAAAATGTACCTTATCATATTTAGTGAACTGCAAAATGATTATAAGAAATTAGAAGTACCATATATGGATGAAGCAATTTCATTAATTATAGGTGATTGTAAAAAAGGAATTATGAAAGGTATATAATATTTATGTTAAGACATGGAAAGTATATCAACAGATAAATTCAAAGGCGTGATTTTCGGTCAAGCCATTGGCGATGCCCTTGGCTTGGGGACGGAGGGAATGACCACGGAGGACATGGCTTGGAAATATCCAAACGGGATACAGCATTATGGACAGATATTTCAAGACAGACACCGAAAGAGATGGGAGATTGGCGACTGGACGGATGATACGGATATGATGCTGTGTATTGCTGAGGCTGTCATTGAAGACAAAGGGGTGAGCTTGCAGAATATTGCAAGGCATTTCAAGGAGTGGGCTTTGGGCGACCCGATGGGTATAGGTGAGAATACTTATAAGGTGCTGAGTATAGGAGACTATGTTGAACAGCCTATAGAGGTGTCGAAGAGAATATGGGAGATGAGTAGATGCGATTCTGCCGCCAATGGTGGAGTGATGAGGACTTCTGTTGTGGGATTGTTCCCCAAGTATATAGCAAGTTGTGCTGAGAATATATGTAAGCTCACGCATTATGATCCACGTTGTGTGGGGGCATGTGTTATTGTGTCAGAGTTGATTCATGCGTTGGTATATGGTGAACAGATTCCCACATACGGCAGTATGATAGCGAGGTCGTATATGTATGACGAAAGGATTGCCGAATATATTGAGAGGGCATGGAATGAGGATGACATTGCAAATTTGATGGATGATGACTTTATGGGTTATACTCTTGTGACGTTGTCCGTGGGGCTATGGACGTATTGGCATTCAACGTCTTTTGTGGATGGATTGCTTAAGGTGGTGAATGCCGGTGGTGATGCAGATACGAATGCGGCAGTTGCATGTGCTATTCTAGGGGCTAAATACGGATTTGCATCTATTCCTTCGGAATATGTTGAGGGATTAATATATCGGGATAAACTTGAAGATGTTACTCGTTGTTTATATAATATATTGGGGCAAACATGTGAAGACTAAATGCCTTTACCTCAAAGGGAATGAATACAATGCAAGCGTAACCGTAACCCGTAACTGACATTGAAAATCAGTTTTCAGATGTATGTCTTTTATATATTAATATTAATTTAATTAATTACTATATATATAAGTACATACGCGCACGCCCACACAAGGAAAATCAATGTCAGTTACGGGTTACGGTTACGCTTACTCATTCCTCTTGGAGGTCATAAGTTAAGACTGACATTGATCATAAGTTAAGACTGAGCAAGGACATTTTGTTAAAATCAATATTCAATCTTCTCAAGAAACAGCGCATTGCCTGGCATCGACTCTCCTGCCCCAGTGCGCTTCCCCTCTTCAATCACTCGCCTGAATCCGTCGAGCGTCAGTCGTCCACGCCCCACATCTACCAAAGTGCCTACAACGGCTCTCACCATATTGCGCAGAAACCTGTTGGCGGTAATCTCGAAATACCAACTCGTCTCACTCACTTGATGCCAACGTGCGGCAGTGACATGACATATGGTGGTCTTGGCATCGGAGTTACTTTTACAGAAAGCACCGAAATCCTCGTATTCCATAAGTATCTCAGCCGCCTTGTTCATCATGTCGAAGTCGAGGGCGTATGGGGTGCGATATGAGTAATGCCTCAAAAAGGGGTCTTTCTCTGTGTGCACATAATAATGGTATGTTCGGCTCTTGGCCGAGAATCTTGCGTGCATATCGTCGCTCACTCTCTCCATTTTTCTTATGGCGATGGTGGGCGGCATGATGCGGTTGAGCCTATAAGCCGTCTGAGGGCAATCGAGCTGAAGGTCGCAGTCGAAGTGAGCCACCATTGTCCTTGCGTGCACTCCGGTATCGGTTCTACCAGCCCCTACCACCTCAATATCCTTACTCAAAATCGTTGACAATCCCTTCTGCAGCACCTCCTGCACGGAAATGCCGTTGGGTTGTATCTGCCATCCATGAAATGGCGTGCCGTCATAACTTAGTGTGATGAAATATCTCATTGTCTTGTCTTTTGTGCTGCAAAGATAATGTTTTTTGTTGAAATATCAAAGTAAAACTATACATTTTTCTAATCGTACGAAAAAATTAACAAAATAATTTGGTGGTTTTTAAATAAAATCTTATCTTTGCAGAAATTTTAAAATATGTGATACCTATTCCACATCAAAGAATTATCGGATTTATTTAGTAAGAATATGATACAACAAAAGGAATTTACACTATCGGCCAAACGCAGAGGCTGCCATCTCATTACACAGGAGATAATGTCTAATCTGCCCAAACCACTGCCAAAGGCAGGATTGCTCAACCTATTCGTTAAGCACACGTCGTGCGCTCTCAGCATAAACGAGAATGCCGACCCCGACGTGCGTTCGGACATGGAGAAGATAATGAATCATATCGTGCGTGAAAATGAGCCTTATTACGACCATGTGTTCGAAGGGGCTGACGACATGCCGGCACATGCCAAGAGCTCGCTATTCGGGGTGAGCCTGACAATACCCATAACAGACGGACGACTGAATCTCGGCACTTGGCAGGGCGTGTATCTATGCGAGTTTCGCGACTATGGAGGAGCACGCAGAATCGTGGCGACCATATACGAATAATAACCAAATGATGCAAGAGGTTTTTATAAAATAAGGTGAAAATGTTTGGCTATCTCGCAAATAATTAGTACCTTTGCACCCGAAAAATAAAATATTGATATAGAAGAAGAAATGATTACAGTTACAAATCTTGCGATTCAGTTTGGAAAGAAGGTCCTTTATAAGGACGTTAATCTCAAGTTTACAAGCGGCAACATCTATGGCGTGATAGGTGCCAACGGTGCTGGAAAGTCAACTCTGTTGCGCGCAATAAGCGGTGAATTGGAACCCAACAAGGGTACGGTGGAGATGGGACCGGGAGAGCGACTCTCGGTGCTCGAACAGGACCACTTCAAATACGACCAATACAGTGTGAGAGACACTGTGCTCATGGGCCATCAGCCTCTATGGCAGAACATGAAAGAGCGCGAGGCTCTATATATGAAGGAAGACTTCAATGAGGAAGACGGTATCAAGGTGGCCGAACTGGAAGATAAGTTCGCCCAGATGGATGGATGGAACGCTGAGAGCGATGCCGACCAAATGCTGTCGAACCTTGGAATCATGGACGACAAGCATGACAAGATGATGAGCGAACTGTCGAACAACGAGAAGGTGCGCGTGATGCTTGCCAAGGCTCTCTTCGGACATCCCGACAACCTGCTGCTCGACGAGCCCACCAACGACCTCGACCTCGACACGGTGATGTGGCTTGAGGAATATCTGAGCAATGTGGAACAGACAGTGCTCGTGGTGAGTCACGACCGTCACTTCCTTGATGCCGTATCCACACAGACGGTGGACATCGACTTTGGCAAGGTGACAGTGTTCTCGGGTAACTACTCCTTCTGGTATGAGAGTTCGCAGCTCGCCCTTCGCCAAGCTCAGAACCAGCGACAGAAGGCTGAGGAAAAGCGCAAGGAACTGGAGGAATTCATCCGCCGATTCTCTGCCAATGTGGCAAAGAGCAAGCAGACAACCTCGCGCAAGAAGATGCTTGAGAAACTGAACGTCGAGGAGATACGCCCCTCGTCACGCAAATATCCGGGAATCATCTTCCAGATGGAGCGCGAACCGGGAACACAGATACTCGAAGTGGAGGGACTGAAGGCTGTGGAGCCCGACGGAACAGTGCTCTTCGACAATGTGAACTTCACAATAGAGAAAGGCCAGAAGACAGTATTCCTGAGCCACAACCCCAAGGCAATGACAGCCCTCTTCGAGATAATCAACGGCAACCGCAAGGCCGACGCGGGAGAATACAAATGGGGAGTGACTATCACAACAGCATATCTCCCACTCGATAACACCTCATTCTTCCAGAGCGATCTTAATCTCGTGGATTGGCTCAGCCAATATGGCAAGGGTAATGAGGTGCAGATGAAGAGCTTCCTCGGACGTATGCTCTTCAAGGATGAGGACGTGCAAAAGAAGGTGAACGTGCTCAGTGGTGGCGAGAAGATGAGATGCATGATAGCAAGAATGCAGTTGAAGAACGCCAACTGCCTCATTCTCGACACGCCTACCAACCATCTCGACCTTGAGAGCATCCAGGCTTTCAACAACAACTTGGTGCAGTTTAAGGGCAATATACTTTTTGCCAGCCACGACCATGAGTTTATCCAAACCGTTGCCGACCGTATCATCGAGCTTACTCCTAACGGCATCATAGACAAATTGATGGAGTACGACCAGTATATCTATGATGAAAATATCAAGGAACAGAAGGCAAAAATGTACGGAAATTCAAAATAGGCACGATTTTTGTATGTAAGGCTTATGAAACGTAAATTTTGGAAGATTATGAACAAGAAAGACATTAATATCGATGAACAGAAAGAATGTCAGGACAACATGACTGACATGAATGAGAACGTGGAAGAGCAAGCTGCCGAACAAGCAACTGAAGCCACAGATACGGCTGATGCCGACGATAATTCAGATAACTCCGAAAAATCCGGAGAATACGGTGAGGAGAATAGCAATGAAAAATCCCCTCTCGAAGAAGCCCAGCAGCAAATAGATGAGCTGAAAGACAAATACTTGCGTTCGGTGGCAGAATTTGACAACTATCGCAAGCGCACTCTCAAGGAGAAGGCCGAACTGATTCTCAACGGTAGCGAGAAGGCCATTGCCGCCGTATTGCCTATACTCGACGATATGGAAAGGGCTATCGCCAACGGTGAGAAGACCGAAGACCTGAATGTGCTTCGTGAGGGTATGTCGCTGATATACACCAAGTTCCAGAAAGTGCTTGAAAGCATTGGCGTAAAGGAAATCGAAACTGCTGATGCCGATTTCGACACCGACGTGCACGAGGCTATCGCCATGGTGCCTGGAATGGGTGACGACAAGAAAGGCAAGGTGCTCGACTGCGTGCAGAAGGGATATAAACTCAATGACAAGGTGATCAGACATGCCAAAGTGGCAGTGGGACAGTGAAGATTGAAAGTTGAAGATTGAAGGTTGAAGAATTATGGCAAAGAGAGATTATTATGAGGTGCTTGGCGTTGACAAAAGCGCCTCGGAAGACGAAATAAAGAAGGCATACCGAAAGATTGCCATCAAATACCACCCTGACCGCAATCCCGGCAACAAGGAGGCTGAGGAGAAATTCAAGGAGGCTGCCGAAGCATACGACGTGCTGCACGACCCACAGAAGCGACAGCAATACGACCAGTTTGGATTCAACGGTCCTGGTGCGGGATTCGGCGGAGGCAGTGGATTCGGCACAAGCATGAACATGGACGACATCTTCTCTATGTTCGGCGACATATTCGGCGGTCATGCCGGATTTGGCGGGTTTAGCGGATTCGGCGGTGGCGGACAAAGACAACCGCAGCAGCACCGCGGCAACGACTTGCGTCTGAAGGTAAGACTGACCTTGAGCGAGATAGCCACTGGAGTTACCAAGAAATTCAAGGTGAAGAAGGATGTGGCTTGTCAGCATTGCGGCGGCAGTGGAGCTGAAGCCGGAAGCGGTATGGAAACATGCCAGACATGCCATGGTTCGGGATATATCACCCACACCACACAGAGCATCTTCGGAATGATGCAGACACAAGGCGTATGTCCTACTTGTGGCGGCGAAGGCAAGGTAATCAAGAACAAGTGTAGAGAGTGTGGCGGCACCGGTGTCGTCAAAGGCGAGGAGGTTGTTGAAATCAACATTCCAGCTGGAGTGGCACAAGGTATGGTAGTGAATGTTCCGGGCAAAGGAAATACCGGACGCCGCAACGGTATCAATGGCGACATCCAGGTGCTTATCGAAGAAGAGCCCAACGACACATTCATCAGGGATGGCAACAACCTCATCTACAACCTGCTGCTCGACTTCCCGACGGCTGCCTTAGGAGGCGATGTTGAGATACCCACTATCTCGGGCGGCAAGGTGAGAATGAAGATTGAACCTGGAACACAGCCTGGTAAGACACTGAGACTCAGAGGAAAGGGACTTCCTGCTGTGCAAGGCTATGGCAGAGGTAATGGCGACTTGATTGTGAACATCAGCGTATATGTGCCGAAGACTCTTAGCCGCGACGAGAAGAAGGCTCTCGAAGAAATGAAGAAAAGCGACAACTTCAAGGGCGACTCTGCCACAAAGCAGTCAATATTCCAGAAATTCAGAAATTACTTCAATTAATATTTATCGTACGGGCTATGACATACCGCGAGACTACTGAATATCTGTTCAACCAACTCCCGATGTTTGAGCGCAACGGGGCAAAGGGCTACAAGAGCGGACTTGACAACACTCTTTCGCTTGACGTGCACTTCGGTCATCCGCATTGTTCTTACAAGACAATACATGTGGCAGGCACCAACGGCAAGGGCTCTTGCTCAAGTCTTATTGCCGCTCTGCTTCAGACGGCTGGCTACAAGGTGGGACTTTACACATCTCCCCATCTTGTGGATTTCAGGGAGCGCATAAGGGTGAACGGAAGAATGGTGAGCGAGCAGTATGTCATAGACTTTGTAGAAAAAGAACGACAGTTCTTCGAGCCTATGCGTCCGTCGTTCTTTGAACTGACCACCGCAATGGCCTTCAAATATTTTGAAGACATGAAAGTGGACATCGCAGTAATCGAAACAGGACTTGGAGGAAGGCTCGACTGCACCAATATCATCAATCCGATATTGTCGATAATCACAAATATCAGTTTCGACCATACACAGTTTCTCGGCAACACATTGGCAAAGATAGCCGCTGAGAAAGCTGGTATCATCAAGGACGACACTCCAGTGGTGATTGGCAATGCCAATGAAGAGACAAAACCGGTATTCCTACGCAAGGCTCTCGAAACACATTCGGAGGCAATCTTCGCCCAGGATGACAATAATAAGGAAGTTTTAAGGGTGCAACCTCTTGACAACACCACCTTATTATATATAACAAGAAGCTTCGGGGAGATTAAATGCGCCCTAAGCGGTAGCTATCAAGTGGAGAATGTCAATACTGTGCTTGTGGCGGTGAAGAATATCATGAAGCAAGGGTATCTGAGCGAATGTGTCACCGAAAACGGATGTAAGTGCATGCGTAATGAACTGTCGGAAGCATTCATGAATGTGACCAAACTGACAGGATTGAGAGGCAGATGGCAAACGGTGAAAACCGCACCGAATGTAGTGTGCGACACTGGTCACAATCTTGCTGGATGGCAATTCATAAGCCGGCAGTTGGCTGCCACAAAATGCAAACAGAGGCATATCATATTCGGTATGGTGGACGACAAAGACATCGACAGTGTCATAAAATTACTCCCAAAGAACGCATTATACTATTTTACCGAGGCAGACAACCATAGGGCACTACCATGGATCACCATACAGGAAAAAGCAGTTGCCAACGGATTGTATGGAGGAGGCTATCCATCTGTAAAAGAAGCATTTACGGCTGCTATCAAAGCTGCTGCTCATGATGATTTTATCTTCGTTGGAGGTAGTAGTTATGTAGTGGCAGATTTCCTCAAAGATTGCATTTAGGTGTTTTTAACACACAAAAAACATTTTTTTTGGCGATAAACTTGTATATGTCGGAAATTTTTAGTTACTTTGCAGACAAGAAAATTAGTAACTA
Organism: uncultured Prevotella sp.; assembly: GCA_945869265.1. Lineage (GTDB taxonomy): Bacteria > Bacteroidota > Bacteroidia > Bacteroidales > Bacteroidaceae > Prevotella. The sequence goes on along the minus strand of CAMBOI010000017.1, from coordinate 15,777 downwards.
AAAGCATACGATTATGACAAGTAATTCAGAAACAGCGAACTTGTGTGGTCTGAATCGCAAAGATTTCCAGACCACCATCAACGGTAAAAAGACCGATTTATACATTTTGCGCAACCGTAAAGGTTACGAAGTAGCAATTTCAAACTATGGCGGAGCTATCTGTGCCATCATGGTTCCTGACAAGGATGGCAACGTGGCAAACGTTGTCCAGGGCTTTGATAGCATCAAGTCTCTTATGGAAACTAACGAGATCTACCGCTCCACTCTCATCGGACGCTATGGTAACCGTATCTGCAAGGGTAAGTTCACCCTTAACGGCAAGGAGTACCAATTGGCTCTCAACGATGGTCCTAACCATCTTCACGGAGGTAACAAGGGCTATAACATGAGAGTGTGGGATGCCCGTCAGATGGGTCCTCGCTCATTGGCTCTCAACTATACTTCTCCCTATGGCGAGGAAGGATTCTCGGGCGAGGTGAAGTTGACAGTTGAATTTACATTTACTGATGATAACGAACTTGTTATCGAGTATCTCGCCACAACAAACAAGAAGACAATCATCTGTCTCACCCATCACGCATTCTTCTCATTGGCAGGTATTGCCAATCCTACTCCTACAATTGAGGAGCAGATTTGTCAGATCAATGCAGATTTCTATCTTCCTATTGACAACACCAGTATTCCTACCGGAGAAATCCTCAAGGTGGAGGGCACACCGTTTGATTTCCGCCAGCCAAAGGCATTCGGTCTTGAGATTAATGCTGACAACGAGCAGATTAAGAATGGAAGCGGATACGACCACAACTATGTCCTCAACAAGAAGGAAGAGGGTGAGTTGAGCTTTGCAGCCAAAGTAGTGGAGCCAAAGAGCGGTCGTTCATTAGAGGTTTATACCACCGAACCTGGTATTCAGCTCTACACAGCCAATTTCTGCAATGGTGCAGTCGGTCAGCATGGAGCCACATTCCCCAAGCGCTCAGCCGTATGTCTGGAGTGCCAGCACTTCCCCGACTCTCCCAACCGTCCTTACTTCCCGTCGGTTATTCTGCGCCCCACTGAGCAGTATAAGCAGAAGACTATCTATAAATTTGGAGTGGAAAAATAATAATCAAGTATTAATAACTAAAAAAAATTATGTCTGAAACACAAAAGAAACAGGGAAGTTTCATTGCGATAATCACAATGTTTTTCCTGTATGCGATGATTTCGTTTGTTACAAACCTGGCTGCACCTATTGGTGTTATTTGGAAGAACCAACCTGAAATTGGCGGTAGCAACCTGCTGGGTATGATGGGTAACTTCATGAATTTCTTCGCCTATCTTTTTATGGGAATTCCAGCAGGAAAACTCCTTACAAAGATTGGTTATAAGAAAACCGCCCTCTTAGGTATTGGTGTAGGATTCTTTGGCGTTCTTATCCAATTCCTGTCTGGTACTGCCTCTGGCTTGAATGGATTCTATATCTATCTGTTAGGAGCCTTTATCTCAGGTTTTTCGGTATGTCTTCTCAACACAGTTGTCAACCCGATGCTCAACCTTCTTGGAGGTGGCGGAAACCGCGGTAACCAGCTGAATCTCATTGGAGGTACACTGAATTCTTTATCTGGAACATTAACCCCGATGTTTGTAGGTGCACTTATCGGAACAGTGACAGCGAGCACACAGATGGCTGATGTCAACCTTGTGCTTTTCATTGCAATGGGTGTCTTTGCCGCAGCCTTCTTTGTACTGCTCTTCATTCCTATTGAAGACCCGTCGATAGGTAAGGTAACAGCAGAGACAAAATTCGAACATTCTCCTTGGGCTTTCCGTCATTGTGTGTTGGGCGTAATTGCAATCTTCGTGTATGTAGGTGTTGAGGTAGGTATTCCCGGAACTCTCAATTTCTATATTTCTGACACAAGCGACAAGGGTGCTGGCATCCTCGAGAATGCAGCTGCCGTAGGTGGTTTTGTTGCAGGTACATACTGGTTGCTGATGCTTGTGGGTCGTTTCGTTGCCGGATTCATTGCCGACAAGGTTTCTTCCAAGATGCTTATGCTAGCTACAAGTGGTATCGGAATGTTGCTCATCATCGGTGCGATGTTTGTTCCGAAAGATGTTACAGCTACTATGCCTTTGTTCACTGGTAGTTCATTTGAGGTGATGGTAGTGCCATTGAGCGCTCTCCTACTCGTTCTCTGCGGTCTTTGCACCTCAGTAATGTGGGCATCGATATTCAACCTTGCTACAGAGGGACTTGGCAAATATACCGCCCAGGCATCTGGCATCTTCATGATGATGGTAGTTGGTGGTGGTGTTCTGCCACTTATCCAGAACTATATTGCCGACAATGCAGGTTACATGGTTAGCTACATCGTTCCTCTTTTGGCCATGGCCTACATGTTCTGGTATGCCCTTGCAGGTTCGAAGAACGTCAACACCGATATCCCTGTAGAGTAAATTATTATAATATAATGTAGAACACTTAAAAGACGATCGACTATGGACATTGAATTTGTAAGAAGCCGTTTTATCAAGCATTTCGACGGCAAGACAGGTAACATATACGCCTCACCGGGTCGTATCAACCTGATTGGTGAGCACACCGACTACAATGGTGGTTTTGTATTTCCAGGTGCCGTTGACAAAGGCATGATGTGTGAAATTCGTCCTAATGGCACCGACACCATTCAGGCCTACTCTATCGACCTCAAGGACCGTGTAGAGTTTAAGGTTGATGACCCCAATGGTCCTCGTGCAAGTTGGGCACGCTACATCTATGGTGTTGTTCAGGAAATGCGCAAGTTGGGCGTAGATGTCAAGGGATTCAACACTGCCTTTGCAGGTGATGTTCCCCTCGGTGCCGGTATGTCATCATCAGCTGCTCTTGAGAGTTGCTTTGCCTATGCCATCAACGACCTGTTTGCCGACAACCGCATCTCCAAGTGGGATCTCGTGTTGGTAGGTCAGGCCACAGAGCACAACTACTGCGGAGTAAACTGTGGTATTATGGATCAGTTTGCAAGTGTGTTCGGAAAGGCTGGTTGCCTCATGCGCCTTGACTGCCGCAGTCGCGAGTTTGAATATTTCCCATTCATGCCCGAAGGCTATAAGCTCGTTCTGCTCGACTCTGTCGTTAAGCACGAATTGGCAGGTTCACCTTACAATGACCGTCGCAACAGTTGCGAGAATGTGGTTAAGCACATTGCTGCCAAGCATCCGGAAGGCACATTCGAGACTCTGCGCGACTGCACATGGGAGCAGCTTGAGGAAGTGAAGGCAGAGGTAGGCGAAGAGGATTATCGTCGTGCCAAGTTTGTCCTCGGCGAGAAAGATCGCGTACTTGCTGTGTGCGAGGCTCTGAACGAGGGCGACTACGAGACTGTAGGTCAGAAGATGTATGAGACTCACGAAGGCCTTTCCAAGGACTATGAAGTGTCATGCGAGGAACTTGATTTCCTCAACGATATAGCCAAGGAAAACGGAGTCACAGGTAGCCGTATTATGGGTGGCGGATTTGGAGGTTGTACAATCAACCTTGTCAAGGCAAACATCTACAACAAGTTTATTGCTGATGCCAAGGCCAAATTTGCAGCAAAATACGGACATGAGCCTAAGGTCTATGACGTGGTTATTGGCGATGGTTCAAGAAAGATCTGCTAATAAAGTTTATAATTATCGTAAATAAGTCTGACTGCATGTAATTGACATGCATGAACACATACTAAATTCAAAGGGGGGATAGCACGACGTGATGTCATACTGTTCCCCTTTTCTTTTCTCCCTAACTACAACCTATTCATAGTTAACAGAACTTAAATAAGTGTACGAACTACAATAAAAGTGTAAAAAATACACTATTAACGAAAAAAAAAGGAGAAAATGCATTGTCAATTCAAATCTTTATTGTAATTTTACACCCGAAAAAAGCAATCATGCAATATCAACAACTAAAAACATCATAAAGATGAAGAAAATTAAGACATCATGCTATGCATTTGGCTTGGCCATCGCAATGATGGCAAGTTGCCAGTCAGGACAGAAAGTTGCGGACACCACCGTGTCTGGACTTAATCCTGCAGCCTTTGACTCAACAATCAACGGTAAGAAAACCGCGTTGTTCACTCTCAAGAACTCCAATGGAATGGAGGTATGTATCACCAATTTCGGTGCTCGTGTAGTATCTCTTGTTGTACCTGACAAGGACGGTAAGCCCACAGACGTAGTATTAGGCTACGACAACATCGCCCAGTATGCCGACATTGAGAATTCTCCCAGTGATTTTGGTTCATCGGTAGGACGTTATGCGAACCGTATCAACCAGGGTAAGATCACAGTAGATGGCAAGGAGTATCAATTGCCACAGAACAATTTTGGACATTGCTTGCACGGAGGTCCTACGGGATGGATGTATCAGGTGTATGAGGCAGAACAGGTAAATGACTCTACCCTAAAGATGACAATCGTGTCACCCGATGGAGACAACGGATTCCCTGGCACAGTCACAGCAACAACTACTTATACCTTGCTCAGCAACAACACTCTCGACATCGTTTGGGAGGCAACAACCGACAAGGAGACAATCATCAATCAAACCAACCACAGCTATTTCAACCTCAACGGCGACCCGTCGAAGCCAGGTATGAATATGGTGCTTTATGTGAATGCCGACAACTACACCCCGGCAGACGCCACCTATATGACCACCGGTGAAATAGCCCCAGTTGAAGGCACACCAATGGATTTCCGCAAGGCACATGCCATTGAAGAGACCATAGTTGACACTACCTTCCAGCAGATTAAGAATGCCTCTGGTTATGACCATAACTGGTGTCTTAACACATATAAGGATGGTAAGGGTGACGACACAAAGGTGTGTGCATCCCTCTACTCTCCTGTCACCGGCATCTTCCTTGAGATGTACACCAACGAACCTGGAGTACAGGTTTACACCGGCAACTTCCAGGGCACAGGTATAGCCTGCAAGCACGGCATCAAGTATCCCAAGCAAGTGTCAGTATGTCTCGAGAGCCAGAAATACCCCGACTCCCCCAACAAGAAAGATTGGCCGCAGCCATATCTCAAACCGGGCGAGAAGTATTACAGCCACTGCGCATATAAGTTTAGCGTGAAATAATTTAATCCTAACTGAAATAATAATTTTTTAGCACTAATTGAAAAAATGAATTGGACATCAACAGAATTTATCTGGCTTGACTGGTTGGTACTCGCCATTGGTATCCTTGGCGTTGTATGGGCAGTTTGGAGAGCCATTGTGAAGGACAAGCAAGCACAGCAGGGTGAAGATTCCTCTGCCTATCTCTTTGGTAAGGGTGAACCCTGGTATGTAATCGGTATGGCTATCTTCGCCGCCAACATCGGTAGTGAGCACCTTGTAGGTCTCGCAGGTACCGGTGCGAAGAGCGGTGTGGGTATGGCCCACTGGGAGATGCAGGGATGGATGATCCTCATCCTCGGTTGGTTGTTCGTACCGTTCTATCAGCTTCTCATCAACAAGATGGGTAAGATTATCACCATGCCCGACTTCCTTAAGTTCCGCTACACCCAGCGCACTGGTTCATGGCTGTCGATTATCACCCTCGTTGCCTACATCCTCACAAAGGTGAGCGTAACCGCCCTCACTGGTGGTATCTTCTTCGAGTACCTCTGGGGCTTGAATTTCTGGGCAGGAGCCATCGGTCTTATTATCCTCACCACCATCTTTACCGTATTTGGAGGTATGAAGGGAGTGATGACACTTTCTACCATTCAGACTCCTATTCTTGTTATTGGTTCATTCCTTGTACTCTTCCTCGGTTTGGCCACCCTCGGTGGTGGTAGCATCGGTGAGGGATGGACAAGCATGATGAACTATTGCAACCAGTTGAACAACGGTTATGGTACAACCCACATGTTCCACTGGGAGGCTGGTGACAGTATGTATCAGGAGTATCCTGGATTCGTAGTGTTCATCGGTGCCACCATCATCGGTTTCTGGTATTGGTGTACTGACCAGCACATTGTTCAGCGTGTACTCGGACAGGTACCTGGCGAGAGCAATGAGGAGGTGATGAAGCGTGCCCGCCGCGGTACTATCGCTGCCGGTTTCTTCAAAGTACTTCCTTGCTTCATGTTCCTTATCCCTGGTATGATTGCCGCTGCCTTGGCAGAGCAAGGTTCAATCGAGATGCAGGAGACCGACGCTGCCTTTGCCATCATGGTTAAGAACGTTCTTCCTGCCGGTATTAAGGGTATCGTGACCATTGGATTCATCTGCGCCCTTGTTGCTTCACTTGCAGCATTCTTCAACAGTTGTGCAACCCTCTTCACCGAGGACTTCTACAAGCCTCTCAAGAAGGGTATGAGTGAGGAGCATTATGTATTCGTAGGTCGTGTAGCCACCGTGGTAGTCGTAGTTCTTGGTTTTGCATGGTTGCCCATTATGATGAAGATGGACACACTCTACAACTATCTCCAGGGCATCCAGTCGTTGCTTGCTCCAGCGATGGTAGCAGTGTTCGCTATGGGTATCTTCTCCAAGAAGATTACTCCTAAGTCAGGAGAATACACGATGATCGTAGGCTTCCTCATTGGTATGGTACGCCTTGTTACCAATGTGATTACCGATACAGGAAAATCAGCAATGGATGGTGCTTTCTGGGATGCCACTGCATGGTTCTGGCAGACCAACTGGCTCGTTTTCGAGTGCTGGTTGCTCGTGTTCCTTATTATATTTATGATAGTGGTGAGCTGCTTCACTCCAGCTCCAAGTAAGGCACAGGTAGAGGCCATCACCTTCACTTCCGACTTCAAGAAGTCGATCCGTGAAAGCTGGGGCTGGTTTGACATCGTAGGTACCCTCGTGGTAATCGGTCTTTGCGCATGCTTCTACGCCTACTTCTGGTAATATATTCACAACACACTACTCATGACGGGACGGCATAATACATACATAAGATGTAAGATGTAAGCCGTCCCGTCAATAAAACAAAAATAAAAAGACATTTATGACTGGTTTTTACGGAAATTATCACAAGGTATTCGTCTCAGTTGACTGTATTATCTTTGGCTTCGACGAAGGCGAATTGCGTGTGCTGATAGGCAGGCGCCAAATGGATCCGGGCCGTGGTGAATGGTCACTTTATGGTGGTTTTGTTCGTCATGACGAGAGTATTGACGAGGCAGCCAACCGAGTGCTAGCAGAACTTACAGGTCTGAACAAACTGTTTATGCGTCAGGTAGGAGCATTTGGTAACGTTGACCGTGACCCAGGCGAACGAGTTATATCAATAGCCTATTATGCGCTGATTAACGTAAAAGATTATGATGATGAGCTGCGCAGGCAGCACGGAGTGGAATGGGTTAACATCGACAACGTGCCGACGATGTACTCCGACCACAACAAGATGATAATAAAGGCACGGAAAATGATGCAGGAAAAAGTGTCGCGCGAACCAGTAGGTTTCCGCCTCCTTCCCCCACTCTTCACGCTAACCCAGCTACAGCATCTCTATGAGGCCATCAACGGAGAGGAAATGGACAAGCGCAACTTCCGCAAGCGCATCAAGGAAATGGATTTTATAGAGAAGACCGAACTCATCGACAAGACGTCATCCAAGCGCGGAGCATTTCTCTACCGTTTCAATAAACATGCATACAAAGAGGACCCAAATTTCAAACTTTGAGTCCCTATATATATCAAAAATAATACATTATCTATAAATTTAATAAAGAAAGGAAAAAGACTATGTTAGAGGAACTTAAAGAAAAAGTTTTCAAGGCAAATCTCGACCTTGTAAAACACAATCTTGTAATCTTCACATGGGGCAACGTTTCGGGTATTGACCGAGAGAAAGGCCTCGTTGTTATCAAACCGTCAGGCGTAAGCTATGACGATATGAAGGCATCAGATATGGTGGTTGTTGACCTGCAGACAGGTAAGGTTGTAGAAGGAAATCTCAACCCCTCATCCGACACCCCTACCCATCTTGTGCTCTATCGCACCTTCCCCGAAATTGGCGGTGTTGTACACACCCACTCCACCTATGCCACAGCATGGGCACAGGCAGGTAAGGACATTCCAAATATCGGAACTACCCATGCCGACTATTTCCACGACTCAATCCCTTGCACCGATGCCATGACAGAGGCAGAGGTAAAGGGCGACTACGAACTCGAGACCGGTAATGTCATTGTGAAGCGTATTAAGGATGGCAACATCAATCCTGTTCACACTCCCGGAGTATTGGTGAAGAACCATGGTCCTTTCTCATGGGGCAAGGATGCTGACAATGCAGTGTATAACGCCGTAGTAATGGAGCAGGTGGCAAAGATGGCATACATCTCGTTTACTCTCAATCCATGGACCACAATGAATCCCTTGCTTGTTGAGAAGCATTTCAGCCGCAAGCATGGTCCCAACGCTTATTACGGTCAGAAAAAACATTAAAATACAATAATATATAAATCTAACAAAATTAAAAACTTAAAGTCATGGTTAAAGCATTTGACAACTACGAAGTATGGTTCGTAACAGGTGCACAGCTCCTTTATGGAGGTGATGCAGTAGTAGCAGTTGATAGTCACTCAAAGGAAATGGTAGCCGGTCTCAACGACTCTGGCCGCCTGCCTATCAAGGTAGTTTATAAGGGCACTGCCAATTCATCGGCAGAGGTAGAAGCCATTATGAAGGCTTCCAACAACGACGAGAAGTGTGTTGGTATCATCACATGGATGCACACCTTCTCTCCCGCCAAGATGTGGATCAAGGGTCTGCAGGCACTCCAGAAGCCTCTTCTTCACTTCCACACCCAGTACAACGCCGAGTTGCCTTGGGACACTATCGACATGGACTTTATGAACCTCAACCAGTCGGCTCATGGCGACATCGAGTTCGGTCATATCTGCAGCCGCATGCGTATTCCCCGCAAGGTTGTTGTTGGTCATTGGAAGAGCGCCGAGGCTCAGGAGAGCATCGCCGTTTGGTCGCGCGTTGCAGCAGCTGTAGCCGATTCCCACAATGTACGCTGTCTGATGTTCGGTATGAACATGAACAACGTAGCCGTTACCGACGGTGACCGTGTTGAGTTTGAGCAGCGTCTTGGTTATCATGTTGACTACTATCCTGTATCCAACCTTATGGAGTACTGGAAGCAGGTGTCTGACGAAGAGGCAGATGCACTTGTTGAGGAATACAAGAAGGCCTACACCATCAAGATTGACGAGTCGGGCGAAGAGGTATATTGGGAGAAGGTAAAGCATGCTGCAAAGGCCGAGATTGCTCTGCGCCGCGTACTCAAGGAAGAGGGTGCCACAGCCTTCACAACCAACTTTGACGACCTCGGTGAGGCAGACATCAACGACCCGAACTTCATCGGTTTCGACCAGATTCCTGGTCTTGCCTCTCAGCGTCTGATGGCCGAGGGTATCGGTTTCGGTGCAGAGGGTGACTGGAAGACCGCTTGTCTCTATCGCTCACTGTGGGTGATGAATCAGGGTCTTGCCAAGGGATGCTCATTCCTTGAGGACTACACACTCAACTTTGCAGCTGACTGCACATCATCTCTCCAGAGCCACATGCTCGAGGTTTGTCCTCTCATCGCAGTTGACAAGCCCACTCTTGAGGTACACTTCCTCGGTATCGGTATCCGCAAGGAGCAGACAGCCCGTCTTGTCTTCACATCCAAGACAGGTAAGGGTATCAAGGCAACAGTTGTTGACCTTGGCAACCGCTTCCGTCTTATCACAAGTGAGGTAGAGTGTATCGAACCGAAGCCAATGCCCAAGCTCCCCGTAGCATCCGCTCTCTGGGTTCCGCAGCCTACATTCGAAATCGGTGCTGGTGCATGGATTCTCGCCGGAGGTACCCACCACAGTGCATTCTCTTACGACATCACTGCCGAGTACTGGGAGGACTTCGCCGAGATGGTTGGTATCGAATATGTCAACATCGACAAGAATACTACCATCAGCGGCTTCAAGAAGGAGCTTCGCAACAATGAGGTATATTACATGTTGAACAAGGCGTTGAGATAAGAATATGACAGCAAAAGAAACAATCCAACAGGGTAAAGCCATTCTCGGTATCGAGTTTGGCTCTACCCGTATCAAGGCCGTTCTCATCGACGGTGAAAACAAACCTATCGCACAGGGTAGCCACGAGTGGGAAAACCAGCTTGTTGACGGACTCTGGACCTACAGTACCGAGGCCATTTGGTATGGCTTACAGGACTGCTATGCCGACCTTCGCAAGAACGTGCTTGCCGAGTATGACATCGAGATTGAGGATCTTGCCGCTATTGGCATCAGTGCCATGATGCACGGCTATATGGCCTTCAACGACCAACAGAATATTCTCGTTCCCTTCCGCACATGGCGCAACACCAATACCGCCAAGGCAGCCGCAGAACTGTCGGAGCTATTCGTGTATAACATTCCTCTCCGTTGGAGCATCTCACACATCTATCAGGCAATCCTCGACAACGAGGAGCATGTGGCAGACATTGACTTCCTTACCACTCTTGCCGGCTACATCCACTGGCAACTCACCGGCAATAAGGTGCTTGGCATAGGCGATGCCTCAGGTATGCTGCCTATCGATCCCGAAACACACAACTATTCTGCCGCTATGGTTGAGAAATTCAACAAGCTCATTGCTCCCAAGGGATTCAACTGGACATTGCTCGACATTCTGCCTGAGGTGTTGAATGCTGGCGAGAATGCCGGTTTCCTTACAGCCGAGGGTGCAAAGAAACTCGACATCTCTGGACACCTGAAACCAGGTATTCCACTCTGTCCTCCCGAAGGCGATGCTGGCACTGGTATGGTGGCTACAAATGCCGTAAAGCAGCGCACAGGTAATGTGTCTGCCGGAACATCTTCTTTCTCAATGATTGTATTGGAGAAAGACCTCAGCAAGCCATACGAAATGATTGATATGGTGACAACACCCGATGGTTCTCTCGTTGCTATGGTTCACTGCAACAACTGTACAAGCGACCTCAATGCATGGGTGAATCTCTTTAAGGAATATCAGCAACTACTTGGTATTCCGGTAGATATGAACGAAGTGTTCGGCAAACTCTACAACAATGCCCTCACAGGTGATGCTGACTGCGGTGGACTTATTGCATATAACTATATCTCTGGTGAACCAGTAACTGGTCTTGCCGAGGGACGCCCCATGTTCGTGCGCTCAGCCAACGACAAGTTTAACCTTGCCAACTTCATGCGTGCCAACCTATATGCATCAGTGGGAGTACTGAAGATTGGTAACGACATTCTCTTCAATGAGGAGCATGTGCAGGTTGACCGCATCACTGGCCATGGCGGATTGTTCAAGACAAAGGGCGTTGGCCAGCGTGTTCTCGCAGCAGCCATCAACTCTCCTATCTCTGTTATGGAGACAGCGGGCGAAGGTGGTGCATGGGGTATTGCTCTGCTTGCTTCATACCTTGTTAATAATACTAATGGCTCTACCCTCGCCGACTGGCTTGAGTCGAATGTCTTTGCCGGTAACACTGGCGTTGAGATAGCTCCTACAGCCGAGGATGTAGCCGGATTCAACAAGTGGATTGAGAATTACAAGCGCGGTCTTGCCATCGAGCAGGCTGCTGTCGATAATAAGGCTTAATAGGCCTTATTATCGATATTAAAATATTAAAATATTAAAGTTCTTAGAACCAATCATGAAAAGATTACTAACTACCATTACATTATCAGCAGCAATGTCTGCAGCAGTGTTTGCAGAAAATGCAACTGTTACTATACATGCCGATCAGGGCACGCAGAAAATTTATAAGGAGATTTACGGCCAGTTTGCTGAGCACCTTGGATCATGTATCTATGGTGGACTTTGGGTAGGCGAAAACTCCCAGATACCTAACATCAACGGTTATCGCAAGGATGTGTTCGATGCTTTGAAGGCTCTTCAGATACCTGTTCTCCGTTGGCCGGGCGGATGCTTCGCCGACGAGTATCACTGGATGGACGGTATCGGTCCTAAGGAAAAGCGTCCAAAGATGCAGAACAACAACTGGGGAGGCACCATCGAGGACAACTCCTTCGGTACTCACGAGTTCCTTAATCTCTGTGAGATGCTCGGTTGCGAGCCTTACATCAGCGGCAACGTAGGTAGCGGCACTGTTGAGGAGCTCGCCAAGTGGGTGGAATATATGACCAGTGATGGCGACACTCCCATGGCAAAGCTCCGTCGTCAGAACGGTCGCGACAAGGCATGGAAGGTGAAGTTCCTCGGTGTAGGTAACGAGAGTTGGGGTTGCGGCGGAAGCATGCTTCCCGAATACTACGCCGACCTCTATCGTCGTTATCAGACCTACTGCCGCAACTACGACGGCAACAATCTGTATAAGGTTGCCAGTGGTGCGAGCGACTATGACTGGAACTGGACAAAGGTGCTCATGGACAAGGCCGGACACACCATGAACGGTATCTCTCTCCACTACTACACCGTCACTGGATGGAACGGAAGCAAGGGAGCAGCCCTCAAGTTCAATCCAGATGAATACTATTGGACAATGGGCAAGTGCCTTGAGGTAGAAGATGTCATCAAGCGTCATGCCGCTATTATGGACCAGAAAGATCCCGACAAGAAGATTGGTCTTTTGCTCGATGAATGGGGAACATGGTGGGACGAAGAGCCCGGCACAATCCCCGGTCACCTCTATCAGCAGAACACTATGCGCGACGCTTTCGTGGCAGCGCTCTCACTCAATGTCTTCCATCGTCACACCGACCGTCTGCGCATGGCCAATATCGCACAGGTGGTAAACGTGCTTCAGTCGATGATCCTCACCGACCAGAAGGGCACTGGTCACATGGTTCTCACTCCCACCTATCACGTCTTCGAGATGTACAAGGGATTCCAGGAGGCCACCTATCTTCCTTGCGATGTCAACGTTGATTCGATAGAGGTACGCGGTGACGATCACGCCAAGGATGGTCGCAAGGTACCTGCCGTGAGCACATCAGCCGCCAAGAAAGCCGATGGCAGCATTATCATGTCGCTTGCCAACGTATGCCTCGACAAGGCTCAGACCCTCACCATCAACCTCGACGGAGCTCAGGCAAAGTCAGTGAGCGGCCGCATCCTCACCTGCAAGAATATCACCGACTACAACGACTTCGACAACACTCAGGTAGTAGTTCCCACTGCATTTAAGGACGCAAAAATAAAGAAAAACGTGCTTACAGTGAAAATTCCTGCCAAATCTATCGTTGTTCTCGATATAAAATAGTATCTTTGCAGCCGATATCACAATCCCTTAAGTAAAAACATGTAACTCATTATAAAACTTTAAAAAGATGAATGACAAGAATCTTATGAACAAGGCAGCGGATAACATCCGTATCCTCGCTGCCTCAGCTGTAGAAAAAGCAAAGAGTGGACACCCCGGTGGTGCCATGGGTGGTGCAGACTTTATCAACGTGCTCTATAGCGAGTACCTGAAGTATGACCCCCAGAATCCCGAGTGGGTAGGTCGCGACCGTTTCTTCCTCGATCCCGGCCACATGGCTCCGATGCTCTATTCACAGCTTACCCTTATCGGCAAGTTTACCCTCGACGAACTTGCTCAGCTTCGTCAGTGGGGTTCTCCCACCACCGGTCACCCCGAGTTTGAGATCGCCCGTGGTATTGAAAACACTTCAGGTCCTCTCGGTCAGGGTCATGTGTTTGCCGTAGGTGCTGCCATTGCCGCCAAGTTCTTGGCTGCCCACACTGGAAACCCCACCTTCGATAAGGAGACAATTTATGCATACATCTCCGACGGTGGTATCCAGGAGGAAATCTCACAGGGTGCAGCCCGTATAGCATCTGTTCTTGGTCTTGACAACCTCATCATGTTCTACGACTGCAATGACATCCAGCTCTCTACCGAGACCAAGGAGGTTATGAACGAGGACACAGCCGCCAAGTATCGTGCACTTGGTTGGGAGGTATTCGAGATCAATGGTAATGATGTCGATCAGATTCGCGAGGCTCTCGACAAGGCAAAGAAGGTAGAAGGCAAGCCCACCCTCATCATCGGTAAGTGTATCATGGGTAAGGGAGCCCTCAAGGCCGACGGTTCTTCTTACGAGGCCAACTGCAAGACTCACGGTGCTCCTCTTGGTGGCGACGCCTTTGTCAACACTATCAAGCACCTTGGTGGCGATCCCGAGAACCCCTTCCAGATCTTCCCCGAGGTCAAGGAACTCTATGCCAAGCGTGCCGAGGAGCTCAAGGGCATCTGCGCCGAGCGTTATGCCGAGGAGAAGGCATGGGCAGATGCTAATCCTGAGAAGGCTGCCCAGCAGGCAGAGTGGTTTAGCGGCAAGGCTCCTAAGATTGACTGGAGCAAGTGCGTGCAGAAGGACAACGACGCTACACGTAGTGCATCTGCCGCTTGTCTGAGCGTATTGGCACAGCAGGTACCTAACATGATCTGCGCTTCAGCCGACCTCTCCAACTCTGACAAGACCGACGGATTCCTGAAGCAGACAAAGGCACTCGTCAAGGGCGACTTCAGCGGTGCATTCTTCCAGGCAGGTGTTGCCGAGCTCACTATGGCATGCTGCTGCATCGGTATGTCTCTGCATGGTGGTGTTATCCCCGCCTGCGGTACATTCTTCGTATTCTCAGATTATATGAAGCCCGCCGTACGTATGGCTGCCCTCATGCAGTTGCCAGTGAAGTTCATCTGGACCCACGACGCATTCCGCGTAGGTGAGGACGGACCTACTCACGAGCCTGTTGAGCAGGAGGCACAGATCCGCCTGATGGAGAAGTTGAAGAACCATGCCGGCAAGAACTCTTGTCTCGTACTCCGTCCTGCCGATGCCAAGGAGACAACCGTAGCTTGGGCAATGGCAATGGAGAATATGGATACTCCTACAGCCCTTATCTTCAGCCGTCAGAACATCAACAATCTTCCCGAGGGCAACGACTACGAGCAGGCTCGCAAGGGTGGCTACATCGTGGCTGGCTCTGACGAGAATCCCGATGTAGTTCTTGTGGCTACCGGTTCTGAGGTTTCCACACTTGTCAGCGGTGCCGAACTCCTCCGCAAGGATGGTGTCAAGGTGCGCATCGTGAGTGTACCTTCTGAGGGTCTGTTCCGCACTCAGAGTGCAGAGTATCAGCAGAGCGTTGTTCCTGTCGGAGCCAAGGTGTTCGGTATGACCGCCGGTCTGCCAGTCAACCTTCAGGGCTTCCTGATTGGTGCTGCTCCCGAGTCAAAGATTTGGGGTCTTGAGAGCTTCGGCTTCTCGGCACCTTACAAGGTTCTCGACGAGAAGCTCGGCTACACTGGTCAGAACGTTTACGAGCAAGTAAAAGCAATGTTATAAATCAGTCAACTTGTCAACTTAATAGAATATGGAAGTAAAGACAGTTGGAGTAGCTTGCGACCACGCAGGCTTCGCATTGAAGAAGTACGTGCTCCAGTACTTGGATGAGCATGGATATGCCTACAAGGACTTCGGCACATATAGCGACATGAGCTGCGACTATCCCGACTTCGGTCATGCTTTGGGCGAAGCTATCGAGAGCGGCGAGGTATATCCCGGTATTGCCGTATGCGGCAGTGGCGAGGGTATCAGCATCACGCTCAACAAGCATCAGGGTGTGCGCGCAGGTCTCGCTTGGATTCCTGAGATTGCTCATCTCTGCCGTCAGCACAACGATGCCAACGTACTGGTTATGCCAGGCCGTTTCATCGACAACAAGACAGCAGGTGCAATCATGGACGAGTTCTTCAAGACCACGTTTGAGGGCGGTCGCCATCAGCGTCGTGT
>CAMBOI010000016.1 GCA_945869265.1 uncultured Prevotella sp. | reverse complement strand
ACTACAGGAAGGGCGGAAAGCACGGGGTGATGACAATGGAGATTGACAAGTTCCTAGGCTTGTTGTCACTGCATGTTCTTCCCGACAGGTTTGTAAGGATACGCCACTACGGCATACTCTCACCTTGCAACAGGGATGCACTGCGCCACATACAGAAGCAGCTCGATGTGCCGCCCGTGCCGAAAGAAAGGACAAAGAAGTCATATCTTGAGATCTGTCAGGAGAATGGTTGGGAGATTGGAGTCTGCAAGGAATGCCATTGCCAGCGTATCATCATCAGGATCATCAATCCTGCCCCGAGGGCACCGCCATTCTTTGTGAAGCGTATAGGTAACTAAGCAGGTAGTCCGCGAAGTGCTTTTCTTCGTGGACAGCCTCTTTATGCCCTAACGCGTCGTAAAACACTGTATATTGTATCATTTGTGGCATGATTTGAGATTGTGACATCTCTGTTTGTATATATTCTAAGAGGTAAAAGTCCGTTTTTCTCATCCGTAAGTTGCCACTTGACTTTTGGAAACCATGCAAAAACCAACATCTTTCCCCATAATATTCTGATTACATTTGCGGCGGACGTGCAACGGTCGGTGCTTCATATCGCCTTTCAGGCGAGACGAAGCCTATCTTGTTTTCGGATATGGTCATTTCCATGTCTGTAAGCCACTGGTGAAGAAGACCAAACGTGACGTTCTTTACATATACCTCATAGGCAAGGGCCTGAAGAAACTCCGGCGTTGCCTTTGTGCCTTCAAACTTCATAACCACCTCTGGATGACCCTCTGTTGGGAAATAGCCCGGAACCTTTGAGTCGTCTGTCGGATGGAAGACGGGAGCTCCGTCAACCGACATTGTGTCATACTTCTCAGGACGGTTTGAGGTATCACGCTCTTTCTTCACTTTCACAAGATTCTCTTCTTTCGGATTCTCCTGAACCGACTTGGTCGAGACAGTACCTTCTGTACCGTCAAACTTGTCCTTCTCGTCCTCACGGTCGGCAGAGTCATCCTTCTTCTCGTCCTTACGGGCATTCTGGCGCTTGTCGCCGAACTTGTTCTTCTGGGCATACTTCAACTGCTGGTCGAGCTTACGTGCCTTTGCCTCGGCCTTCTTGCGCTTAGAGCGTTCCTCGCGCAATTCAGCCTTTATCTCCTCCATTTCCTTCTTCAAGGATTCGAGGCTGGAACTTACACTGTCAAACGTGGACTGGATCTCTTCTACGGCAAGTTCTGTAGCACGTTTGTCCAACTCGTACGTATTGACCTTATCGACCAAGTATTGTATGAAACGGTCTTTCTCGTCTGCAGCCATATTTTCACTATAGTTTTAAAGTGTATTCCATTGCTCATTCGCAGTTCTATCATTATACGAACTGGAGAAGGCGATGCTGGCTGAATGGAATCGGATTGAACCCATGGTTCTTTTTCCGAGTCTGAGGGTCTGCCATCTACCTTTACCTCTACAATCTGTTTGCGTGTGTCCTTGTACAATTTCGAAAAAATGTTGTAGGGTACTTTGTTCTTTACACAAAAACTCTGTATCGATTCGCCATGAGGCAACGCCTCGGTTTGATACTGGAAATAAAATCTTTCTAAATCTTCGCTGCTGTACATAATGATAATGTTTAAATTCAGCAGCAAAGGTACAAACTCTATTTTATAGCCCTAAATTGAGTGCTTACAAATCGTCTCAAGACTGTATAAACTTTAAATCTATATGGATAAATTATAACCATACTATAAACAACGAGTAAAAGTAATTTAAATAGAATTTCAACTAGATAATTACCAGCAAATTCGTTATGAACCATATAATATCCTGCAGCAAACACTCCCCATATAATAAACGGCATAAGGAAAGATGTACACCTGGGAGCATACTCCTTGATTACCCACTTATTTATTGACCAAGACGTGACAAGCATAACGAAATATGATATGGCAAAAGCAAATACAACGCCCCATGCCCCATATTTATAGATACTTAAATAACAAATACCCATATTAGCAACACCACCTGATACGACGCTTAATGCATTCCATATTACACGTTTGGCAAACCCCGTATTCCTCATATAAACATAGGACCATTGATAAAAGACATAGCCCATTATCAATACAGGAATATACTTTACCGAAGAGAAATATTCTTCTTTACCCAAAACGAAGGCTAATTCCTTTCCAAATAAAATTAAAGCTAATCCTAAACTCAAAGTCACCGCCCATATCAGTTTATAGTCTTTGTCTACACTTTTATAATCGCCATCAGTCATATATTGAAAGTAATAAGGATTCCATGCAGAATGAACAATTCCAATAAACACCAACATAATCAAAGCGATGTTTGTTGCAAAACTATATTGACCAGCTAGTCCAAACCCTCCATATTGACAAATCACAATTCGCCCCAATTGTGCGATAATGATACCACTCAATGTATATGGGAGGTAAGGCAAGCTATATGATAGCAAGTATTTAACATGTTCCTTCTTAACGTGAAATATACAATAAGGTTTTATTTGTCTGACCAGATATTGCCACAAGACAACCATTGCTGCAATTGTACCGATCACCTGCCCGTAATATTTATCCTTAGGAAGTAACAATATTGCAACTACAGAAAGAATAAAAGCTAAGTAGGTTTGAACGGATGATACAATGGCGATTTTCTTGCTTTCCAACAGAACACTGTATATTTGGGTGAAGACAGAATTGCTTACATTGTAGATTGACACAGGCAGAAGGGCCAAAGTCAACAAATAACTAAAAGACAACTCATTTGACAACCAAGGCAATAGTAGTATACCCACTAATGAAGTACCCACCATCACTGAAGACATGATGACAATTGTAGTACCTACAAATTCCTTAAAGTCATCATCACTCTTTCTGTCGTAATAATAACGGCTAATACCTACTTCTGTATTGAGTGTCAAAAGAACAGACGCAATACCAACTGTTGCGAGAAACACTTGAACCACACCAAATTCTTCAACACTCAATATACGAGTATATACAGGTATAGATATAAATGCCAGTGCCTTGGTAGCTACTTGCGCAAACAAATAGTTTAATGAATGCTTTAATAAAGCTCTTACATCAGACATGACTCAATGCATTAGAAATTCTAGAAGACAATTTTGTATCATCTATAGAAATTGTAACTTTGCCTCTATTCAACAATTTTAATGAAAGGGCTCTTACTTTCTCTATAATTCTATTACTAGATACAAATAAATAGCATAGGAAACCAATTCTTGAAGAAAACGTGTTTTCACTATTCCAAAACTTTGTCATATCTTTCCTCATGGATTTATATTTGAAGAAGTTACTTATTGAAATCTCCTTTTCTAAATTTCCCCAATGGATAGCAGTCGATACCTCTCTGCAATTTAGGAAATCCTTAGATAAATATATTTTTCCGTGAGAGATAGCCTTCATACCTAAAGTTAGCTCAATAAAATTCTGAGAATCATAATGAAGGCGCTCAAGAGTTTCAAAAGCATCTAACAGAGTGTCCTTAGTGAACAAAGTCCAAAGAATATTTTGATAATTCGACCAAAACTTGATGGAATTTTGAATTTTATTACCATCAATTCGTTTTCCATATAATCCATTAGAATATATGTTTGTAAAAACAGTATTATTTTTAAAACCTTCATTAAAATAACACTGTCTTCCTATAGCCATTGAATACCTTTTGTCTCCAAGCAAAAAGTTATAGCACTCCATAAGAGTCTCGTATACCAAAAAGTCATCATCTGGACTTGTCGCATAGAAACGAGCATTAGTAGTATTTAACACATGTAATATTTTTGTATAAAATGTCTTTTCCGGACACCAAATATAATTAATATTATTATAATGGTCTATATTAAATGCTCCTCCTGGTGTTGAGTCACAAATATATACCTGCATATCAAAATGTGAGTAGTACCATGCTACTCGATTAAGATAATGCTGGCGTTTATGAGTTGGAATTATGATAATTATATCTGTTAGCATATTATTTGATTTTTAATCCACTTAATAAACTTTGATCGCTCCAGAGGTAATCCCATTCGCCGAATCGACCGATGGTCTCAATACCTACTAATGCGAGATAATCTCTAACTATTTTACGAGCCTCATATATTGGCTCAGTGAAGATTACATTTGCATACTTCTCAAATCCGAGATGTATAAACATAATATCTTCTTCTTTTATAAATCCTCTTTCTATCAGTTTTCCTACTGTTCTGTCTTTTATTACTTCTTCAGTAAATTCTCCCTGCTTGCAATACACTTCCATCTGAAGACTGCTGCATCCTTCAGGTGCATTATCAGGGCTCTTCAATGATGGAGAATAAACTCGAGATGCAAGATTATCCTCATCATAGATGTACCACCATAGATAAGGTGGAATATTCATTGTTTTTAATGCTATTGATACATGATAGCCACAGGTACATTCAAGTTTGTCGGCAGCTGCTTTTACATCATCAGGAGTATTCTTCACAAGCTTAACCATCTCAGTAAGAGGAAGGCTAGATATCAATCGATTGTACTCAACAGAAGTCCCATCTGAAAATGAGATTTTCTTCAATAAAGGTTCTATTTCATTTACTTCTTTATTATATCGAATATCAGCAGATTCTGCCAATACTTTCAAGAACTGCTTATATCCTCCTTTTCTGGGATATCTCATTTCCTTTGCATAGTAAGTATTAGGAGTGTCAGCTGTTTTGCTACCTTTTATTACCTCTTCCACTGATGGTTGATAAATACGTTGACCTACCCATTCTGTACGTAACTCGCGAGCTTCCTTCATCCAATACTTCCTTGTATATACCATCGGAAAATGTTCTGCAAAGTAATCTCCGAATTGAATACGAAGCCAATCCTCATAATTTTTAATGTTAGATGTATCTGGAGATTTCCTATTCAAGAAATCATTTATTATGAGTTTTTTCTCTTCTTCTGAAAGTGGGAACAGGTTGTTTTGAGCAGGATGCTTGATCCACATACCTTTATATACATTGTATGCTTCTGGTTTATGACTTAATATATTATTCGATGCTTGTCCAAATATATCATTTACAATATCAGATTTTGTAAAACATAGATGAACAAATCTGTCAAATCTAAAACCATTAATCTCAAATGAGCCACATAAGCCTCCATAATCAGCATCCTTCTCAACTATTGCTGACAACAATCCTTTTGACTTTAAAGCATAATTAGCAGCTAATCCAGAAATACCTGCGCCTAATATTAGATTTTCAATCATTGATATAATTCTTTAATTGATTTAAAGGATTAAAACATAGTTTTGAATTTATGATGCTTTCCAATCGAGATATATCACATCGTAAGTCCATTACTTCATTCTCTCGATATTTTAGTGCACCATAATATATGTCTGAAAGACTCCCTATTTCTTTCTTTGCGGTTTCAATAATGCTTTTCAGTGAAATGCTTTCTCCACTTCCAACATTTATTATTTCTCCAACAGCCTTATTGTGATTCTTTATTATCTGCTCTATGCACCATGCAAAATCCTCTGCGTATATGAAATCACGTTTCTGCTCACAAGGTGTTACATTTAGAGGTGCATTAGCCTTAAGTTGTTGAATAACATAAGGAATGAACTTTGAAGGATTCTGATACTGTCCAAAGAGATTACCTGGGCGTACTACCATTGCAGGGAATCCGTAGTTGCTATGGAGCATTAGGGCTGTATTGACTGTCAGCTGCTTCACAAGCGCATACGGCGAGTTGGGACACTCTCGCATTGTCTCTTTGAAGGGTGATCCTTCATTTCCATATTCCTCGCTACTGCCAAACTGAATGAAGAGTTTCAACTTCTTGTCATTCTTAAAGCGCTCATACAGATTAAGCAGAACCTTGAGATTTGAAGAAATAAGTCCATCGAACAATGCAAAGTTTCTTTCTGCTGTCACAATCGAGGCAAGATTGATTATGTAGTCTGGAGATGGATAATCACATGGTACTTGCTCTTCAACCAAATCCATCTTCAATGTCTTTACCTCTGGACGTACCGAGAAGAACTTCTCATCTATGAACTTGTCAATTACATGAACTTCGTAATTCTGGCGGAACTGATTAACAAGATTCTTTCCAATGAATCCGCTTCCGCCAATTAAGAAAATATTTTCCATTATCCCAAGAATTTTTCTATCTCCTCAACACAGAGGTTATATACATCCTCCTTCTTATATCTTTTATACCAATCTGCTATGAGAGCAGCGCATTGGTCTATATTCATTCTTGGTTCCCAACCTAACTTGAATTTTGCCTTGCTAATATCAAGCATCAGGAGATTGGCTTCATGAACGGCATTGGGGTCACTCATATCCTTAAGTTCTCCCTTGCCATAATTGGCAATCAACTTTGATGCTACCTCCCATACAGTAGATATAGATTCTGCTCTTGGTCCGAAGTTCCATCCTTCACAATATTTTGTTGGCTCGTCCCACATCTTCTGCGCAAGAAGCATATAACCACTTAAGGGTTCAAGGACATGCTGCCATGGACGAACTGCCATTTTGTTACGGATAGCTATAGGTTCGTCTGCTTCTATTGCCTTTATGCAGTCAGGGATTATGCGGTCTAATGCCCAATCACCGCCACCAATGACATTACCAGCTCTCACTGAAGCAAGGCTTACATGGTGCTTTGTCACATAATCGGCAGGATTGAAGAAACTTCTCCGCCAACTGCTGATGGCAATCTCGGCTGCGCCTTTGGAGGATGAATATGGATCGTAGCCGCCCATAGGCTCATTCTCACGATAGCCCCATATCTGTTCCTTGTTCTCATAGCACTTGTCGGTGGTAATCATTACGCCGACCTTTACGCTATCTGTTGCCCTGATGGCCTCCATGATGTTGATGGTTCCCATCACGTTGGTCTCGTAGGTTTCAACCGGGATGTCGTAGCTGAGACGAACAAGCGGTTGGGCTGCAAGATGGAAAACTATCTCGGGTTGATATTCTGCGAATATCTCTTTCATCTTTTCGCCATCTCGGATGTCAGCTCTGATATCGGCCTTGATTTTGTTTCCAATACCAGAGAGTACGTAGTTATCTCGCTCTGTGAATGGGTCAAGAGCGACACCTACCACCTCAGCTCCAAGCTCATGAAGCCAGATGGATAGCCAAGAGCCCTTGAAACCGGTGTGACCGGTTACAAGAACTCGTTTGCCTTTATAGAAATTATTAAAAATGTCAATCATGTCGGATTACTTAATATGTTCCTTGCAGAACTTATTGATACATTCAATCATCCAAGCATTCATCTCTGCTGTCATTCCGGGATATACGCCAATCCAGAAGGTATTGTTCATCACGAAGTCGGTGTTCTTAAGATCTCCTACCTGACGATAACCCTCTCCACTCTTGCGCATCTCATCGAATGCAGGATGCTTGATAAGATTGCCTGCAAAGAGGTTGCGGGTCTGAATCTTGTTATCTTCGAGATAGCCTGTGAGTTCATTACGTGTAAAACCGGCATCTTCCTTTACTGCAATAAGGAATCCAAACCATGATGGGTTGGAGTTCTCTTCAGCAACGGGAAGGATGATTCCAGGACAATCCTTCAGACCGTCATATAATGCCTTATAGTTGGCTCGACGTGCTGATACAATATCATCGAGCTTATCCAACTGAGCACAACCTATAGCTGCCTGCATATCTGTTATCTTCAGATTGAATCCGAAGTGTGAATATACATACTTATGATCATAGCCTTGTGGCAGCTCGCCAAACTTGCCGGTAAAGCGGAGCTTACAGGTGTTGTCAACACCACCAACACACCAACAGTCGCGCCCCCAGTCGCGGAATGAACGACAGATCTTGTCGAGCAGCGGGTCATTGGTATAAACTGCGCCACCTTCGCCCATTGTCATGTGGTGAGGAGGATAGAATGATGATGTTCCGATATGCCCCCATGTACCTGTTTTCTTGGTAACACCGTCAATGGTGTATTCAGATCCAAGCGCATCACAGTTGTCCTCAATCAACCAGAGGTTATGCTTTTCGCAAAACTCCAATACTGCCTTCAGATTGAATGGATTACCAAGTGAATGAGCCATCATCACTGCCTTTACCTTTGGAGAATAGGCTGCTTCAAGCTGATTGACATCGATATCAAATCCCGGAAGACATACATCTACGAATACTGGTATAGCTCCAAACTGGATGATGGGATTAACTGTAGTGGGGAATCCAGCTGCCACTGTTATCACCTCATCACCTCTTTTAATAGCTCTATCTCCAAGTTTGGGAGATGTAAGGGTGTAGAAGGCGAGAAGGTTGGCTGATGAACCAGAGTTTGTGACTGCACAGTGTTTTACTCCAAGCCAATTAGCGAGGCGAGTCTCAAACTTATGAGCCCAAGGGCCGGCCGTCAACCAGAAATCGAGTGACGAGTCAACAAGGTTGACCATCTCCTCGTCGTTGAAATAACGACCTCCGTAGTTGACGAATGACTTACCTGGCACAAAATCCTTCTTAGGGGCATGCACCTCTTTATAATACTCGCGTGTGAGCTCGAGTATTTGCTGCTTTAATTCTTCTTTTCTTGACATATTAATAATTATTTACGTATAATTTATGAATTATTTGGCATAATCAGGTATATTGGGAACAGAACGATCCCAACGTTTCCAAGGAGCTTTATTTTCAGATAGAAGTTTCTCTAGAAGAGACTTTTCTCTAATATTGTCCATACATTGCCAAAATCCAGTGTGGATAAAAGACATCAACTCTCCTCTACTTGCCAATTCAACAAGAGCAGTTTTCTCAAACACACAAGAATCTCCATCAAGTAAGTCAAAAATTTGTGGTTCAAGTACCATATATCCAGCATTTATTGGGGCTCCATCTGCTGCATTCTTTTCTCGAAATGCCTTCACTGCATTTTCACCATTTATATCAAGCACTCCTTTGTCCTGTGCCATCTTGACGGCTGTAAGTGTGGCAAGCTTGCCATGACTCTTATGGAACTCTAATAGTTTGTCTATTTCAACATCGCATACTCCATCACCATAGGTCATCATGAAGGTCTCGTTACCTACGTATTTCTGAATACGCTTGATTCGACCGCCTGTCATGGTGTTGTAGCCGGTATCTACTACTGTCACCTTCCATGGCTCCATATTGGTCTGGTGTACGGTCATCTCGTTCTTTCCGTTACGATAGTCGAAGGTGACGTCGGAGTTATGCAGAAAGTAGTTGGCAAACCACTCCTTGATATACTCCTGCTTATATCCAGCGCAGATGATAAACTCGGTATGACCATAGTAGGCATACTCTTTCATGATATGCCACATAATAGGCATACCGCCAATCTCAATCATTGGCTTTGGTTTGAATTGGCTTTCTTCGCTGATGCGCGAGCCGAAGCCTCCGGCAAGAAGAACGACTTTCATTATTATAGCCCCTTTATCTTGTTATAAATATGCTGCAAATGATCATATTGTTCTTTAATACTGCACAATCTTCTATAATCGCCTTCAAGGAATGCTTTAGTTTCCAAATAGAATCCCGGCTTGAACTCTTTATCCAAATGGTCATCAATCTCTACAAGATCCACCTTTACGCTTCCTATATTTTGTATCTGAAGTTGCTCCATAGGTTTGAAATAAAGGCGATGTTTTGAAGTTAGAATTTCAACTACCCAACGACCAGGAGCAGCCCAATTTGATTGATAGCTGAATAAAGCACCCTTATCGGTAATGCCAGAGCCAGCAAAGATAGCAGGTTTGTGCCAACTGAGTTCGCCTGCCGTGACACAATTCATTTGAGTTGGGTTTCCTCCAAGGAAGAATGCAAGGTCGATAACATGAGTTGAATTGGCATACATCCAATTCTGTAATGCTTCTAGTGTATTACCGCTTTTTTCTATGACATGACCCCATTCAGTAAACTCAAAATTGAAAGACTTGACTCCTCCTTCTTCCTTTATTATCTCTTCTGCCTTCAAAACTGAGGCGAAAAATCTGCGATTATAAGCATAGAAGACATTACCATTGTAGGCATCAGAAACTTCTTTAACTTCTAACAGCTCTTCTGGATTTAGAAATCCAGGTTTCTCACAGAACACATTCTTTACTCCATACTTCAGGAGAGCTATGGTATTATCTGCCAAAGCCTCCAATGGGGTTGCAACAATTGCCTTATCTGCAATTTCAGGTTTTGTCGCCAAAAATGAGGTCAAGCCACCGACAACTACACTCTTCCCTGTTACTTTCTTAAAGTCTAAGGCACTTTTTTCACCTCTTCCGACAACGGTATAATTCAAACCAAGAGAGTTTAACACCTTAGCATACTCTTGTGCAATTCCTCCTGCACCAATAATCCATATATTCATGACTGTATTGCTTTTTAAGTTGTTTATGTAATAGGGCATGAGTCCGACGTCCAGCCCTTAATTTTATTGATAAAAGGTCCAACTGCCTGAAGGTATGTCTTATGATATGTAGCCGATTCCTTGTAAGAAGAAAGTCTGCAATTGCCCTTTGATAAAAGCTCGTCAACTAAGACTCCTGACAATCCGCTTTGATAATGAACCTTAACATCACGCGATTTGTCATTTATCGAAATTTCCCCTTCACCCTCGTTGTATGTAATTAAGTTGTCTCCATTTTTAATAACTACCTTTGGATTCAGAGTTTTTTCCGTAGTACAAGTTAGTGTGAGTTGGCTTTTGTTTGGTGTAGTGAAAACTTCTGTTCCATAGAGTTCCACATACCCGGCTCTTTTACTATCTAATACCTCAGGAATTAAACCACTAATGTCAACACTACAAGTAGTACATCCACACAATTTCATAAAAATATCAAGATAGTGTACTGTATTGCAGCACAATCCCCAATCGGTGTCTTTGTAACTGATATTTACAGGTAAATTCTTATCGATATATTGTTCTATGAGATTGTAACCATCCCACATTCTGCGAGGGCAGTTAACCCATGTTTTGACATTATTCTCATTGAGAAGAGCATCTATTTCCTCATATTCAGACATTCTAGTGAAAAGAAATTTCTCTAACACCATGTATTTAACTTTTTTGGAAGCTAAAACCTGCTTAACAATGATTGCACGAGGTTTAGAACTAGAAGCTACTATTAGGACATCAATATTATTAGGAACATCTTCGAGCGAATCAACGAAATGGGCAGTTTTATTCTCTGACTCTACTTGATTATAGCGCTCCTCTGCCACTTTTAAAGATTCTCTACTGAGATCATACACCCAAATATCTAACTCATTTTTGGAGGTTTTTACTCCCTGTAAATGACGAGAACCTAATTGCCCCGCACCTGCTATTAAAATCGTTTTCATTATCCAAAATTAATTTTATGTAATAATCAGATTATATATAATTATTTTTTAATATGCTTTACTAAATCTTTAGCCTTCTGATATTCCTGAGGAGTACCTATATCTATCCATGTCCCATTAAGCGGATAGCGGATAACCTTCTTACCTTGAGCAATAAGCTTCTCTATAAGATGAGTGGCATGGAAGTATGTATTTTCAGGAATCTCAGCAAGAGCTCGCTTTTTGATAAGGTAAATACCTGCATTGGCATAATAGTTATACTTAGGCTTCTCAATGAGTCCCTTGATGTTACGACCATCCAAATCAAGAATGCCAAGTTCTATACTTATATTATATGGAACGGCTGCCACCGACATTTCTGCATCATTCTGTTGAAAATGAAGGAAGAAATCCTCATAATCGATATTAGTGAAAAGATCGGAATTCATTACGAGGATGGTATCATTATAGAATGTATCTACAAACTTAATGCTACCAATAGTACCAAGAAACTTTGGCTCTCGGAAAGTACGGACCTGTACTCCATCACGAGGAGTAGCAAAATGTTCCTCCAACTGTTCTGCAAGATAATTTACAGTTACATCAATATGATTAACTCCATAAGAAATCAATCGGTCTATGTTATGATCTATGATACATTTTCCACCAACTTCGAGCAATGGTTTCGGAGTCTTTTCTGTTAAAGGACGAAGGCGCTCTCCCTTTCCTCCAGCCATAAGAACTGCATCAATAGGAAGTCGAGTAATATACTTTTCAAGATTGACTATATCAACAATATGATTGTTAGAATCAAGAATCGGAACCAACTTCATTTTTTTCAGTTTCTGCTCATGAAGATGCTGCACATCATCATCAACACCTCTACGAAGGAAATTGAAGTTTTTATGCATCACCTTCTCGATAGAGTCATTAACAGAAACATCTGCTATCAAAGCTCGGCGTGAATCGCCATCTGTCAACGTACCCACCATTTTGTCATCGTCATCAACAACAAATAAGACTAATGGATCAGGCATTAAAGTATTTATAACTTTTAATGCAGATAAAAGCGATTGTCTTTTATTAATTATATGTTTATTTTTCCAACTCATTTTTTTGCTTTTTAATAATTAGATGTGGAGACTGACCGAATACAATGCTATCAGAAGGTATATCTTCGTTCTTAACTAGTGTACCAGCACCGATTTTCACATTATCACCCACATTGCATCTTCCCAATATACTTGAATTAGCAAACATCTGTACATTTTCTCCCAATACAGGATAATAGATTTCTCCATTTTTACCATCTGTTCCACCAACAGTACATCCTTGATAAAAGAAAAAACCATCGCCATATTTAGCTCTTCCCATGACAGAGCCTAAAGGATGTTCCGCTCCAAACTTTTGCGGTAACTCTATCGCATAGAACAAATCTACGCTATTCATTATTTTATTTAGATAGTAGATTTTATCGCAAAGTATAGTATTTTGTGTATTAGCATATATCTCATGAGACAGATAATACAGAAAAATCATATATTGTACAGAATGATACGGGTTAAATCTTACATTTTTTGCCCCCCCCACATCAATTTTGAAGTATTTATTAGAGGATGCCCAAAAGTTTGACTCACATTTTTCCAATGCTAAATCTATATAATCAGAAATAACAGACTTTTCAATATTGCTTAGCAGGAAATGACTCTCTAACTGAAGAATCAATTGAATAATTATATCTTGCTTAGGAATTTGCAACTTCATCATAAGGCTATCTCCAACTTTGTGCTAATTGATAAACTTCATGATAGCTTTCCTTATTCTCGAAGAGGAACTTTGCTATAACCTGCATCAATTCATAATCTTCTTCTGAATCAATATCAAGTACACCAGTATCATCCATAACAATGGCATCACATTTCTCATCCAACAAGATTGCCGGTTCTATTTCTTTCAATGCAGTTGAAGAATATGCATAGATGGATGCATTCATGTCATAAAAGACAGGCGCTTCCTGACGAGTTGTGTAATGAGAAGGAAACGCTAAATCGTAGAAATCGCCTTTCTTGGTTACCATGTTGAAATATGGATTTCTTCGAGAATTAGCAACAGAAAAGACAGCACGAACATCATTTCTTGCAATCTTTCTGTCAATTGCATTTTTAATATCCTCCACTGTTCTCAAAGGAGAAGTGATATCCAAATCCACTACCATGTCATAAGCCTTACCAAATTCTTTCTCAGCTCTCAACAGACAGTCTTTAATGACATCAACTTTTGAGACTTTATCTCCTGCCAAAGAAGAATCGCGCCATAACTTAGTAACAGCAACCCCTTTCGCTGAATCCATGATATTCATCAAGTCTTGGCTATCAGTATTAACTACAACATCGTAGGTGTTTACAGAACTACCATACTTCTCTATGTAAAGTGTAATTCCTGCCACAGAATACCATGCAAGAGGTATGTCTAAAAAATCACGTGCATTTTTACCTTTCACTCCTTTTGAACCTGCACGACCACATAATGTAAATAAGATATTCATAAATTATTCTCCTTTAGCTAATTTAAGTACATGGAAAGCATGTTCCATTGTACTGTCATTTTCAATTTTATTGTTTATAATCTCGAAGAAATGTTCAATTTCTCGCATCTGATACTCATTTCTTTCACTTGGCAGCTGAATGACTCTACCTGTTCTCAAATATTCAATTCTGCCGTCTTCTATATCACATCGTATAGTATCATCTGGCAAGAACATTTCTAATGTACGAATCATTGAACGGC
Source organism: uncultured Prevotella sp. (assembly GCA_945869265.1). GTDB lineage: Bacteria > Bacteroidota > Bacteroidia > Bacteroidales > Bacteroidaceae > Prevotella. The sequence continues at coordinate 48,669 of CAMBOI010000016.1, read as the reverse complement.
CAAAATAATCCAAATGTAATTCTATTGAAGTTGTAGATGTTCTACCGATATATATAGCAACATCATCACTATCAATTTCAAGATTTGATATTTTTCTCTGTATAGAATATGTCTCTACCGGAGTACCAAAAAGCCATGTCAGGTAATCCCATTCATGAATGAGATCGATTCCGACACCACCGCCCATGTCTCGATGCGCACTATAGCACTTACGATAATCCTGTCCTGGACGCCAGTCTGGCAGATAACTTGAACTGATTGCTCGTACAGAAAACGACTTTGAAAAATCAATATTCTGCTTTACATATTGCAGGGCTGCACTATATCTAAGAGGGCATGCAACATAGCAGATGGTATCCTTAAAATCCTCAAACAGAGAAGTATCTATATCTGTTTTGTCAAATACAGGCTTCTCTATAAAAAAGGATTTAGTTCTATGCTTAAACTTCTGTATCGTATCATAATGAACCGATGTTGGATTCGTAACAAACACGACATCGTACATTATATTCGATTCCGCAATATCGTCATATGAATAGATAGATGTAACTAATGGTCGAATATCCAGAGGAACATCACTTCCTACTTTGCTACGATATGAATCAATAGTAAAGGTATTACCTTTTTGATTGAGATACTCGCAAACATTCCTCAAATGGCGCTTACCTATCGAACCTAATCCACAAAAAGCAATTTTATAATTACTCATTTTTACTGTTCTATTTCATCAATTATTGAAAGCAAAATTTTATCTTTCTCGAAATCCCAGTCAGGAGTAATGCCATTCTCAACTTGATTAAAGAATGCATTTATTTCCTCTCTATAAGGATTTTCTGTGATAAAATCTGCATAACCATCAACATGCTCTGCCTCTTCTTCTATATTTACCTGAAGATCCTTTTTAGATTCCAGATAATCATATTCATATAAAGAATCAGAAGTACCATTCCACGTCAGATGTAGTTTTTCACCATACACCTCTAAATGACGTGTTGCTTTTCTAGACACAACATCTACAGCAAATACACCTTTAGCTCCAGTCTCATGTTCTATAGTTATCAGATAGTTATCTGCGTAATCTATGTTAAGATCAGTATTCTTACTCTTGATAGCACTTACTTTTGCTATATCACCAAAGGCAGATACCAACCAAGGCATATCAATAGCCATAATCTCACGACAACCATTTGTTCTCGGATTACCGATAAAATAGTTATTATAACTCTCCCAAGGATGCCAATCTGGTAAATACTGTCCTACATGATAAATGTAGTTTAACTTCTCATTACATGGGCGAACCTTATTGATAATTGCCTTTGTATCCTCTTCGTACAAAAATGTTGAAGAAAGGAATAACACACAATTATTATCATGAGCAAGTTTTATATTCTCATCATACAAATCACTTACCAGATTTATCTCTGTAAAAACATGTAGTTTATTCTGTAAACACAGGTTGATTAACTTTGCATGTGACAAAGGCGATGTACAAACAAAGGCACAAGTAGGATTTTCCTTATCAATTGCCTCTTGTAAATCATTATAACAAGATACACCTAAATCCTCTGTTACTTGCTTAACACGTTCCATTTGGGTATCAATACCAAAGATTTCAACGTCTTTTCTTTCTTTCAAAAGACGAATTCTTCTTTTTCCCATAGACCCCAATCCGATAACTATAACTTTCATACTCCTAAAGTTTTATTTCTTCGTCAATTGAATAATCTTGTTGTGCAACTCTTCCTGTCACAACATCCCAATAAGAAGCCTTGATACCATTGTCGCTACGCTTTACGGTCATATTATCCTCAGAAAGAATCTCACCTTTCTTGATAGGACGGCTTGCAACAATACGTTTCAAAACTACCTTTGAGATTTTCTTTTCACTCTCATTTGGCTGCTTTATTCCATCTCCCAAGGCCTGCTCAATATGGCGAATGGCAGATACCATTGCCTTGAGTTCCTCAGGATTCAAGGAAGCCTTATGATCTGGCCCTTCCATATTTTGGTCAAGAGTGAAATGTTTCTCAATAATCTCTGCTCCCATAGCAACAGCTGCTATTGGAACTTCAATTCCCATGGTATGATCTGAATATCCAACCCTGCACTTAAATGCTTCCTTCATTGTCTGCATAGCTCGAAGGTTGACCTCATTCATAGGACATGGATAATTGGTTGTACAGTGTAAAATAGAGATATCCTTGACACCAGCCTCCTGCAATGCATCATAAGCAATGGCAACTTGTGCCAAGTTTGCCATACCTGTAGAAAGTATAACAGGCATTCCATATTTCGCAACAGAGCGAAGATATGGAATATTAGTAATATCACCTGAACCTAACTTGATAAAAGGCATTCCCAGGTTCACCAGAAAATCTAGAGACTCTGTCTCATCCGCTGTGGAAAGAAACTGGATACCGATTTCATCACAATGCTGTTTAACCAACTGGAAATTATCATATGACAACTCCAATTTCTTCAGCATCGTAAACTGGTCATCATCATTATTAAGATTTTTTTCCTGATACTCTGCTTTCTTGGTGCCTTTGGTTATAATAAGTTCCGTTTTCCAAGTTTGGAACTTCACGGCATCAACACCGGCAGCTTTTGCAGCATCGCAAAGCTTCAGAGCTAAATCGAGTCGACCATTATGGTTTACTCCTGCCTCTGCTATAATGTAAACATGTTGATTAGTCATTAGTATCCTTGAAATATAATCCGTTATACTTAAGCATCATGATGCCTTCTTTGTAAGAATCTAAAGAAACTTGATTCTCATTACCATTCAGATTGTTTAATATCAAATTCATGAAATTGACTCCACATCCATAGGCATGAGGATAACCTCCTCCAAATCTTGGATTAATCTCATTAATATAAACTTCTCCATCATTAGATACAAATACATCTATATCGATAGGACCATAAAGGCCTTTGATATTCTGTACCTTTAAAACTTCATCTATAACATTTTGAGAATGAACAGAAATTGCCTTATCTGTTTCTCCAGCTCTCATTGCAAGTTTCTCCTTGATAAACATTGAGACGAGCTTTCCTGATTTCAAATCAAAGAAAGTATCAACCCCATATTCCTTTCCTGCAATAAATGGCTGATAGATATACTTTGGTTCACTCTTCAGTTCTTCAATATCCTCAAAGCTATTAATCTTCTTTATGCCAATGCTGGCACTTCCATCTCTCAATTTAGCAAATAGAGGGAACTCCCATTCTTTACTATTAAGTTTGTTCAAAGCATCTTCTGCCGAACTAACAGTTTCTACTAGTTTAAGAATACCTTTATATTTATTGTAAAACTCAAACTTATCAAAAGTGGACTCTACAAAATCAAGATTTGAGAGTATAAGCTTTACACCAAGTTGATCAAACTCCTGCTTGTAATGAGAAAGGAGAACTAATTCTGGATCTATCAAAGTAATGATAGCACCAACTTCCTTCTTTTTGCAAATCTCTAAAACCTTGTTGATATAGAGGTCAAGATGTGCAAAATCCTTATCTATACGAAAATATTCATCACCAAAATATAAAGCAGGAGCCTTATCGCTCATATCCAAAGTATAAACCTTTCGGTTCTCCTTATGGAAAGCATCCTTAAAGTATTGAACAATCTCAACACGTCTTCCGGGACTAAGAATTAAAAGATTCTTCATAATTACAATTTACTTTTTTGAATAAACTCTTTTGTTGTCCATTTCTCTCGGGCAACTTCCTCGTTTCCATTTTCATCCGTAACTATAACAGTCGGAAAATACTCTATGAATAATGGAGTCAATGACATTGTATATGCACCCACATTATATATCGTTATTCTATCACCCTTTGCCAACTCAGGTTGATTATCCAAAGTCAAGAAACGGTCCATCTCTATACAAGTATAACCTGTAACGATTTGCTTTTCTTTCAAATTACTGGACTTAGTATAAAGTGAAGAAACAAAAGGTGGAGCTTTCATTTGGGAAGCCACATGTTTTACAGAACCATCAGTAAAAACAAGTCTTCTATCCTTAATATCTTTAACGTCAATCACAGAGCAAACATAAGAAACCGGTGAAGCTATCAATGCAGCACCTGGTTCAACAAGAAGTTGTACTTCTTTAGAGATTTGATAAGCTTCAAGGATATCAACTATTGTAGAAGCATATTCTTCAAAGGTCGGAGTACCTGGTTTATCACCAAACAGACAACCACCTAAATCCAAATATTCTAATGCAGGTATCTTTTTACTTACCTCGCAGAGATGCTTAGTTATACTATTAAAGATTCTCAAGCTCTTTGTACGAGTACTATGATGTCCATGCAAGCCTACAACTTTAATTTTCTGTAGATGACTTAAACGGTTTAAAGCCTTATCAAAATCACCATTTTCAAGATTAAAACCAAAACGTCCTGGTTCTTCTCCAGGAATAGTTTCACCAGGACATTCGCGTTCCAAATCAAAATTAATGCGCAAACCAACCTTGATGTCATGAGTGAATGACTTTATATTCTCTTCAATAAAATCAATCTCTGCAAAAGAGTCAAGGTTTACTATACTGCCGTTTTTTAACGCTAGCAATAAGTTGCTTAAGCCTTTATGTGGACCATTCAGTATGATATTATTTGGCTGATTACCCACATAAGTAGCTAATTCATACTCTGGTTCTGAAACAACTTCTGCCATAACCCCTTGTTCGTGCATCCACTTTACAAGCCAAGGTAAGTTATTCGTTTTATAAGAATACCCTATTTGAAAATTAGGCCATAAAGTTTCAAAAGCCGCGCGCAATGATGCTAAGTTCTTCTGAAGCTTAGATAAATCTATATTATAATAAGGTGTCGCTATCATTTAAATAACATTTAATCTGTTCAACTATCCGTTCTGATGCATGACCATCTCCGTAAGGATTGTCTGCCATCTTACATTTATTATGAAATTCTTCTGTCTGAAGTTCTTTCAACGCATTCTGCATACCAAGTTCGGTACCATCACAACATTTTATGTTCGATGTTATTAATCTTCCCTTTTGTCTATCACCAATGTTCAAGACCGGAAGTTTAACGAATGGTGTTTCAAAAATACCACTAGAAGAATTTCCTACCATCATAATTACTTGGTATAGAATACTAATGTATCTCTTTTGACCTAATGATGCGACAAAATGAAAATTATCTTTTTCCTCCGCATATTGTTGAAGAATATCGTTTATCAAATTGCCACCAATATCTGAATTTGCTTTGGTAAACAGAATTTCACAATCGGGACATTCTTTTTCAAGAGATACAATAAGATTATTAACTCGCTGGATATTTTCAGACACTGATAATGTAGTTTCTGAATGATAAGTACCCAAAATCCACTTCTTAACAGGATTAAGTTTTAATGATTCTGCTAACTGATGGCGGTTTAACAATTCTATCTTGCGGAAATTATCCAGGTTTGTCTCACCTGTAACATATATATTGTCTGGATTTTGACGCATAGCTCTGATACGAGCAGCAGATTCTTCAGTACCAGGGAAATGAAGAGCCGACATCATTGTCACTGCATTTCTCACTTCATTGTCAATTGCCCCCTCTGTTATATCTCCTCCAGATATATGAGCAACAGGAATTCTCATAACCAAGGCTGTACCTACAATTGGAAGCAACTCATATCTATCTCCCAAAACCACTATCATATCTGGCTTCAAGCGATTGAATGTATCTGCCATTCCTATGGAACAGAGTCCCATTGATTTTGAGATACCAACAGATGTTTCAGAAGAAAGGAGCATCTCCACCTTCTCATCTATATGATAGCCATCATCTTCTATTGCCTGATAGGTAAGTCCTTGTTCAGGAGAAAGATGCCCACCTGTAACTACTAACTGTAGTTGCAGGTCTTCATCTTTATCTATTCCATCTATCACCCACCGCAAGAGCCCATATTCAGAACGGGCGCCCGTGATAACGCAAACCTTTTTCATATTATCTATCTATTAAATCTAGATTCTAGAGCTTTAATAGCACTTATACCTTTAACTTCTACGGCATTATTGCCTTGGCGTTCATAATACTTATCATCATAAGTTACAGGGCTATCTAATGACATCAATTGCAATACCATTAAAGTCACATCGTAATATCTTGGGAACTTTATATTTGTCAAAATATAATGTTTAACGTTCTCTTCTATCGGCTCTTTTTTTATTAAATTTATTATCTCATTTTGAAATCTATCAAATGAACCACCATAAAATCTCTTAACTTCCTCATCTATTCCTGTAATAAAGAAATCTGTATTCTGGTATTTAGTTCCCTTTCTCGTATTATAAAAACTTTTGTATTCTTCAAAAGATTTTAAAGACTCACAAACACCAACAATTATATAACCACAAGTATTTGATTCTTTGTTCACTGCTGCGGTCAACAATTTAACGCATTTACGAACTAAACCTTCATTGTATTTTCCATCTCTTAAATTATGGAAACCTGCTTTAAAATCATATTGAGATCCTTCTATCGTTGAAAGGCGCAATATATTATCTATTTGAATAACCCAATTATCTTTAGCAACGTCACAGCCAGTCCCTTGTCGGAAAGAAGAACGTAAAACTCCCTTTACCGCTTGTATTCTCTTGAATCTACTTTCTGCATTCCAATATTCCTTTACTATTCCTTTTAGAACCGTAACCCCGATGCAATCCAGACTTTTTACAAACCCAGCCATATCGTCAACTACCATATGTTCAATATGAAGCAATTCATAAATTGCTAGAAAAACGACCTGAAAGGTTCGAACTAAGCCTTCAGCTTCATCTTCAGTAAAAATTAAAGTTCTAAAATCCTTTTGGGCTATATGCAAGGCATCTAACAATAAAGAAAAAGTTGTACAAAATTGTTTTATCAAATTATCAGCACCGAGTGCTTTAATTCTCAATTCAACCAAATCTGCCTGATTGTTGTTTTCTTTGTCTAAATCATCATGGCGATAAAGACGATTAAGTGCTTTGGAAGATGGTGCTATCGACTTTCCTAATATCATATAAGAAAGTAACCATGCAATTAATTCTTCATCTCTTGATACACGAATATTAGAAACAGTTACAATATGTTGCTTAACCCACCACAAGTCACTAATATTAATACCATACTTTAAATTAGTATTTGAAAGACTTATATTTCTCATACTGTTCAGAGGAAGAATATCAGACGTGGAAACATCACCTCTAATAGTAGAAGCGACCTTTCTTACCATATCAGAAAAAGCACCGATTGCACCAGCCTGACGAATTTCTTGCGATGATAATTGTTTTCCAAACGAATTTATTCTTCTAAAGATTTCTTCAATACTTTGTTGATCAGCTATGATGAGAGAAACAGGAATTTGATATGAAACGATATTCAAACATATATCTTTTGGAAGCTGTGGGTTTCTTGGAACAAGTTTTCCTTGTTGCTTCAAATTCAGTGTACTTGCCAATGTATCAACATTAAAATAACAGATTTTACCATCATACTCTATACCAAATTCATTTTCAATAAATGAAACTATTGAATTTAATCGTTGCATTCCATCTATAATTTCATATTGAGTCAATCCGTTAGAATCTGTATTTTGAGCCAATAGAAACAAAGGAATCGAATAATTCTTTACTATAGAATCTATAAAAGCAACTTTCTCTTGCTGTGTCCATACCAACTTACGCTGATATCTTCTATTTACAATATACTTGTTATTTATATAATTATCATAAACAACCTGTATACTATCAGCCTTACTAGTAATAGAATTAACCATAGTATTTTATTTTAAATTCTTACACTACTTGGAATATTCACCACTCTATCTGCAAACCAGATGGTATTCTCCAAGCCATCGTTCTCACAATTCTCAAACATCGGCAGGCGATTCATCAACTCCCAGATTGGACGAGTCATTACGCCATTATCATTTGTCTGAGTAAGGAAATCAATCTGTGCCTCCTTATCCTTCAAGATAACAGCATTGAGCCAATAGTTAGAAACAGTATTTGGAGAATCTACGAAGAACTCGATATCTGGTACATTCTTGAAGTACTCCTCATATTCAGCAGCAACCTTACGCTTGCTTGCTACATACTTGTCAATGTTCTCCAACTGGGCACATCCCATAGCTGCATTGATATTTGGCATACGATAGTTATAACCTACATGGTCGTGACGGAACTCCCAACGATGTGGTATTTTTGCCTGTGTGGTGATATGCTTTGCGTATGCTCCCAACTCCTCATCATTGAAGAGCATCATACCACCACCACCAGTAGTGATGGTCTTGTTGCCATTGAAGCTAATTGCACCAATCTTACCGAATGTACCTGTATGCTGTCCCTTGAATGTAGAACCAATACTCTCTGCTGCATCCTCTACAAGTTCGATATGCCACTCTTTACAGATAGCTGCAATCTCATCAATGCGGACAGGATGACCGAATGAGTGCATAGGAACACAAGCCTTAACTCGACGACCGGTATTCTTGTTATAACAAGCCAAGTCGTCCTCTTCAAAAGCAAAATCCTTGCTTTCTGGAAGTTCTCCCTTGCGAGCGTTCTTGCGAACCTCTGCATTCTTCTCAAGCCATGCCTTCAAAGAATCAGGAGAAAGACCCATTGTTGAACGATCCACATCAATGAATACGGCATGAGCTCCAATATAGCTCAATGCATTACAGGTTGCAATGAAAGTAAGAGCCTGAGTCAATACTTCATCATCTTGCTTTACACCTACGAGCAACAAACTCATGTGAAGGGCATTTGTACCACTAACACATACCACAGCCTTCTTGGCACCTGTATATTTTGCCATATCCTCCTCGAAGCGATCCACAAACTTACCTACGGATGAAACGAAGGTTGTGTCAATACACTCGTTGAGATATTTCTTTTCATTACCTGCAAAAACAGGAACAGCCAAAGGAGTAAACTCCTGGTTGCCATAAACTGACTTGATAAAGTCTATCGTTTTCTTAAAATCTGCCATTTTATTGAAAATTACATTTTTTGATCCAAGTTCTTACCTTTTTCCTCATGCTCGAAGTTAGGTATAAACTTCTTGATTGATGTCACGATTTCAGCCTTGGTGAAGTCTGGCTCTGCAAAGATGCCCTCCAACTCATCAAAGAACTGGTTAATCTCTGGCATCGGACGACGGGTTGTCTCCTCAACTACACCGAGTGCAGAGAAACGAGTCATATTGATTTTCTCACCAGGAACATAGAATTCCTCATAAGCTTTTTCGCCAGTAGTATCACTCTTGAAGTAAACGACAGGATAGTTATCACTCTCGTAATCCATATCTGCAGCATACTTCTTTGCCTCTGGATCATTCTTGCACTCCACCTTCTTGAAGCCTTCTGCCTTTACGAAGTCATCGCAGATAGATGAGAAGGTAAGCATCTGCTCTTCACCCAACTTAGGGAAGAACACCTCGCCACCATTTCCGAGAATACAAGCCAACATACAAATCTGACCAGACTCCTCAGGAGATACAAAATAGCGTTTCACATCAGATGGTGCTGCCAATGGCTGCTTCTTCTGCAAACGATGAATCCAACCATCAGGTAAAGAACCATTGGAGAAAGCGACATTAGCAAAACGAGCGGTAGTTACTTTGAAGTGCTCATTATAAGCCATCACCAGGTCTTCCATAATACGCTTGCTGGCTCCCATGATATTAACTGGATTAGCAGCCTTATCTGTAGATACGCAGAAGAAATGCTTTGGTGGGTACACGCAAAGCAAATCCATCAGTTTCTTTGCCTTGATGTCATTATTCTCAATGAGCGCCTGAACACTATACTTATCTTTCTCTGAACGTACATGCTTATGGGCAGAGAAGTTGGCAACAATGTCAAAACCCTTCTCCTCACGGAAAATACGTTCGAAGATTGGATCTGCAAAGTTGAGGGTGTAGCAACGGAACTCATCCGGAACGAAGAGTCCTTCTGTGCTTCGCACATCGCGAACCAATTCAGCCAATCCGTTCTCGTTGAGGTCAACTACAACTACTGATTTTGGCTCGAACCGTAATACTGCCTTAATGAAAGAAGAGCCAATGGAGCCAGCTCCTCCAATAACACATACTTTCTTGTCTTTTATCTCGGCAGATAGCTTCTGGCTATTTGCTTTGATATCTGTCTCGAACATTGAGACAGAGCGACCTGTTACATAGTCGCCTATAAATTTATCTAAGTTGAACATATATTTTGATTTTAATTTCTATGAAGAGTGTTAACTGTTAACGCGTAACTTGCGTTTTTATGAAGTAATGAAACGCATCTATTGTTACAGATTTATTTCCTATCCAATTGAGGATTTCATTCTTAATGTTTGGCATAATTCTATTTTGTGGTATCTTTAATAAATGCATTTGGAGAGCCAATAAGATCTCTATGATGGTAGAGCGCCCATGTAAATGATTGGCTCTATATCTTCTTTCGTTACTTCTAATTGAGGACGTAGAAGGTCAATGACCATATCTATATTCATTGGCAAATCAGGAGAGTGTGCATTCAATCACAAGGGCAAATTTTTCTACCTCACCCGTCCTCTCCTGCTAGGAGAGGTTCCACATCCCCTCCTAAATCCTCCCCTTCTCAGAAGGTGAGGACTTAACCGGTAAACCGGCTGTTCTGTACTCGCAAACAAGCTCTCGCCCACAAGGGGTTGCTCGTGGTTATCTACGCAACAGAGTTGCGAGTGATTATACGCCGAGGGCGCGGCTGCGCAAGGTAAACAATATTCGATTGTTGATAATTGAAGCAGGATTGTCTCGAAGAATCAGTGATGAAGCAGTAAGTGTCATCACCATGTTTGCTCTTTATAACTCTCACGTGCCAACCTCTCAAGCCTTTCAACCATACGGTGTTTGGTTTCTAAGGCTGTATTCCAACGTCTTAGAGCTTCTTCTCTTGTTATTTTTATCTTATCCATAGTAGTATGATACTATATAATTGCAGCAAAAGAAGCCGGAAACAAATACTTTCATAATGTCTTAGATGCGTTTGTACTTTTCTACCTCACCCGTCCTCTCCTGCTAAGAGAGGTTTTTCTACCTCACCCGTCCTCTCCTGCTAGGAGAGGTTCCACATCCCCTCCTAAATCCTCCCCTTCTCAGAAGGTGAGGACTTAACCGGTAAACCGGCTGTTCTGTACTCGCAAACAAGCGCACGCCCCTAAAGGGGTTGCTCGTGGTTATCTACGCAACAGAGTCGCGAGTGTTTTATGCAACGTGGATTATTCTTCTACGATGTCAAGGTCTTCTATCGGGAACTCCATTTTGGCACAGCCGAGATAGTCGATGTAGATGGCAAGATTGACAGAGCCGTTGGGCTCGCGCAAAATATATCCCTCGAGCCCTGCCATGCGGCCTGTCTTGACACGAACCTTGGTGCCTTTGTGCAGCTGAGAGGTATCGATGGTAATGGGGTTCTTGGCATCGCCTATCATGCGCATGAAATTCTCCATCTGGGAATGGGGAATGCGGGCAAAACATCTAAAGCCATTTTCATCCACACGGGCACGGTCGGTGAGGAAACGTATGATGAACTTCGCCCGGCAGGCAAGGTCATAGCGCTCTTTTTCTGTACACTGGATGAAGAGGTAGCAGGGGCACAGCACCCTTTCTATCCATTTGCGCTTCTTGATGCTGGGCCACTCATGCAATTCGCGCTGTGTGGGGACGTAGGCATTCACCTTGTTGCCTGCGTTGTATATCTCATCCATATCCTCCACCCCAACGAGTTTTTTAACTTTTTTTACACACTCTTTCTCGGTGTTGGGGGTGACAATGGCTATATACCAGTCGTTATTATTTTCCATATTTAGAACTTGAGTTTTGAGAATGCCTACGGCGTCGGCAAGTTTTTGCAACCTGTCGGGGTAAATCATATAGATCTAAATCGAGGCTTTCCGCTCGTGTATGTCTTATTTCAACAGTAATCATTACTATATGAAACTGCCTCACTCTTAGTAAGAGTGATACTAATCGGGTGCAAAGATACAAATAAATTTGCATTTATTATTATGTTCGGTTGATTTTCTTCGGATAATTATAGTAATTTAACGTGGTGAGTCTTTTGGCTTTACCTTATTTTATATATTGAGGGGTGTAGGGAGGGGGCATGTTTTGAGCCAGAAGATGACAATATGTTACAATGGTTAAAAAAGCATAAATATATAGTGTTTTATGTACAACTTATGCTATTTTTTTGTAACTTTGCAACGATTTTGGGGATATTACGTCCTATCAGTTTGATATTCAGTTAGTTAGATATAAAATAGGTATTTTTTAAGATGAGACAATTAAAGATTCAGAAGAGTATTACAAACCGTTCGAGCGAAGCTCTGGACAAGTATCTTGTGGAAATCGGTCGTGCACCGCTTATCTCCATTGACGAGGAGATTGAGTTGGCACAGAAGATACGCAAGGGTGGTCCGGAGGGCGAGAGAGCCAAGGACAAGTTGGTGACAGCCAACCTGCGATTCGTCGTGTCGGTAGCAAAGCAGTATCAGCACCAGGGACTCACTCTTACTGATTTGATTGACGAGGGTAACATCGGGCTTATCAAGGCTGCCCAGAAATTCGACGAGACACGTGGATTCAAGTTTATATCCTATGCAGTATGGTGGATTCGCCAGAGCATCCTGCAGGCCATTGCAGAGCAGAGCCGCATCGTGCGCCTGCCTCTCAATCAGGTGGGTTCGCTCAACAAGATCAACCACGAGATCAACAAGTTTGAGCAGGAGAACCAGCGTCATCCTTCTGTGCAGGAGTTGAGCCAGATGACCAAGCTCGACGAGGAGAAGATTGGCCAGAGCCTTATGGCCGACGGTCATCACGTGTCAATCGACGCCCCATTCCAGGACGGCGAGGACAACTGTATGCTCGACGTTATGCCGAGCGGCGATGACAGCCGCACCGACCGCATGGTGGATCACGAGTCGATGGCAATGGAGCTTAACAACGTGTTGAGCAAGGTGCTGAAGGACCGCGAGATAACCATCATCCGCGAGTGCTTCGGAATAGGATGTCACGAGAAAGGTCTGGAGGAAATCGGCGACCAGCTCGGACTGACCCGCGAGCGCGTGCGTCAGATACGCGAAAAGAGTATCGCAAAGCTGCGCGATAGCGGAAATGCGAAGATTTTGATGAAATATTTAGGATAATTTGCCGAAATATTTTGCAGTCCCGAAAATTATTCGTACCTTTGGGGCCGCATGAAGAGCGAATGGTCCATAAAGATAATAATGCTGGGCATACTTTCATGTATGTCCAGCATTTCTTTTGGAGGGAACAAGACGTCTGACTCCCTCCTCATCCAGCGCATGTATGACTACCGCAGGAACTTTGCAGCCGAAGTATGCGACTCCACGCGCAACATCTACGTGAAGTATGACGTTGACGTGCAGAAGCGCAACGCCTCGCTCGCTCTCGTGCCGTCGCTATACAACATATCAAGGGGCATGAGAATGTTTGTGGGCGAGATGTACGGAGCGATACGATTCAAGGACGTGAAGCACTACGACATACAGAAGGAACTGCAACTGACCACCGTGCCCCACTCCAGCAACATATTGCCTACGATAACGCAGTATTTAGTGCCCGACATCTATGGCATCGACCTGCTTGAGGGCATACTCCTGTCGCCATTCAACAGGCAGAACAAGCTCTACTACTTCCTCAGGGTGACACCTGTGAGCAACAAATACAGTATCGTGACATACATCCCCAGGGCGCGAAGCACTCAGTTGGTGAAGGGATTTGCCCTTGTAGATAACATGACGGGAAGAATTGTGAACGCGAAGATCATTGGCGAATACGACATGACGGAGTTCTCGATAGACTTGGAGATGGGCGACATCACCAAGAACAACTCCATCATCCCCCTGCGCTCCACGGCAAGGACCCTGTTTAAGTTTACAGGCAACCGCATCAGCACCACACACATCGCCGTGTTCAACTGCTCAGGTACAATACCCGACAGTATCACCGACAAGCGCAAGGCGATGAACTATCTGAGGCCCGTGGAACTGACAGCCAAGCAACGCGGACTGTATGACCACTTCTACGGTAACACCGACAGCATACCCACCACCAAGAGGAAGGCCAGCACATGGGACATGATAGGCAATCACATGTTCAACAGCCATTCCACGGGATCTGCCAAGGCGTCGGTAAGACTGTCGCCACTGATCAATCCACTCTATCTGAGTTATAGCGGACGAAGAGGACTGTCATACCATCTGAGGATGGGCAGCACACTGAATATCAGCGAGTCGAAGCGCATCTCGTTTTCTCCGCAATTCGGATATAACTTCAAGATCAAGCAGTTCTTCTTCCGCACACCGCTCAGATACACCTTCAGCAACAAGCACAAGGGATGGATAGAGAGCGACGTGGCCAATGGCAACAGAATATCCAATTTCCAACTGCCCGACTACTTCAATGACTTCAACACACGCCTGTCGCTCAACTATCAGATAGGCAAGGTGGAACTGACGCCGTCGCTGAGGTATCACAGCAGGACTGCCGTGAGTCCCGAGGCTGTGAGAGCTGATGGCAAGGAGACGAAATACAACAGTTTTGCACCGTCGCTCAAGCTGAGCTATACCCCCTCGCCAAAATGGCCCACCCTATCGGCAAACTACGAGCGGGGCATAAAGAACGTGATGAAGTCGAACATGGATTACGAGAAATGGGAGTTTGACGCATCATACACCAAGCGACTGCAATCGCTGCGCACTTTGAGCCTGCGCACCGGCTACGGATTCTACAGCAACCGCAGGGTGAACTACTTCATCGACTATGCCAACTTCCACGAAAACTACCTGCCCGACGGTTGGGAAGACGACTGGTCGGGAGAGTTCCAACTCTTGAGCAGCAACTGGTATAACACGTCTCAGTTCTACTACAGGGCTAACGCGTCGTTTGAGTCGCCACTGATGTTACTCACATTCATTCCAAAGGTGGGCAAATACTTGGAGTCGGAACGGGCATACGCGGGATTCCTGCTGCTCGACAACACGAGACCCTACACCGAGTTGGGCTACGGATTTAAGTCGAGATACCTGTCACTTGGGGTATTTGTGTCGTTCCTGAGTATGAGTTTTCAGGAAATAGGATGCAAATTCACATTAGAATTATTTAGAAAATGGTAAACATATATGAGGGCATTAACTGTATATAAGGCGAGTGCGGGAAGCGGGAAGACCTTCACCCTTGCCACCGAATACATCAAACTGCTGATTGCCAATCCGCAGTGCTATCGCAGTATCCTCGCCGTGACATTCACCAACAAAGCCACCGAGGAGATGAAGATGCGAATACTGAGCCAGCTCTACGGCATAGCCAAGGGACTGAGCGACTCCGACGACTATCTCAATGCAGTGCTCAAGACACTGCCACTCAAACCGGAAGAGGCAAGGCGTAGGGCTGCCACAGCACTCAACCTGCTGCTGCACCACTACAGCAACTTCCGCGTGGAGACCATCGACTCCTTCTTCCAACGCGTGCTGCGCAACCTCGCCCGAGAACTCGACCTCACCGCCAACCTCAAGATTGAGCTCAACGACTATGAGGTGGAAGACTTGGCGGTGGATGAACTCATCGCGTCGCTGAAAATGGACGACGACCTCATGAAGTGGATACTCGACTATATACACGACAATATCAAGGACGACAAGGGATGGAACGTGATAACACCACTGAAGACATTCGGCCGAACCATCTTCCGCGACTACTACAAGGCGGAGAGCAAGCGCTTGGCTGAGGCAACCGCCGATACCAAATTCTTCCGACTGTATATCAAGGACATCAAGGCCGAGGCCGACAAGGCCAAGGCGTTCTTTAAGGATGTGGCCGACGACTTCTTCGATTGTCTCAGTGCCAACGGACTTGACGTAAAAGACTTCTCAAGTGGAGCAAGCGGTGTATGCGGATTCTTCATCAAACTGCGCGACATGAAGTCATTGGACAAGGCAATCGGAAAAAACGTAGAGAAAGCCGCTCAAGACGCAGAAAAATGGGTGGCGAAGACCAATAAGGACAGGGCAAGGATAATCCCCATAGTGAATAGCAATCTGATGCCTATACTCCAGCGCGGCATAAGGGATTTTGAACATAACTACAACAAATACTGTTCGGCACTCACCACCCTCAAACATCTCAACGAACTGCGCCTATTGGGCAGCATTGAGCGCAAGGTGAGGGAGCTGAACGACGAGGCTGGAAGATTCCTTCTGAGCGACACACAACAACTGTTGCACTCATTGGTAAATGACTCTGACTCACCGTTTATCTTCGAAAAGATTGGAGCAATACTCGAACATATCATGATCGACGAATTCCAGGACACGAGTACGGTGCAATGGGCAAACTTCAAGCTGCTGCTCAAAGAGTGCATGAGCCACGAGGCATCGTCCAACCTCATCGTGGGCGACGTTAAACAGAGCATCTACCGCTGGCGCTCCGGCGACTGGCGACTGCTCAACAATATCAAAGACGAATTCCCCAATTCCGACGAGACAATGGACATCACGTCACTCACGACCAACTACCGTTCGCAAGGCAATGTGGTTGAGTTCAACAACCACTTCTTCGTGGAGGCTGCCGGCATTGAGTGCGCCAAAGTGGCGGAATACTGCCCATCGATGTCAACACAGCTCGCCACTGCCTATGCCGACGTCGAACAGAAATACAAGGAAAAGAACACAGGCAACGGTGAGGTGATTGTCGAAATGCTGCCCAAGGACAGCGACGACGAGGATATGTTTGCCGCCATCGAGGAATATATCGACAGTCTCATTGGCGACGGAGTGCCACTGAGCCGAATAGCCATCCTCGTCAGGCGCAACGACGACATCAAGACCATAGCAAACCACTTTGCCATTGAGCGTCCCGACTTCCACATCATCAGCGACGAGGCATTCATGCTCAGTGCGTCGGTGGCGGTGAGAATCATTATCAACGCCCTTCACCTGCTCACCCATCCCGAAGACATGCTCACCACGGCTACACTCGTCAAACTATACCAACAGGGTGTGGTGTCGCCACAACTCACCGACAACGACCTGATATTGACAGGCCAACCCCTCACATCATTCCTGCCCGAGGAATACACTGCCAATACGAAGACATTGGCCGACATGCCCCTGTTCGAACTGGTGGAGGCTATCTACCGTATCTTCCAACTGTCGCAGATTGAAGGCGAGGCAGCATATATATGCGCCTTCTACGATCACCTCGCCGACTACATGGCTGGCAGTACCGGTAAGATAGACGGTTTCATCAACGAATGGAACGCATCGATATCGAGAAAGACCATCAGTGCAGGAGAACAGGACGGCATACGCATCATCTCCATCCACAAGAGCAAGGGACTGGAGTTTGATAATGTAATCATCCCCTTCTGCGACTGGCCCAACGAGATTGGCGGCAACCAACTGTGGTGCAGCCCCAAGGTCGAACCGTTTAATCGTCTGCCGTTCCTCGCCGTGGATTACAAACAGGAACTGCAGAACACCATCTATGCCGACGAATATAATCTTGAGAAGAGTCAGAACGTGGTCGATAATCTCAACCTGCTCTATGTGGCGTTCACAAGGGCTGTTAACAATCTGTATGTCATCAGCAAGAGAGACCAGTCGGAATCAAGAAGGGCAAAACTGATTGAAGAGACCTTGCCCCGTGTGGCAGACAACCTCACCGGGGCTCTTCTTGAGGGCGAAGGCGACAAGCAAGCCGTACTTACCTTCAGCTTCGGCAAGAGATACATCGGCAAAGCCAAGGACGACGACAAGTCGGATAATGTGCTCAAACAGCCGTCGATGCCTGTAAAGGTAAAGGTGGAGGTATGCGACTCCAAGGTGGAGTTCAGACAGAGCAACAAGAGCCACGACTTCATTTCTGGCGAGGATGACAGTGTGAGCAACGGCTACCTGAAATTGGGATGCATACTGCATAACGTGTTCTCAACGATACGCTCGTCGGAGGATGTGGATGGCGTACTGCTACAACTCGAACAGGACGGTCTGCTCTACGACGACACCTTCAACAAGGAGCGCATAGTAAGCATGCTGCGCAACCGACTCACCCACCCCAAGGTGGCGGAATGGTTTGACAAGGACAACCGACTCTTCAACGAGTGCACCATACTCTACGTGAATCCGGATACCGGAAAGGTGGAGGAGCAACGCCCCGACCGAGTGATCATGAAAGGCGAAACTACCACAGTGATTGACTTTAAGTTTGGCAAACCATGCGACTCGTATCATGATCAGGTGAGGGGCTACATGCAACTGCTCACCGACATGGGACACACCAACGTCAAGGGCTACCTGTGGTATGTCTATTCTAACAGGATTGAGGAAGTTAAGGAGTTAAAGGAGTAAGATTATGAAGACATTTCTTGAATACGTGGCAGAGGACATCATCAACAAATACGGCACCAACCTCTCGCACACCGCCGTGGTATTTCCCAACAAGCGTGCCGCCCTATTTCTCAACGAGCATCTCGTGAGATTGGCAGGCAAACCGATATGGAGTCCGTCATATATCACAATCAGCGAATTGTTCCGCCGTCATTCACAATTAGTTACAGGCGATTCGATAAAGTTAATATGCGACCTATATAAGACATACACCGAAGTGACAGAAAGCGACGAAACACTCGACCATTTCTATGGTTGGGGACAGGTAATGCTTGCCGACTTCGACGACATCGACAAGAACATGGCCGACGCGTCGAAGGTGTTCTGCAATCTGCGCGACCTGCACGAACTCGACGACGTGTCGTATCTGTCGAAAGAACAGGTGGAGACGCTGAAACTGTTCTTCAGCAATTTCAGTGAGGACAAGACCACCGAACTCAAACAGCGGTTTATGAAGATATGGAGCCGATTCCACGACATCTACCGCCTGTATAACGAGCGTCTGACGGCACAGGGCATTGCCTACGAGGGAGCACTCTATCGCAAGGTAGTGAATGACGAGAGCGTCAACTTCGACTTCGAAAGATATATCTTCGTGGGATTCAACGTTCTGCAACGTGTGGAGCAACAACTCTTCTCAAAACTGCAGAAAGAAGGCAAGGCAAAGTTCTACTGGGACTTCGACGACTACTACATCCACACCGAGGCAGGCCACTATATCCAGCAGTATCTGCCATACTTCGCCAACGAACTCGACACTGCCGACGGCGATATCTACCGCAACTTCAGCAAACCGAAGAACATCACCTTCGCCTCGGCAACAACCGAGGATGTGCAGGCGAGATACGTAAACCAATGGCTGAAGGAGGGGGATCGCATTGCCGACGGCAGAAAGACGGCGGTGGTGATGTGCGACGAGTCATTGCTGCAGGGTGTCATACACTCAATCCCCAAGGAAGCCACTGACATCAACATCACCACGGGCTATCCCCTGCAACACACTCATTTCGCCTCATTGCTCGAAGACATCGCTGCCCAGCATGCCGAGGAATATACCAATGAGCAACTCCTCGCCTGGGCTATCGACAGCCTAAAGGAAATGGCGCAGGCGAATAATACGCAAAATACGGCAAATACAGCGAATCAGGACCCCCTCACAGCCGAGGCCCTCTTCCGCACATACACCATAATAAACAGATTATCCGAGTTGGTGGGGAATGGCGACCTCGCTGTGGACCGCCGCACCCTCATGCGACTCTTCGCGGAGATAGTACGCACCACGAGCATCCCCTTCCACGGCGAACCCGTAGTGGGAGTACAGTTTATGGGCGTGCTCGAAACCCGAAACATCGATTTCAAGCACCTGCTCGTATTATCTTGCAATGAGGGCAACATGCCCAAGGGAGTGAACGACACGTCATTCATCCCCTACAACGTGCGCAAGGCTCACGGACTGACCACCATCGACAACAAGGTGTCGATATATGCCTACTACTTCTATCGCCTCATGCAAAGGGCAGAGGACATCACCCTCGTATATAACAATGCCGCCGACGTTACATCCACAGGCGAGATGAGCCGCTTCATGCTCCAGATGCTTGTGGAAAGCGGCAAGACAATAGCAAGACAAAACCTCTTGCTGCCACAGTCGGCAAGCACAATGTCACGCCAAAACGAGGAAAAGAGCGACGAGGTGATGAGACGACTGCACCACCGATTTGACAAACAGTTCAACCCGGGGCGCGCCACTGCCATGTTCACTCCCAGTGCACTCAACATCTACTCAAAATGCCCCAAGAGATTCTACTATCGCTATGTGGCGGAGATAATCGAACCCGAAGACGATGCTGACGACGGCACAATTGACGCCCCAAAATTCGGTAACATATTCCACGATGCCGCACAGGAAATCTACAAGCGCATCAGCGAGTCATACGGTCGTTCGGTAAAGGCTCAGACCTTGAGCAAACTGCTCAGCGACGACAGTTACATAAAGGGAGTGGTGAACGAAATCATGCACCCAGGGAATGGTATTCAGCTCATCAACGCAAGCGTGATCATCACCTACATCAAGCAACTCATACAAATCGACATCCGTCTCGCCCCGTTCTCTATCCTCGGACTGGAGAACAATGTGATTAAAGAAATCAACGTGAAGACTGCTGAAGGAGAGTTGACAACCACCATCGGAGGACGTATCGACAGGATGGACTGCGTGACGTGTGCTGACGGCAAGAGGAGAATACGCGTCATCGACTACAAGACTGGCAAGAAAACCAATAAGAACGAAGGCTATATCCTGCAGTCGTTCATCTACTCGCTGCTTGTGGATGAGTCGCCCTCACTGAATCCCGACCGTCTTGAGGTGTCGCCTGCCCTACTCTACATCCAAAACTCTGCCGGCGAAGATTTCGACCCTACTGTCGAGTATGAGAAGGAGAAGGTGACCGACGTATCCAAACACCGCCAGGCCTTCACGGATAAGGTACACTCGATGATATCCGAGATATTCGACCCCGCAGTGCCCTTTGCCTGCACCGACGATGACACGGCATGCACCCACTGCCCCTACTGCAACCTCTGCGGCGTGTGAATCGACAGTTTGCAGATATTGCCTGCCTGTATGTGCATCACACGGCGCACGTCGTCGTCGAGAGGTGATATGGCGAGGGCCACGTGTCCCATGGTGCGACGCAGGTTGATCTCAGCGAGAGCCAACCTGCCTCCTTCCACTGCCATCATGTCGATGCCAAAGTGCCCGGAGTAGGTGAGTATGTCGCCAAGATAGGCACAGGCTGAGGCAGTGAAGGCATCGAGTTCGTCGAGACTGATATATCGTGACAGTATATCACGCTTAACATCCTCTGTAGCAAGCATATTGCCCGTATATGCTCCATTAACGGTTTGGAATAGCGACAGTCCTAAATACTCCACCGCCCCGTCGCTGCCGCGACGAAATTCCATACCGAAGTCGAGCACCTTATTATATAGTGGCTCCACCATCACACTGCCCTGTTGGGCAAATGTGTTGCGCAGCCACCCACGGGTATGGTCGTCGATTGTGTCTCCAAGAAATCTTATGCCCCTTCCGCTACTGCTCCAAGGCGCCTTCACCACCACCTTATTATATTTATTTATAATGTATAGGATTTCATCGAGCGTATAGCACTCAAACGCCTCGGATATGCTCACCTTCGAAAGCAGTTGCATGGCAGTGCGGCGATGCGACTCGTCGCGCACCCGTCGAAGCTCCTCGGCATCCGGCAACAGACTCTCATCTATGCCATGGCGTCTTAGGTCATAAGCCAACGACCTGTCCCATCCCCAAGGCTCCACCTCCGAGATGTCAATATGCCTTAGTTCGTGCTCCTCCACAAACTCCACATCAGCCTCATGCCACTGACGGTATTTAGCCACCTGCTGAGCCACCCTCGTGAAAGCGCGTCGGGCGTGAGCCACGTCGCCCACGAGCACCACGTCGCCATCCTTGGCCCACAGTGCAGGCAGATAGTCGAGCGAAGCACGCAGTGAACGCGCTGCATGAGGAGGTGTGAAATTGTCGATGTCGGCAGCCAACGCGAGGTCGTGCCCCGGATTGAAGATATGTAATGTCTTACTCATATAAAATAACTCCTATTTTTACCAATATTATCACTAAAATACCACAAAAAGTGGCAAAATATCCATTTCGGGCGCAAAATTACAATTTTTTTTTGATATTTTGCCATATAGAGTTTGCAATTTCCAAATTTATTATTAACTTTGTACCCAAAAATGAGGATGTAGGATAAAAAATGGAAGAATTCTTCAGAACACATACCTATTTGGTGGAGCATACCAATGCCACCGTCCGCAGGAAACTGATGGACGAAATCAATTGGAATGACCGCCTTATCGGCATCAAAGGCACCCGAGGCATTGGCAAGACAACGTTCCTGCTACAATATGCCAAGGAGCATTTTGACGTCAACGACCGGAAATGCCTTTATGTGAATATGAACAACTTCTATTTCCAGGGCAGGGGCATAGCCGACTTTGCCGGTGAATTCTACAATGAAGGAGGCAGGGTCTTGCTGATCGACCAGGTGTTCAAGCACCCGGAATGGAGCCCCGAACTGCGCAAGTGCCACGACTTCTATCCCAACCTCAAGATTGTGTTCACAGGGTCGAGCGTGATGCGACTGAAAGAGGAAAACCCCGAGCTCAACGGTATCGTCAAGAGCTACAACCTAAGGGGATTCTCCTTCCGCGAGTTCCTCAACCTCAAGACGGGCAACCACTTCAGCTCATATACCCTCGATGAGATCCTCGGCTCACATGAGCGCATAGTCAAGGACATACTGCCTTATGTGTCGCCGCAGTCGTATTTTCAGGACTATCTCCACCACGGTTTCTATCCCTTCTTTCAGGAGCACCGCAACTACTCGGAGAACCTGCTCAAGACAATGAACATGGTGACTGAGGTCGATATACTGCTAATAAAACAAATCGAACTGAAATATCTTACAAAGATAAAGAAGCTCTTCTACCTGCTCGCCCTCGAGGGCAACAAGGCTCCTAACGTGAGTTGGCTGGCACAGGAGATAGAGACAAGCCGCGCCACAGTGATGAACTATATCAAGTATCTTGCCGACGCAAGGCTTATCAATATGATATACCCTACGCACTGCTCATTCCCCAAGAAGCCGTCGAAGGTGATGATGCACAACACCAATCTGATGTATGCCATCTACCCCATAGCTGTGAAGAAGCAAGACGTGATGGAGACCTTCTTCGTCAACACGATGTGGAAAGACCACACGGTCAACCAAGGGGCTAAGGACGATTTCTATATCGTTGACGACAAACTGAAGTTCAAGATTTGCAACGCCCTCGACGTGGAAAGGAAAAAATTCCGGCAGGACACCATCTATGCACGGTTCAACACCGAGGTGGGACGGGGAAACCAGATACCGTTATGGCTGCTGGGATTCCTTTATTAAATTGAAGGTTGAAGATTGAAGGTTGAAAATTGAAGGTTGAAAATTGAAAATTGAAGGTTGAAGGTTGAAGATTGAAGGTTGAAAATTGAAGGTTGAAGATTGAAAATTGAAATTAGGATATTAATCATTTAATTTATCTATAATAAAATGGCAAAAGAAAAGAAATTTATCACTTGTGATGGTAATGAGGCTGCTGCTCACGTGAGCTATATGTTCTCTGAAGTAGCTGCCATCTACCCTATCACACCGTCATCTCCAATGGCGGAGCATGTTGACGAGTGGTCTGCCCGTACCAGAAAGAACCTCTGGGGACAGACAGTCAGTGTACAGGAAATGCAGTCAGAGGGCGGTGCCGCCGGTGCCGTTCACGGTTCGCTGCAGGCTGGTGCTCTCACCACCACCTTCACAGCATCGCAGGGTCTGCTGCTCATGATTCCTAACATGTACAAGATTGCAGGTGAGCTGCTGCCTTGCGTGTTCGACGTGTCGGCACGTACCTTGGCTTCTCACTCTCTCTGTATCTTCGGTGACCACATGGACGTTATGGCTTGCCGCCAGACCGGTTTTGCCATGTTCTGCTCTGGTTCTGTACAGGAGGTTATGGACCTCACAGCTGTGCCTCACCTCGCTACTCTTAAGACTTGGGTGCCCTTCGTGAACTTCTTCGACGGATTCCGCACCTCTCACGAGTATCACAAGATTGAGGTTATGGACCAGGAGGACATCCGTCCGCTTGTTGACCCCGCAGATATCAAGGCCTTCCGCGACCGTGCTCTTTCTCCTGAGCGTCCTGTTACCCGCGGTACAGCCGAGAACCCCGAGACCTTCTTCACACATCGTGAGGCTTGCAACAAGTACTACGACAAGGTGCCCGAGGTTGTTGAGTACTACCTCGGCAAGATCTCTGAGATCACAGGTCGTGAGTATCACCTCTTCAACTATTATGGAGCTGAGGATGCTGAGAATGTTATCATCCTAATGGGTTCTGCCACTGAGGCTGCCCGCGAGGCTATCGACCATCTGCTCAAGGAGGGCAAGAAGGTGGGTATGGTGAGCGTTCACCTCTATCGTCCGTTCTCTGTAAAGCACCTCCTCGCTGCCGTACCAAAGAGCTGCAAGCGTATCGCCGTGCTCGACCGTACCAAGGAACCGGGAGCTGAGGGTGAACCTCTGTATCTCGATGTCAAGAGCGCATTCTATGACGTAGAGAACCGTCCTCTCATCGTTGGCGGTCGCTACGGTCTGGGTTCTTCTGACGTTACTCCTGCCAAGATTATCTCTGTATTCAACAACCTTGAGTTGCCCGAGCCCAAGAACCACTTCACTGTTGGTATCGTTGACGACGTTACCTTCACCTCTCTGCCTGAGGTTGAGGAGATGGCTCTCGGTGGACAGTCAATCCAGGAGTGCAAGTTCTTCGGTCTGGGTGCCGACGGTACTGTTGGTGCCAACAAGAACTCAGTTAAGATTATCGGTGAGAACACCGACAAGCACTGCCAGGCTTACTTCTCTTACGACTCTAAGAAGTCGGGTGGTTTCACTTGCTCACACCTCCGTTTCGGCGACGAGCCTATCCGCTCTACCTATCAGATCACCACACCTAACTTCGTGGCTTGCCACGTACAGGCTTACCTGCACATGTACGACGTCACACGTGGTATCCGCCAGAACGGTTCGTTCCTGCTGAACACTATCTTCGACGGCGAGGAGCTCATCAACTTCATTCCTAACAAGGTGAAGCGCGTGTTCGCCCAGAAGAATATCAAGGTATATTATATCAACGCCACCAAGATTGCACAGGAGATTGGTCTGGGCAACCGCACCAACACCATCCTCCAGTCGGCATTCTTCCGCATCTCTGAGGTTATCCCCGTTGACCTTGCCATCGAGCAGATGAAGAAGTTCATCGTTAAGTCTTACGGCAAGAAGGGTGAGGACGTTGTCAACATGAACTACGCTGCCGTTGACCGCGGTGGTGAGTACAAGGTGCTCGCTGTTGACCCAGCATGGGCTAACCTTCCCGACGACGCTGTCAAGGAGGACGACGCACCCGCATTCGTTAAGGAGCTTGTTCGTCCTATCAACGCTCAGGCTGGTGACCTGCTGAAGGTGTCTGACTTCGTTAAGCACGACACTGTTGACGGTACTTGGATGACCGGTACTGCACAGTATGAGAAGCGTGGTGTAGAGGCATTCGTTCCTTCTTGGAACCCCGCCAACTGTATCCAGTGTAACAAGTGTTCTTACGTTTGTCCTCACGCAGCCATCCGTCCGTTCGTTATGACCGATGAGGAACTTGCTGGCTATCAGGGTGAGTCACTCGAGATGAAGGCTCCTGCAGCCATGAAGGGTATGCACTTCGTTATCGAACCTTCTGTTCTCGATTGTCTCGGATGCGGTAACTGTGCTGATGTCTGCCCGGGTAATCCTAAGCTCGGCAAGGCCCTCACCATGGTTCCGTTCAATCCCGACAACGCTGATATGCAGAAGGAAGCAGCCAACTGGACCTACCTCACAAAGAAGGTTACCAGCAAGCAGGATCTCGTTGACATCAAGAGCAATGTGAAGAACTCTCAGTTCGCACAGCCTCTGTTTGAGTTCTCTGGAGCTTGCTCTGGTTGCGGTGAGACACCATACGTCAAACTGATCTCTCAGCTCTTCGGTGACCGTGAGATTATCGCCAACGCTACCGGTTGCTCTTCTATCTATTCAGCTTCTATTCCTTCTACTCCTTACACCACCAACGCCAAGGGTCAGGGTCCTGCCTTCGACAACTCTCTGTTCGAGGACTTCTGCGAGTTCGGTCTCGGTATGGTGCTCGGTAACAAGAAGATGAAGGAGCGCGTTGTACAGTTGCTCAACAAGATGATTGAGAGCGACAAGGCTTCTGAGGAATACAAGGAAGCAGCCCGCGAGTGGATTGCCGGCAAGGACGACGCAGAGGCCTCTAAGGCAGCTGCCGCCAAGCTCAAGCCGCTGATTGCCGAGAGCGCAGCCAAGGGATGCCCTGTATGCCAGGAGCTTCAGACCCTCGACCACTATCTCGTAAAGCGCAGCCAGTGGATTATCGGTGGTGACGGTGCTTCTTACGACATCGGTTACGGCGGTCTCGACCACGTTATCGCCAGCGGTGAGGACGTTAACATCCTCGTGCTCGACACCGAGGTATATTCTAACACTGGCGGTCAGGCTTCTAAGGCCACTCCTCTTGGTGCCATCGCACAGTTTGCCGCTCAGGGCAAGCGTATCAAGAAGAAGGACATCGGTATGATTGCCACTACCTACGGTTATGTATATGTAGCCCAGATTGCCATGGGTGCCGACCAGGCTCAGTGCCTCAAGGCCATCCGCGAGGCTGAGGCATATCCCGGACCGTCACTCATCATCGCCTACGCTCCATGTATCAACCACGGTCTGAAGGCCAAGGGCGGCATGGGTAAGAGCCAGGCTGAGGAAGGTCGCGCCGTTGATTGCGGTTACTGGCACTTGTGGCGTTTCAACCCGCAGCTCGCTGCCGAGGGCAAGAACCCGTTCTCTCTCGACTCTAAGGAGCCCGATTGGAGCAAGTTCCATGACTTCCTCATGGGTGAGGTGCGCTACCTCTCAGTGAAGAAGGCTTATCCCGACGAGGCTGAGGAGCTGTTTGCCGAGGCACAGAAGATGGCTCAGCAGCGCTACAAGACCTACGTTCGCCAGACCAAGATGGACTGGAGTGAAGAATAAATAAAAAACCTCCCGCAATCGCGGGAGGTTTTTTTATCTTTCAATTTTTCAATCTTCAATCTTCAATTTTCAATCTTAAATTTTCAATCTTCAATCTTCAATTTTCAATTTTCAATTTAGAACGGCAGGTCATCAGCACTACCCTCGGCCGCAGGCTGCTGTGGAGGGAATGGCGACTCTGCTGCTGGAGCGGCAGCTGCGTCTGCGGCGGGAGCTGCAACGGGGGCGACAGGAGCTGCACCAGGCACCTGCACATTGCGGTTTATCGCCCATGCGCGAACATCATTAAACCATCTGCCCTGATATTCGTGTGAATCTATATCAAACGACACTGTCATTTCTTCACCCAACTGAATGTTAAACTGGTTTATTTTCTCTTCGCCGAAAACACGGAAACAACACTTCTTGGGATATTGATCGTGTGTCTCTATCACATAGTCCTGTGATTTCCATTGATTACCTGTGCGCTGTGAAACGCCACCCTGCGCCGGAAGTACGGCGATGATTTTTCCTGTAATTTCCATAATTATTTTGTATATAAATTGTGATTTTTGCTCAATTCTACCGCAAAAGTACAAATTAGTTTTAATTTATGCAACTTTTTGGCTAATATTTTTGCTATAATGCCAAATATTTTGTATTTTTGTAGTCAATTTAGAGAAATAAAAAAACAAAAATCATACGAACTCATGAGATTTACATTATCCAGCACTGCATTAAGCAGCAAACTTTCCGCCCTGTCAAGGGTTATCAACAGCAAGAACCCTATTGCTATATTGGGTTGCTTCGTGTTCAGAACAGAAGGCAATGTTCTCCATCTCACTGCCTCCGACGGGGAGAACTGGCTGTCAACACCGCTCGAACTGACGGAATGTGATGCCAACGATTCTTTTGCCATCGACAGTCATTACATCCTCGACGCTGTGAAGGGCTTCTCCGAGCAACCTATCACCTTCGAGGTTGACAAGTCGGCCAACACTGCCAAGGTGTCTTATCTCAACGGACATTTCGCCCTGCCCATCGAGTCGGCCGACAATTTCCCCCAGCCACAGGGTGTCAGCGACGCTGCCCACGAGATAGTCATCAAGAGCAGTCAACTGTCTGAGAACATCAACCGCACCATCTTCGCCACGGCTCAGGAGGAACTGCGCCCCGTGATGAACGGTATATACTTCGACGCCTCGCACGAGTGCCTCACGGTGGTTGCCAGCGACGGCCACAAGTTAGTGCGCAACCGTCTGTTCTCTATCAAGACCGACCAGCCTGCCGCATTCATCTTTCCCAAGAAACCGGCTTCCCTGCTTAAGGGCATGCTGCTGAAGGACGACAGCGAGGTGGTGATGAGATTCGACGACCGCAACGCCATCGTCCTATTCAACAACAGCACTCTCAACTGCCGTCTCATCGAGGGCAGATATCCCAACTACAACTCGGTCATCCCGCAGAACAACACCAATGAGGCCATCGTGGATCGCGAGGGACTGCTTGCAGCCATCAAGCGCGTGCAACCGTTCTCCAACGACGCGTCCAACCTCATCCGCTTCCATATCGAAGGAGGTATCATGCAGCTTGACGCCGAGGACTTCGACTTCAACAAGACTGCCACCGAACGTATCTCATGCGAGTATAACGGTCGCCCGATGAGCATCGGTTTCAAGGGCTCCGTCTTTGTTGAGGTGCTCAGCAATTTCGACTCTCAGGAGGTTAACATCCAACTTGCCGACCCCAGTCGCGCCGGTCTCGTTGTTCCGACGGAGCAGCCCGAGGATCAGGATGTACTAATGCTGATGATGCCAATGCTGATTAATGATTGATGACTGATTATTGATTATTGATGACTGATTAATGAAACTGAATATACAGAAACCACTGGTTATTTTCGACCTCGAGACCACGGGCCTTGACATGGTCAACGACCGCGTGATACAATTATCATATATTAAGGTGTATCCCGACGGCAAGGAGACACGAGGCGACATGCTCATCAACCCCGAGAAGCATATCCCCGAGGTGGTGGAACAACTCACCGGTATCAAGGATGCCGACGTGGCTGACAAACCGACGTTCAAGCAAGTGGCAGCCAAGCTCAACGAGGAGTTCACCGGCTGCGACTTTGCCGGCTTCAACTCCAACTTCTTCGACATCCCCATGCTCGCCGAGGAATTCCTGCGTGCCGGCATCGACTTCGACTTCTCTAAATGCCGACTCATCGACGCCTGCACCATCTTCAAGAAGATGGAACGCCGCAACCTCGCCGCAGCCTACAAGTTCTACTGCGGACGCAAGATGGAAGAGGATTTCGAGGCTCACCGTGCCGACCAGGACACAGAGGCAACATACAGGGTGCTGATGGGACAGCTCGACATGTATCGACCTGAGAATCAGGAAGACCCCGAGCGCTGTCTTGCCAACGACATGGACGCCCTCGCCGAATTCTCAAAGCAAAACGACAACGTGGATTTTGCAGGACGCATAGTATGGGCTGACAAGAAAGACGCCAAAGGACAAACAGTGCTCGACAAGGATGGCAATCCCGTGCGCGTGGAGGTGTTCAACTTCGGCAAGCACAAAGGCGAGGAAGTGGCTGCCGTATTGCGCTACGACTCCGGCTATTTCAGTTGGATGCTTGGAGGCGACTTTACAAACAATACAAAACAAGTACTCACACGCATTCGTCTGCGTGAGAGCAGAATGATATAATCAGTATGCTGAAAGGTAAGAAGATTGTTCTTGGCATCACGGGTTCTATAGCAGCCTACAAGGCTTGCTATATAATTCGTGGCCTTGTAAAAAGGGGTGCCGAGGTGCAAGTGGTGATAACTCCTTCGGGCAAGGAGTTCATCACTCCCCTCACCCTTTCCACGCTTACCCGCAAACCCGTGATAAGCGATTTTTTTTCACAGCGCGACGGCACATGGCATAGCCATGTCGATCTCGGCCTATGGGCAGATGCCATGCTCATCGCCCCTTGCACTGCTGCCACACTTGGCAAGATGGCCAACGGCATTGCCGACAACATGCTCATCACCACCTATCTGTCGATGAAGGCTCCGGTGTTCGTGGCTCCGGCAATGGACCTCGACATGTATCGCCATCCGTCAACGTCACACAATATGGAGACCATAAAGTCATACGGCAATATCATCATCGAACCTCAAAGCGGATTTCTTGCCAGCGGACTCGAAGGCAAGGGACGTATGGAGGAGCCCGAAGCGATTGTTGACGTGCTCGATAATTACTTCAAC
The DNA here is from genome assembly GCA_945869265.1 of uncultured Prevotella sp. GTDB lineage: Bacteria > Bacteroidota > Bacteroidia > Bacteroidales > Bacteroidaceae > Prevotella. The sequence goes on along the minus strand of CAMBOI010000016.1, from coordinate 18,276 downwards.
CAATCTCCCCAACCGCTTCAAGGCAAGCATATTATGATTACTGCCGGTCCTACCTACGAGAAGATTGACCCCGTGCGCTTCATAGGCAATTACTCAAGTGGCAAGATGGGCTTTGCCCTTGCCGAGGAATGTGCCGCCAAGGGTGCAGAGGTGACGCTGATAGCCGGACCCGTGGCTCTCTCCACCGCCAACAGCCGCATCACTCGTATTGATGTGGAGAGCTGCGAGGAGATGTATAATGCCGCCGTGGCCCACTTCCCCTCGTGCGATGCAGCCATCCTGTGCGCTGCCGTGGCCGACTTCCGTCCCGACCATGTTGCCGACAAGAAAATCAAGCGCGAGAAGGACGACCTCGTCCTGCGTCTCGCTCCCACTCACGACATTGCCGCCGAACTTGGAAGTAAAAAAAGCGACAGACAGACGCTCGTGGGCTTTGCTCTTGAGACCAACGACGAGGACAACAATGCCATGTCGAAGCTCGAAAGAAAAAACCTCGACTTCATTGTTCTCAACTCCCTGCGCAACGAGGGCACCTGCTTCCGCAGCGACGAGAACCAAATCAAGATCATCTCACGCAATGGTTCCAAGGTCTTTCCGAAAAAGAGCAAGGAGGAAGTGGCGGCGGATATCATCGAGGAACTTTTGGGGGAATTAGGAATTAGGAATTAGGAATGAGGAATTAGGAATTAGGGATTAGGGATGAGGGATTAGGAATGAGATATATAAAGATATACATTCTTTCGCTGATATTAGGAGGCTTTGTCTGCTTCAACTGCATGGCGCAGGAGTTGCAGGCAAAGATAAATATTAACACCCAGAAAGTGGGCGTGACCGACAAAAGTGTATTCGACAACCTGCAACAAAACCTCGAGCAGTTTGTCAACGACCGCCAATGGACCGAATTACAGTTTCAGAAAAACGAAAGGATAGTATGCAACTTCAACATCACCGTCAACAAGTATGACAAGATGTCCAACACATTCGAGTGTACTGCGCTCATCCAGGCCAACCGACCCGTATATAACTCCCAATACACCACAACCCTCTATAACAACACCGACAACAATTTCAACTTCGAATACGCCGAATTCGACCAACTCAACTTCAACGAGGAGATGATCGACCACCAGCTCACCGCCCTCATGGCATATTATGCCTACCTCATCATCGGTCTCGACCTCGACAGCTTCTCGCCCCTTGGCGGCACCGACATACTACAGCGTTGCATGAACCTCACCAACAACGCCCAGAACCTCACCTTCCCCGGCTGGAAGGCCTTCGACGACAGTCGCAACCGTTTCGCCATCATCAACGACTATCTCGACGAGGGCATGAAGCCCTTCCGCCAGTTGCAGTACGACTACTACCGCAAGGGTCTCGACGAGATGGCCAACAACGTGGAGCGAGGGCGCACCAACATATCCACCGCCTTGGAGGAAGGTCTCAAGGTGGCACATTCCAACAAACCGCTCAGCCTGCTACCCCAAATATGGACCGACTACAAGCGCGACGAACTCGCAAACATATACAAGGGCAAGGGCACGCAAAAGGAAAAAGAGTCAATTTACGATATCCTCTCATCCATCAACGCTTCGCAAAACGACGCGTGGGAGAAAGTAAGGAAATAAAAAAAATGATTAGACATTTATACATACGGAATTTCACGATTATCGAGGAACTCGACATCGACCTCTTCCCCGGCTTCTCAGTCATCACTGGCGAGACAGGAGCCGGAAAGAGCATCGTGCTCGGAGCCATCGGACTGCTCAAGGGGCAGCGTGCCGACTCCAAGATGATTCGCTCAGGTGCCGACAGATGTATCGTGGAGGCACACTTCGACCTCACCCGATATGACGACATGCAGTCGTTCTTCACCGACAACGACATCGACTATGATGCCGCCGACTGCATAGTGCGCCGCGAGATAACCGCCGCCGGCAAGAGCCGCGCTTTCATCAACGACACGCCCGTGCCCCTATCCCTTCTCAAGGAGTTGGGCGAGAGTCTCATCGACGTGCATAGCCAGCACCAGAACCTGCTTCTCGGTCGCCAGGACTTCCAGCTCAGCGTGATTGACATCATAGCCAACGACCACTACGAATTGGATAAGTATCGCTCTGCATATACCGAGATGAAGGACAAGGAGAGGGAGCTCAAGCGAGTGAAGGATGAGATAGAGAACAACCGCAGCCAGGCCGACTTCATGCAGTATCAGTATGACGAACTCGATGCCGCCCGCCTTGTGGATGGCGAGCAGGAGGACCTCGAACAGAAGGCTGAGCGCATGAGCCACTCCGAGGAGATCAAGTCGGCACTCTATGATGCCGACAACTCGCTCTCTGACGACGACACTGGCGTCATCACCCGTCTGCGCTCTGCCCGCACCTCACTCAGTCAGGTGGCAAACGTGCTGCCCATCGCCGGCGAACTGTCATCGCGCATGGAGTCGGCATATATCGAACTCAAGGACATCGCCCAGGAGATAAGCAGCCAGTTGGGAGAGGTGGATTTCAATCCTTCCGACCTCGACATGGTCAACAGCCGTCTCGACAAGATCTACGACCTCGAAAAGAAATATCACGCGGAGAGCGTTGGCGAGCTCATCGCCATGCGCGACGACCTCAAGCGCAAGTTGGGCGACATCGAGAATATCGACGACCGTCTGCTTCAGCTTCAGGGCGAGGTTGACAAGGCCACGGCTAAATGCTGCCGACTGGCTGACACCCTGACTGCCAAGCGAGCCAAAGCCGCCAAGGGCATACAGGCCGAAGTGATGCAGCGCCTCGTGTCGCTGGGAATGCCCAACGTACGCTTCGAGATACAGTTAACCCGATGCATCCCCAATGCCAACGGTCAGGACACCATCGACTTCCTCTTCAGTGCCAACAAGAACGGCTCCCTGCAACAAGTGGCGCAGGTAGCGTCGGGCGGCGAGATTGCACGTCTTATGCTGTCGCTGAAGGCAATGATAAGCGGAGCTGTCAAACTGCCCACTATCATCTTCGACGAGATCGACACGGGTGTGAGTGGTAAGATTGCCGAGAAGATGGCACAGATAATGAAGGAGATGGGCGACAAGGAGCGCCAGGTGATAAGCATCACCCACCTGCCCCAGATTGCAGCCCTCGGAGCCACTCATTATAAGGTATATAAGGAAGACACCGCCGACGGCACCGTCAGTCGCATGCAAGTGCTCTCTCCCGACGAGCGCGTCAACGAGATTGCCCAGATGCTCAGCGGCAGCGACATCACCGAGGCGGCGATCAGCAATGCTAAGGCGCTGCTGGGGATTAGGAATGAGGAATTAGGAATTAGGAATTAATATTATATGAAGAAGATTATTATGATATTATTTGCAGCCTGCGTGTGCTGCATGGTAAATGCCCAACCGGACAAATGGGTAAAGAAGGCCTCAAAGGCCGTGTTCACACTAAAGACATTCAATGCCGACGGTAGTCTCATCGGCAGTGGCAATGGCTTTTTCATCACAGCCGACGGAGTTGCCGTCAGCAGCTACACCCCCTTCCGCGGTGCCGCCAAGGCAGTCGTCATCGACGCCATGGGCAAGGAATACGAGGTGAAAAGCATCATCGGTGCCAACGACGTGTATGACATCGCCAAGTTCAGGGTGGATGCCACCAAGTGCCAGACACTGCGCACTGCCCCTGCCGCCGTTGAGAACACCTCGCTGTGGCTGCTGCCCTACAATGCCAAGAACGCATATAGTTGCACCGCCGCAAAGGTGAAGTCGGTGCAGAAGGTGCAGAACGACTACGACTATTACACCCTCGAAGCCACTGCCCCCGAAAACACCGTCGGCTGCCCCTACCTCAACGCCAATGGCGAGGTCGTGGGCATACAGCAGCAGTCATCCTCCGACGACAACACCACGCAATATGCCGTCGGCGCTGCCTTTGCCACCGGTCTGAAGATGACGGGACTGAGTCTCAACGACCCCGCTCTCAAAGCCACATCCATCAAGAAAGACCTTCCCGACGAACTCGACCAGGCCATTCTCACTCTCTATCTCGCCAGCACATTGGGCGATGCCCAGAGCTTTGTAGGCTTGGTTGACGACTTCATTGCCAAGTTCCCACAGGCTCCCGACGGCTATAGCTACAAGGCTCAGATTATGGCGGCACAGGACAACTATCCCGAGGCCGACAAATACATGAAACTCGCCATCGACAATGCCACCGACAAGGCGGAGGCTCGCTACAACTATGCCAAGATGATGTATCAGAACCTCATCTACTTCTACGACAGTGCGTCGCATGCATGGTCCTACGAGCAAGCCCTCGAACAGGCCGAACAGGCTGTTGCCCTCGACCCCCAACTGCCCTATCTCACCCAGAAGGCCCAACTGCTCTTTGCGTGCAAGAGATATGCCGACTCCTATGCCGCCTTCCAGGATGTCATCGGCAAGGGCGGTCGCACAGCCGAATGTTTCTATGGCGCAGCCCGCTGCAAGGAGCAACTCAACGACACCACCGCCTGTCTCGCCCTTCTCGACAGTGCCGTGGCTACGTTCTCCAAGCCCTATCTCAAGGAGGCAGCTCCGTATATCTACGCCCGCGCGCAGGCTCTCGCCGAGTCGGGCAAATATCGCCTTGCCGTCAACGACTACAATGAATACGAGAATCTCATGATATCCCAGGTCAACAGTGAGTTCTATTATATCCGCTCTCAGGTAGAGGTGAAGGCGCGCCTCTTCCAGCAGGCTCTCAACGACCTCGACAAGGCCATCGACAAGTCGCCCGACATCCTGCTCTATCGTTCGGAGAAAGCCTCGTTGCAGATAAGGGTTCACCTGCTCGACCAAGCCATCGAGACAGCCTCGGAGTGCATACGTCTCTTCCCCGACTCCAGTGACGGTTATCTCTTCCTCGGTCTCGCCCAATGTCTCAAGGGCGACAAGGTGCAGGGTGTTGGCAATCTCCTCAAGGCAAAGGATCTCGGCGATGCCCAGGCCGACGTCTTGATTGAGAAATACGGAAAATAAAAACCTCGGAAGATTTAGACAGCAAATCTTCCGAATTGTGGTGCGACAATAAGCAAGCGCTGGCCTATGCTGTTGTTGAGCATGCGGCGATATAAACTGTAGCGCTTGGTGTAGGAACGGTCGGGCAAGGGGAAGAGGCCAAGGGGCTCAAGGCGAGAAATGCGCTCGCGCAGATTCTTGAGCGAACGGGTTGTGTAGATGGTATTGAGAAGATAATCCATCGTGAGTTGGTCAACCTTACGGCGAAGGGCTATGCGGTCGGCATGGGGCAGACGCTCGCTGAGACGGAAAAGGCGCATGATGACTTGTTCGGCATCGTCGAGCGTGCGCAGGTTGAACTTAATGTCATTCGACGGTGAGAGCTTTGTCCCTTGTTCGCTAATACAATAAGCCTTCACCCCAAGATGGAACAGGCGTTCGCAACGAAGGATGAGTTGGGGTGTGAACTCCTCATCCTCATTAATAATATAAGGTGTGAAGCGCAAGTCATGAAGTATCGCCCTGCTGAAGACATAACCCGACGCCCGGGCACGGAGATTGGTGTGACGCATATACTCAGCACCGCCCACAGGTCCCAGAGGCTCGGATAAGTTGACGTCGTTGGCCTGAAGCGATTGGCAGATGTCAAACAACACTGCGTCGGGCGAATTATATCTCACCACATCAAGACAACGCTCATAGGCTGAAGGCACAAGAGAGTCGGCGGCATCGACAAACTGGATGTAATTGCCAACAGACACTGAGATGCCAAGATTGCGAGCCGTGCTCTTGCCGCCATGGGGCTTGCGCACATAGATGATGTCGTCGCCATAACGCAGGAGTTCGTTCATCGGACTATAGTCGGAACCATCGTCAACAATTATCAACTCCCTCTCGGAACGGCTGAGGGACAGGGCGAGGACACTGTCGATACACCGGCAAAGCACATCGACATCCTCATTGTGATAAACAATGATAAAACTTACTATCGGAAGTGATTGAGTATCTTTTTTTTCCATATTCACATAATATTATATAATAAAAAACGTGAGAATGCGTTATTTATTGTATGGACAGCAATAATAATAACATATATACCCAAATTGTAAAATACACCGGAATATTTGGCAGTATCCAGGGAATAAGCGTGATGACTGGAGTCATACGCAACAAGATTACCGCCCTCTTGCTCGGCACTATGGGTATGGGGATGATGTCGCTGCTCAATTCTACGGTCATATTCTTATCACAAGCTACAAGTATGGGACTTGCGTATAGCGGTGTCAGGGAAATTGCCGCGTGCAAGGAAAGAGGCGACCAGGCTGGAATAGAGAGATATGCCGCCATCATAAGGGCATGGTCGCTGTTGGCTGCATTGACAGGAATGGCGATATGCGCCCTGTCGAGCAAGTGGATTGACAAACTGACCTTCACGTGGGGAGACCACTCGCTGCACTATCTGCTTCTCTCTCCCTCATTGGCCCTGATGGCAATCACTGCCGGAGAGACAGCCATACTGAAGGGACTGCACAGACTGAAGGCATTGGCGGTGATACAGATGATAACTGCATTCGGAGCATTGGTGATCACAGCTCCCCTACTATATTTCTTCAACCAGGCTGCCATCGTGCCTATCATCGGGCTCATAGCCATGGTCACCATGATTGCCACGATCTTCTACTCGTTTGCGACAGTTAAGCCACGGATTGGCAACTGGCGAATGTGGTATGGCAGATGGAAAAGACTCATTGCCGAAGGACGACCAATGGTTAGAATCGGGTTGGCATTCGTAACGGCAATGGCTATAGGCAGTGCATCGGAACTGATAATCAGGGCATACCTGAATGTAAAGGCCGACCTCGACACTGTGGGACTATATAACGCGGGTTACCTGCTGGCCATCACCTATGCAGGATTGTTTTTTACGTCGTTAGAATCCGACTACTACCCAAGACTGTCGGCAGTGAATAACGACATCACCAAAATCAACCAATTGGTGAACTACCAAACCGAGGTGTCGCTCACTCTGATATCACCTATGATGTGTGTCTTCATACTGCTGCTGCCCACTATCGTTCCAGTGCTGTTCAGCGAAAAGTTTAATGCTGCCATTCCTATGGCGCAAGCCACTGCCCTGACGATGATGTGCAAGTCGGCATGCCTGCCGGTGAGCTATGTCATGTTGGCGAAAGGCGACTCAAGGATATACATATGTCTCGAAAGCCTCTCTTACCTGATGACTATAGCAGGAGTGATAGCAGGATATACATACGGCGGACTCACGGGAACGGGTGTCGGACTGACGATGGCCTATGCCGCCGAACTGACTATCAACAGCGTTTGCCTGCACTTCAGATACGGACTGAAACAGAGCGGCAAACTCATCACATACTTTGCATCGCACGTGGCAATGGTGGGCGCGGTGTATGCCTCTACCTACATCCCTGACGATGTCACAAGATGGTCAACAGGAACAGGCATAACCGCTATCTGCGCTGCATATTCCGCAAAATCCCTGAAATCTAATTTACGACACTAACAGGATTGCCGTCGATGAAGGCCTTCACGTTGCCCACGGCAATAGCAATAAGCCGCTTGCGAGCTTCGAATGTAGCCCAAGCAATATGCGGGGTGATATAGGCATTGGGGGCAGAGAACAGCGGGTTGTCTTCAGCCGGGGGCTCCTGGCACATCACATCCGCACCATAGCCGCCAAGATGTCCGCTACGCAGAGCCTCAGCCACATCAGCCTCGTTGACCAAAGGTCCACGACCGGTGTTGATGAGCAATGCGCCCTCTTTCATCTTGGCAAGGGATGAGGCATTGATCATCTCGCGAGTAGAACGGTTGAGCGGACAATGGAGAGAGAGGATGTCGCTCACAGAGAGCAGGCCCTCGAATGTTGTCTTCTGTATGCCTTCGGGCAATAAGGACGACGCCTTGCTCGTGAAGGCATATACCTCCATACCGAAACAACGCGCGAGCTGGGCTACCTTCATGCCTATGTTGCCAAGACCGACAATACCCATCGTCTTACCGGCAAGTTCGATAAGCGGTGTGTCCCAATAAACGAAGTCGGGATTATAGCTCCACCTGCCATTACGGTTCTGTTGAGTGTAGTGCTCCACCCTGTTGGTCATCGTAAGGATGTGGGCAAATGTCATCTGCACCACACTGTCGGTGCTATATGCCGGAATGTTGGTGACGATGATGTCGAGATCGGATGCCGTGTCAACATCAACGACGTTATAGCCTGTGGCAAGGACACCGATGTACTTAAGGCGTGGCAATGACACAAGGATTTGCTTGTTAATCACTACTTTGTTTGTCAGTATTATCTCCGCATTAAAACAGCGGTCGATAACGTCTTCCGGGGCGGTGCGTGGATATACCTCCACATCACCGAGGGCCTCAAGAGTTTCCCATGACAGATCGCCAGGATTAACTCCATAGCCATCTAATACTACAATCTTCATTCTTTAATACTTTAATATTTTAATTTTTTAATTTTTTAATTTTTAAATTTTTCAATTCTATCAAAGATCTTCGCCTCGGCAGCGGAGTGCGGCTGTGGTTGCCATATCTGATGTCCATTTAATGCATCCGGCATATACTGCTGGGCAACATAGTGGCCGGGATAATCGTGGGGATAGAGATAGCCATCGTGATAGCCAAGGTCGGCCATGAGCTTGGTGGGGGCATTGCGCAGATGGAGAGGCACGGGTTGATTGCCGGTGCGACGCACGAGGTCGAGTGCCTTGTCGATGGCGAGATAGGCACTGTTGCTCTTCTCGCTCGTAGCCAGATAAACCGTTGCCTCGGCAAGCGGAATCCTGCCCTCGGGCCACCCTATCTTGTTGACGGCATCGAATGCGGCATTGGCAAGCAGGAGGGCATTGGGATTGGCAAGTCCGATGTCCTCGGAGGCACTAATCACAAGGCGACGGGCTATGAACTTAGGGTCCTCGCCTCCCTCAATCATGCGTGCAAGCCAATAGAGGGCGGCATCGGGGTCGCTGCCCCTGATACTCTTGATAAATGCCGAGATGATATCGTAGTGCATCTCGCCATCCTTGTCGTAGGCAAGGGGATTCTGCTGCAAGCGATTGACCACCATTTCGTCTGTTATAACCACATCCCCCTGGGGCGCAGCCTCAACCACAAGTTCGAGGATGTTGAGCAACTTGCGCGCGTCGCCGCCGCTATAGCGTATCATGGCGGCGGTCTCCTTGAGTTCGATATGTCGCTCACGCAACATCACATCGGTGTGAATGGCACGGTCGAGCAACTGCAGGAGATCGTCCTTGTCGAGCGACTTGAGCACATATAGCTGGCATCGCGACAGCAACGGACGAATGACCTCGAAGGAGGGATTCTCGGTGGTGGCTCCGATGAGAGTGACAATGCCCCTCTCTACGGCTCCGAGAAGCGAGTCCTGTTGCGACTTGCTGAAACGATGTATCTCGTCGATGAAGAGAATGGGTGACGCCTCGTTGAAGAAACGCCCCTTCTGGGCCTTCTCAATCACGTCGCGCACATCCTTCACTCCACTCGTCACTGCACTGAGTGTGAAAAATGGCGTCTCGAGCTTGTTGGCTATTATCTGCGCCAAGGTGGTCTTGCCGACACCCGGCGGGCCCCATAATATAAAAGAGGTGATGCGCCCTGCCTCGATCATCTTGCGAAGCACCGCACCCTCACCTACAAGATGCTTCTGACCAATATAGTCGTCAAGCGTCCGAGGTCTCAATCTTTCTGCCAATGGTTGTGCCATAAGGTCGTATTTTTACTTTTTTACAGTGCAAAAGTAATAAATTTGAGGCTAACAACCAAAAAAAACGCATAAAATCTTGGTTAAATAAAATAAAGTACTTACATTTGCACCCACAATTAAAGAGAAACGAGAAAAAAAAGGAATAAATGAAACAAGAAGGCAACAAAAAAGCTTTAAGCTTGAAAACTCTCACAAAGAGTAATGTATGGGATATCCAGGAGAATGACATTTTCAGAATGTTGGACGGTATTGACAAGGATGTTGAAGCCAAGGAGAACATCAGGAAATACGTGGAAATAATCAAAACGGCATTCCTGCTTGAAGAACTGAAGGACGACGCTGCCTTGCTCAAGGGCAAATACGAGAAGATGGGATACAAGATCACCATCATCACGTTTGACGAGAAGAACAAAATCGTGTGGGCTATCAAGAAACGCCCTATCGCGAGAGTGTCGGACCTGAGCTACGAGAACATCACCCATATCTCGGCTGCCAAGTTGTGCGAGGTGCTCGGACGCAACTTCGGAGGCGGTTGGGACTCTCTGTCGCAGAGTGTGAGAGACATCATCGAGAGCGGATTTGACATCTCGACCACCACATTGCCCAGCAACCGCCTGCACAAGCCAGGTGGCATGTACGACAAGAAGGTGAACGACGGATTCGAGGTGCTCGAAGTGCCTAAGGGCACATGGACGGAGGCCATCTTCGTAAAGGTGAAACCGCAGCAGGAGAAATTGCGCTTGAAGTTGCAGCCCCACGACGAAGACGAAATCCCAGAGGACACATACAACGACATCGACGAGGACGACTTGGAGATGGATGAGCCTAGCGACTTCAACGACGAGGACCTCGATGAGAACACCTACCGCACCACCTTCAATCTCAGCGAAGGACTGGACGAGGATGCCGATGGGCTGGAGATAGCTGACGAGGACTAAAAAAAAGGCGTCAGTTGACTGTCATGTGAAAGCAACCTTGCTTCACCTCATATTTAATATAACAGCGTTTTTGCTGACGAAAGTCGCGGAGGACTTCGGAGAGCACCCACTTTAACGTGTCGTTGCGCACGGCACGACGGGCGGGGCCTTCGGGGTCCTCCACTGTTATATAGCGGTTGTAGCAAAGGTCGAAGGTGGTGCCATAGAGGTGGCAACTGTTCTCGGTGGCATTCATGTTGCGATTGCGCAACTTCTGCACATCATCCTGGGTGCGAAGCACACTCGTGACAATAATCTTGTGAAGGGGGATGCCCTTGATGGTAAGCGAGTCGAAAAATGCCTTGCCGATGTCTTGAAGCAAGACCGAGGCTCGCGGAACGAGATAGGGAATACTGTTGTTGAGCTTGTCGATATGAAAATACGGATTGGCCCCTACAAAGACGAGTTCCTTCTTGCGCTGTTCCGCCTCCTTGCGGTTTTTAACGAGCGAGACACCGTATTTCTTGGCTGCCACCATCTGCACACTGTTGCTGTCGGGGAAGGTGGTCTTGAATGCCGGCACACTGTATATCCTGTTCTTGACGAGGCTGCCGTCGGCATTATACCATTTGGCAGCTCCCCTACCATCGGACACATGAGGCAAGGCCGACAAATCTGCCTTGGCACACAACGTAGTGTCGGCAACGGACACATCACATGGCGACTGCGATCGAGCCACACCTGGAAAAACTACTCTCACAAGCGCAAGAAAAGCCACCGTGGCGGCAAATCCTTGCAGGTATCTCTTCTTGGTAATCTTCATTTTCTTCGTATTTTTGTGCAAAGGTACTTCTTTTTCTGGATAAAACAACAAAAATAAGCGGAAAAATTTTGTAGTGTGATTGATTTGATGTAATTTTGCAGCAAATTTCAGAATATAACAATATAAAAAGGTAGAAACATTGATTGAGAAACATATAGTACTCGAAGATATTGACCCCGTGATTCTCTATGGGGCAGGCAACACTCATCTGCAGATGATAAGGGCATTGTTCCCGAAACTCAGAATTGTGGCACGCGACAATGTCATACGAGTGTTGGGCGACGAAGAGCAGATGTGCGCCTTCGAGGAAAACATCGAAACCATAAGACGACATGTGCTCAAGTTTAACCATATAGGTGAAGAGGACATACTCGAAATCGTCAAGGGCGGCAAAACAAGCAACGAGATGCCCGAGGGCGTGGTAGTATATACCATGGCAGGCAAACCAGTGAAGCCACGCAGCGAGAAGCAACAGCAACTGGTGGACGCCTTCAACCGCAGCGACATGGTGTTTGCCGTGGGCCCTGCAGGAACGGGTAAGACCTACCTGAGCATAGCCCTAGCAGTGAAAGCCCTGAAGGAAAAGACCATCAAGAAGATTATTCTCAGTCGCCCTGCCGTAGAAGCCGGAGAGAAACTGGGATTCTTGCCTGGCGACATGAAAGACAAGATCGACCCTTATCTCCAACCGCTATACGACGCTCTTGAGGATATGCTCCCGGCAGCAAAACTGCAGGACATGATGGATAAGCATGTGATACAGATAGCCCCATTGGCTTTTATGCGAGGACGCACACTCAGCGATGCCATCGTAATCCTCGACGAGGCCCAGAACACCACCTGCGCACAGCTAAGGATGTTTCTGACAAGAATGGGATGGAACTCGAAGATGATCATCACAGGCGACATGACACAGATTGACCTGCCCATCCACACCAAGAGCGGACTGAAGGAGGCGCTTGAGATACTGCACGACATAGAGGGTATCAGTGTGGTGGAATTAGGACAGAAGGACATCGTGCGCCACAAGCTTGTGACACGAATAGTGAACGCATACGAAAAGAACGAAAAACAAAAAATACAAGACAATGAAAGCATTAACAAGAACTGACTTCAATTTTGAGGGACAGAAGAGCGTGTACCACGGAAAGGTGCGCGACGTGTATAACATCAACGACGACCTGATGGTTATGGTTGCTACCGACAGAATATCTGCATTCGACGTTATTCTGCCCAAGGGAATTCCGTTCAAGGGACAGGTGCTCAACCAGATTGCGGCAAAGTTTCTTGACGCCACAAGCGACATCTGCCCCAACTGGAAGCTTGCCACTCCCGACCCAATGGTGACAGTGGGACTCAAGTGCGAGGGATTCCGCGTGGAGATGATTATCCGCTCTATCCTCACCGGATCGGCTTGGCGTGAATACAAGAACGGATGCAGGGAGATATGCGGAGTGCGCCTGCCCGACGGAATGAAGGAGAACGAGAGATTCCCCGAGCCTATCATCACTCCCACCACCAAGGCCGACGAGGGTCACGACATGAATATCTCAAAGGAGGAAATCATCGCCCAGGGCATCGTTGGCAAGGAGGACTATGAGCAGATGGAGGATTACACCCGCAAACTGTTTGCCCGCGGTCAGGAGATTGCTGCCAAGAGGGGACTTATCCTCGTTGACACCAAGTATGAGTTTGGCAAGCGCGACGGTAAGGTGTATCTCATCGACGAGATTCACACTCCCGACTCAAGCCGCTACTTCTATGCCGACGGATATGAGGAGAAACTGGCAAAGGGTGAGCCTCAGAAGCAGCTCTCAAAGGAGTTTGTGCGCCAGTGGCTCATTGAGCACAACTTCATGAACGAGCCAGGACAGACCATGCCCGAAATCACCGACGAATATGCCGAGAGCGTGAGCGAAAGATATATCGAGCTCTACGAGCACATCACCGGGGAGACCTTCGACAAGGCTGCCGAGGCTGGCGACATTGCGGCAAGAATAGAGAAGAACGTGGCAGAGTGGTTAAAAAGAAATTGAAAATTGAAAATTGAAAATTGAAGATTGAAAATTGAAAATTGAAGATTGAAAATTGAAAATTGAAAATTGAAAATTGAAAATTGAAAATTGAAAATTGAAGATTGAAAATTGAAAATTGAAGATTGACAGATTGAAAGATTGAAAATTGAAGATTGAAAGATTGAAAGATTGAAAAATGTATAGAAGTAATACTTGTGGAGAGCTTCGACTCTCTAATGCCGGACAGGTGGTGACACTTGCCGGATGGGTGCAGCGCACAAGAAAGATGGGCGGAATGACATTCGTCGATCTGCGCGACAGATATGGCATCACACAGTTGGTGTTCAATGAAGCTATAGACAAAGCACTTTGCGAACGTGCCAACAAACTGGGACGTGAGTTCTGCATACAGGTGGAAGGAACAGTGAACGAGCGTGAAAGCAAGAACAAGAACCTGCCCACCGGCGATATTGAAATCATCGCCTCAAGTCTGAATGTGCTGAGCGAGAGTATCACTCCCCCGTTCACCATCGAGGACAATACCGACGGCGGCGACGACATTCGCATGAAATACCGCTATCTCGACCTGCGCCGCAATGCCGTGCGCAAGAATCTCGAACTGCGTCACCGTATGACTATCCTCATACGCAATTTCCTCGACTCAAAGGACTTCATCGAGGTGGAGACACCGATATTGATTGGTTCAACCCCCGAGGGCGCACGCGACTTCGTAGTGCCTTCGCGCATGAATCCCGGACAGTTCTATGCACTGCCGCAGAGTCCGCAGACATTGAAGCAGCTGCTCATGGTGAGCGGATTCGACCGCTATTTCCAGATTGCCAAGTGCTTCCGCGACGAGGACCTCAGAGCCGACCGCCAACCTGAGTTCACACAGATCGACTGCGAGATGAGCTTTGTGGATCAGGAGGATGTCATCAGCCTGTTTGAGGATATGGCACGCCATCTCTTCAAGGAGGTGCGCGGAGTGGAACTGCCTGCTAAACTGCAGCAGATGACCTGGCATGAGGCTATGCGCCGATTCGGTAGCGACAAGCCTGACCTTCGCTTCGGTATGGAGTTTGTCGAACTGATGGACGTGATGAAGACCGGCACATTCACTGTCTTCGACCAGGCAGAGTATATCGGAGGTATCTGCGTACCAGGTTGCGCCAACTACACCCGCAAGCAACTCGACCAACTCACCGACTTTGTGAAGCGTCCGCAGGTGGGCGCAAAGGGACTCGTATATATCAAATACAACGAGGACGGCACTATCAAGTCGAGCGTTGACAAGTTCTATGGCGAAGACGTGCTGCTGAAGGTGAAGGAGAAGATGGGAGCCAAGGACGGCGACCTCGTACTGATACTTAGTGGCGACAAGGCCAACAAGACACGCACACAGCTGTGCACACTGCGACTTGAGATGGGCGACCGTCTCGGACTGAGGGACAAGGATAAGTTTGAGTGCCTCTGGATAGTGGATTTCCCCCTCTTCGAATGGAGCGACGAGGAAGAACGCTTGATGGCAACCCACCACCCGTTCACACTGCCCAACCCTGCTGACATACCCCTGCTCGACGAGCATCCCGAACAGGTGAGAGCCATGGCATACGACTTTGTGTGCAACGGCATAGAGGTGGGCGGCGGTAGCCTGCGTATCCACGACGGCAAACTGCAGGAGAAGATGTTCAAGATACTTGGCTTCACCCCCGAAAGGGCAATGGCACAGTTTGGCTTCCTCATCAACGCCTTCAAGTATGGAGCACCTCCCCATGCAGGCTTGGCATTCGGTCTCGACCGCTTTGTGAGCATCATGGCAGGACTCGACAGTATTCGCGACTGCATAGCGTTCCCGAAGAACAACAGTGGACGCGACGTCATGCTCGACGCTCCAGGCGAACTTGACCCCAAACAGCTTGAAGAACTGCAACTTAAGGTTGACCTACGTCAAGAATAATACATAATACAATAAAAAAATATCATATTTTCTTGTGTAATAATAAAATTATATCTAATTTTGCAGCGGAATAATTAAAATTATTCTAAATAATACGAGAGAATATTAATTATATAGAGAATTATGGCAGAAAAGAAAACAACAACAAAAGAGACTGCAGCAAAGAAGACTACAGCAGCTAAGAAGACAACTTGCAAGAAGGCTTGCGCAACAAAGGCAGTAGCCGTAGAATACAACGCTGAGAATGTTGGTTTCAAGGCAGGTGATGTTTATCAGGCACTTGCAACAGCAGAGAAGGCTCTCACCGTCAAGGAGATTGCCAAGGCTGCTAAGATTTCTGAGGAAGAGACTCTGCTCGGTATGGGTTGGCTCTTTAAGGAAGGAAAGATCACTACAGCTGAAGGCAAAGTTGCCCTCATTTAAGGCTGGCACAGTTAAGCAAATACAAAGGAAGGATGGCATTCGTTGCCAGCCTTCCTTTGTGTTTATTAAGCAACGATAGAATAATGGCATCATACGACGAACAGATTATCACCATACTTGCACGGGCTGGCGAACGCGGAATGAGCGTGAAGAAGATTAGCATGCAGTTGTACAATCTCAACTGCACACTCTTCTCTACACCCGATTTTGATGAAATCCATAAGTATGTGCAGCAGTTTCTGTTTAGAAACTCCAGGATGTCGCAGTCATTATTCTGCAATGAAGCGTGGGGACAATACAAACTGAATCCCTGTTCGGGACGTGCACAACAGCTCGCCCTCAATTTTCAAGAGCAACACGAGGATGAGGAGGAAGAGGAGGACACTCACAATCAATCTCCCGACCTGTCGCTCAGTCTCTTCGACGAATTGTTTTAGTCTCTTCGGCGAATTGTTTTAATCACCTTTGCCGGCACACCAGCCACTACACTATATTCGGGCACATCCTTGGTCACAACCGCACCGGCAGCCACCACCGAATGGCTACCTATATGCACTCCCGCCGTAATCACGGCATTGGATCCTATCCACACATCGTCATCTATCCTTATCTCCCGGGTGCTCACCCCCTGTTGGTCGATGCGCAAGTGCGTGTCGTCAAAGTTATGATTAAGTGCCGACACGGTTATTCCCTGCGCGAGGTTGACATGACTGCCTATAGTAACAGGGCCTATCACCGTACAGTGGAGTCCGATGCGTGTAAAGTCGCCTATCACCACATCGCCCACGGCATTGTTGATGCACGAAAATGATTCCACCACACTGCGCCTGCCGATGGAGAAACGTCGATAGGGCGGTGTGTCCATGCGCACCGACCCGTATATTTTGGCACTTAATGCCCTGTGCTGATAAAGTGGCGCAAAGAGTCGCACATACCAGCGCGGGCGCGTGAGCCGCTGATTCATAATCAGATAGTCAACAAGTCGTTTGATTCCGCTATTGGCTTTCATCATCTCTCTTATTGCGTTTCTGTCCATAAGGCATCATCATTTTTCGTTATACACCTCATCATAGAGAGCGAGAAGCGACTCGGCTGTGTGATTCCACGAGAACATATTCACACGATTGAGCCCGTAGTCCTTTATCCGTGAATAATAGTCCACGTCATTCTCCAGTCTCAGCATCATGTCGGTGATAGTGTTGCTGTCAGTGGGGTCAATAAGGGCAGCATCCACTCCAGCCACTTCGGGCATCGACGATGTATTGCTCGTGATCACCGGAGTGCCGCATGCCATAGCCTCAAGCAATGGTATTCCGAAACTCTCACGCAGCGACGTGTAGAGGAATGCGAATGCAGCATTATATATCGACACGAGGTCCTTGTTGTCCACATATCCTGCCGCCACGATATAATCGCGTGCATATTCGATGTCATTGCGCTTGAGGATGTCGTCGATAATCTCCTGACTCAGGTCGGCAATAAGCAGTTCGCGCTTCACCGACGACAATTTAAGATACTTGGCATAGGCCACTATGGTGCGCTCCGAATTCTTCTTGGGGTCGGTGTTGCCGAGGAAGAAGAAATACCCGCTCTTGCGTATATACTTGCCATAGGCACATTCCTTGTCGTCGATAGGCTTAAACCATTCATTGTATCCGTTGTATATCATTCTCATTCGCTGGCGCGGGATATTCAACTTGCTGACGATGTTCTCGTATTCATAGTTGGACACAGTGATGATGCGCCTGCACATGCCGAGGATTCTCGGTACGACAAGACGACGATAGAGCCATCCCATATTCTGGTAGAGCGACTTGTTGCTCTTGTCGCGAGGTTCGAGGAAGATGATATCGTGCAGGGTGAGCACAAGTGGAATAGAGGTGAAGATAGGGGCAGTGTTGCTCGTGCAATGCAGTATATCCACTCCTGCATCCTTTGCTGCGCGTGGCAGTGCCCATTGCTCCCATAGTGGATAAGACGGACAATTCACCTCGATGACGTGGAAATTGAATGTGTCCTTGACGCAATGGTCGGGACCTGGTTTGACAAATATGAAGTATTCGTTACGCAAATCAGTGTGCTGGAGATGAAGAATCTCCTGCAGTACTACATAGTCCATACCATGCTTATTGCTGCGGAATATCCGTTGTGCCTCAATACCGATTTTCATTTGTTTCGCATTATATATAAATAAAAAAGAACATGATTATGTCATGTTCTCGATATCTGCGGTGCGTACGGGACTCGAACCCGTGACCCCATGCGTGACAGGCATGTATTCTAACCAACTGAACTAACGCACCAGTTTATGTAAATTTATTCATGTTCGACTGGCGGTGCGTACGGGACTCGAACCCGTGACCCCATGCGTGACAGGCATGTATTC
>CAMBOI010000015.1 GCA_945869265.1 uncultured Prevotella sp. | reverse complement strand
TGCATCGCCACCATACGCGCCGCATGCTCACTGGCAATACTGTCGAGCAATGCCGTGTAGAGCAGGAGGTGGGCATACTTCGGGAGAAGCGCCTTGAGGATAGTGTTCATGTCGGGCTCGACAATGAAGTTGTCGTTCAAGGGCTTTCCGTCAAGCATACGTGGCGACGAGGCGTGTTGCTCGGCATCACGCTTGCGCAGATACTCCTGCGACTCCTTGGTAGCCACTGTGGATTTGAGGTCGCGATAGTGGTCCTTGGTAAGCTCCGACTTGAGGTCGATAGGCAGGAAGGTCTTGCGGGTGAGAATCTGCGAACCGGCAGACTTGAAGTGATGATACACCAACTCCACCTTGTCGATCTCACCGTCAACAAACTTCAGTCCCAATTCGCGAGCCAAGTCGATGCACTGCTTCACATTAGCCTTGTCGGCCAACTCGGTGAAGTCGCCACCAATGGCATAACCCAACTTAGCAGCCTTCTCAGCCACCTTGCGTCCCACAGGATAGATGACAATATTCTCCTTGCCCAACGCCTCATATTCAGCCGCTACCGTCTGCATCAGTTTGATGATATTGGCATTGAATCCACCACAGAGACTGCTGTTCGACGAATAAGCCACGATAGCTACCCTTTTTACCGGGCGCTCAATTGTGAACACATTCGATGCGTCAGCCTCCGAGGCGAGGAAAGTCTTGAGTATGTGCTCAAGCATAGTCTCGTATGGAAGCATGTTCTCAATCATCACCTGTGCATGGTGAAGTTTCGACGAGGCCACCATCTTCATCGCACTCGTAATCTTACGCGTACTGTTGACACTGGCAATCCTGGTCTTTATCTCTTTTAGCGACGGCATAGGCTATTAATTTTTATACTGTCCTGCGATGTCAGCCATCACCTGTTCGATGACTGCAGTCACACTGTCGTCAATCTTTCCGCTTGCAAGAGTCTCGATCACTTCGGGATGAGCCGAGCGCAGTTTGTCGAGGAATGAGTCCTGACACTGTCTTACGCTCTCCACTGGAACGTCGTGCATCAATCCACGTGTACCGCAATAGATGATAGCCACCTGCTCGCCTACGGGCATTGGGCTGTACTGCGGTTGGATGAGCAACTGGTTGTTCTTGCGTCCTCGGTCGATAGTCATTGCTGTAACGGCATCCATATCACTTGAGAACTTCGAGAAGGCCTCGAGCTCGCGATATTGAGCCATATCAATCTTCAGTGTACCAGCCACCTTCTTCATACTCTTGATCTGTGCCGAACCACCCACACGGCTCACCGAAATACCCACATTCACAGCGGGACGGAAGCCCTGGTTGAAGAGGTCGCTCTCAAGATATATCTGTCCGTCGGTGATAGATATCACGTTGGTAGGGATATATGCCGACACGTCACCGGCCTGAGTCTCGATGATAGGCAGGGCGGTGAGCGAACCGCCACCCTTCACCTTGCCCTTCATGCACTCGGGCAGGTCGTTCATCTGCTCAGCCACTTCCTGCTGGTCGTTGATACGGGCAGCACGCTCGAGCAGACGGCTATGTAGATAGAACACGTCGCCGGGATAAGCCTCACGTCCAGAAGGACGGCGCAGGATAAGCGACACCTCACGATAGGCGACCGCCTGCTTGGAGAGGTCGTCATATACTACGAGAGCCGAGAATCCTCTGTCTCTGAAATACTCTCCGATGGCAGCACCTGCAAACGGTGCATAATACTGCATAGCGGCAGGATCGGCAGCAGTAGCGCTGACGATGATAGTGTAAGGCATAGCGCCATGCTGCTTGAGGTTTTCCACAAGAGCGGCAACAGTAGAAGCCTTCTGTCCGATGGCTACATATATACAATACACTGGTTTTCCAGCCTCATAGAAGCTCTTCTGATTGATGATGGTATCAACGGCGATAGCAGTCTTACCTGTCTGCCTGTCACCAATGATAAGCTCACGCTGTCCTCTTCCGATAGGAATCATCGAATCGACCGACTTGATACCCGTCTGCAGAGGTTCCTTCACGGGCTGGCGATAGATCACTCCCGGAGCCTTTCTGTCGAGTGGCATCTCAAAGGAGTCGGTGAGGTCGATGTCTCCCTTACCGTCGATAGCCTGTCCAAGAGGATTGATGACACGTCCAAGCATGTTGTCGTTGACGCGTATAGAAGCGATTCGCTTCGTGCGCTTCACCACCATGCCCTCCTTGATACCCTCGGTAGAACCGAGCAGCACGCAACCTACGTTGTCCTCCTCAAGGTTCATCACGATTGCCATAGTGCCGTTCTCGAATTCGAGAAGCTCGTTGGCTTCAGCGTTTCGCAGTCCGTAGATACGAGCCACACCGTCGCTCACCTCGAGCACAGTACCGACCTCGTCAAACTCCTGTCCTCCGCTGATGCCCTGCAGTTGCTGAAGCAGCATCTGTGACACTTCGCTTGGTTTGATTTTATCTGACATGTTATTTCTTTACGTTTTTGATTACTTTTTAAGCTGTGTGAGCACCTGTCTGAGCTGGTTCTGCACACTGGCATCCAGTCGGTAGGTGTCATATTCGAGCACAAAGCCTCCGATGATGTTCGGGTTCACTTCAGTCTCAAATTCCACAGTACCCTTTGTCTTACTCTCCACCATCTTTTTCATCTTCAGCTCAGTAGCTTCCGACACAGCGACGGCGGTGGTCAGTTTGCCGCGGATGATGTTCTTCTGTTTTCTATAAAGAGTGATATACGAATTAGCCATGAACTGCATCACGCTCTCTCGGTCCTCGCGCAGCACTATATCTACAAACTTCGATGTTAGTTCCGATGGTTTACCGCCCAGTGCCGTAACTATCAGACTGCGCTTTTTGTCCTTAGGGAGCATGGGATTGTCTATCGTAAACCTCAGGCGGGGCACGTCGATATAGCTCTGTGCGAGCACAGACATCTCCTGATACACCGTATCCTCGAGCTTAGCGTCCGTAGCTGCCTTGAGCAGCGCCCGGGCGTATCTTACCGATATTACTCCAATGTCCATAAGCGTTATCTTTTATCTTCAACAGCCACTTCATCCAACAGCCTATCAATCGTCTCCATCTGCTTTGCGTCGGAGTCAAGTTCCTTGCGCAGGATTTTCTCCGCCACTTTTACAGACAGCTCAGCCACCTGTGCGCGAATCTCGCTGATGGCAGCCTGCTTCTGGCTCTCGATTTCGCTTTTTGCCTCAGCAATGAGTCGGTTGCCCTCTTCGCGTGCTTTCTCTTGGGCCTGAGCCACGATAGCGTCGCGAGTGTCGGCAGCCTCCTTCAATATCTGGGCCTGCTTCTGTCGAGCTTCCTGAAGCATGGATTCACCCTCTTTCTGTATGTTTGCCAGTCTTTCAGAAGCCTCGTGTGCTTTCTTTAGGCTCTCGTCGATGTATTGCTTACGGTTTTCCACCATACCGATGATGGCGGGGAATCCGAATTTCGCCACGACGAAGAACACCACCAGGAAAGCCAGCAGCATCCAGAAGAGCAAACCCAGGTCGGGGGTCAGTATTGATGGCAAATTTTCCATTAGCTAATTATTTAATAAGGAATGCGCATGCTGCGATAGCGAAGAGGGCGCAACCCTCGACGAAAGCTGATGTAAGAATCATGTTAGTCTGAATCTTACCAGTAGCCTCCGGCTGGCGTGCTATGGCGTCCATAGCGCTACCGCCAATCTTACCAATACCCAAACCAGCACCAATTGTTGCAATACCTGCACCGAGACCGCAGCCCAGCTGTGCCAGACCTTCAGCAGCCAAAATTGTTGAAATAATCATAATTCTATAAATTTTAAATTGTTAATACTTATAATCTTAAAAAAATCAATGATGTTCCTTGTGCGCCAATCCGATGAACACTGCCGAAAGCATTGTGAAAACGTATGCCTGGACGAAGGCTACGAGGAGCTCAAGACAGTTCATGAACAGCAGCATGACGATGCTGAACGAGTTGAGTCCGAGTCCGAATCCCACTCCCATCGACCATCCGAGGAAGATGACGCATGTGAAACTCAATATGACGGCATGTCCCGCCATCATGTTGGCAAAGAGACGGATCATGAGCGCGAATGGTTTGGTGAACACACCGAATAGCTCAATCACCGGCATTACGGGCACGGGGTACGCCTTTAGGAAGAGGGGCACCTCAGGCCAGAAGATTTCCTTCCAATATTCCTTGTTGCCGAAGAGGTTGATGGCAATCATCGTGCATACGGCAAGGAATAGCGTGATGTTGATGTTTCCCGTCACGTTGGCACCACCAGGGAAGATTGGGATGAGTCCAATCATGTTGGTGATGAGAATAAAGAAGAAGACAGTGAGAAGATAAGGAGCATACTGCTTGTAGTGCTTCTCTCCCACAGAAGGACGAATCAAGTCGTCGTGGATAGTCATCACGAGCATTTCCACCGCACCGACGAATCCTCCGGGAGCCTCACTTTTCTCGTCTCTTTTCTTATACCATCGTGCGCAAGAGAGGAAAATGGCAATCATCACAAGGACAACGATCCATATCTGCGCCACAGTCTTGGTGATGCTGAGGTCGATAGGTCTCACCTCAGTTCCGTCAGCCATCTTCTCGTAGATCTTGCCGTGATGGGCAGCATCGAAGAAGAATGGAGCGGGCAGACTGTGAGCTGTGCAGACATGCCATTCGCCGGACTGCGAGCTGCGCACGATAATGGGCAGCGGAATGCTGATGTGCTTGCCCTCATATGTGGCTATGTGCCACTCGTATGAGTCGGCAAGGTGCTCGAGCACAATCTCCGGTATGTCTAATTCCCCTCCAGCCTCAGAGCCGTGTGCCGCCCATGATTTCATGGGCATCACCGTCATCAGCATCATGAGAATTATCGTTCCTATATGTTTCATCTTGCACATTATTTATTATTAATATTGAGTTTGCCGCCGTTTGACAGGCGTGAAAAGAAGATTGAGTGATGTGCCAGCATTGCAAAGTAGAAAACCAGCAGAACCAGTATGTAGGGCATTATCGCATCGCGTCCGACGATGATGTAGCACACGAGCATCGTTGCCAATGCCAGAAGCATGCGGAATCCCGAAACGGCGGTATAGAATGTAGTGAGACTGTCGGGTGACGTCTTTGCCACCTTGCGCCATACCAGCGCGTCAGCCGACTCCACCACGATGGAGAACACTGCACTCACTGCCACGGGATACATCAGTCCGGAGAACAAGCCAAGCTTCTCAAAGATGAAGCAGCCTATCGTAAGGATAAAGATGTAAACCATGCTCCATACTATGTATCTGCCACACAGTTTGTCGATATCTGCCATAGCCTACAATTCCACGCAAAGACTCACGTTGTTGTTCTGCACCTCGGCAAATCCCCCTGCTATCGTCAGTTCCTTTCTGCCTTCGGCGCAGTCATACACCACGTTTCCGGCTTCGAGCGACGAGATCAGTGGGGCATGGTTGGGCAGAACCTGAAATTCTCCCGTAGTGCCCGGCACCGTCACACTGTCAACATCTCCTACGAATACAATTCTTTCAGGAGATACAATCCTCAACTTTAAACTCATATCTGCTTTTTAAAATTTAATTTGATTTTATTAGGGAGTTCAGGGAGTTTACCCCTTTGCAGCCTCGATGAGCTTCTTGCCCTTGGCAATAGCGTCCTCGATAGTTCCCACGTTGAGGAAAGCCTGCTCAGGCAGGTCGTCCACCTCACCGTCGAGTATCATGTTGAATCCCTTGATAGTATCCTCGATAGGCACCATCACACCCTTGACACCAGTAAACTGCTCAGCCACGGCGAAAGGTTGCGAGAGGAATCTCTGCACACGACGGGCGCGGTTTACGGTTAGCTTGTCCTCGTCGGAGAGTTCGTCCATACCGAGGATGGCGATGATGTCCTGCAACTCCTTGTATCTCTGCAGAATCTGCTTCACCCTCTGTGCGCAGTCATAGTGAGCCTTACCCACGATGAGCGGGTCGAGGATACGCGAAGTAGAACCCAATGGATCCACTGCAGGATATATACCGAGCTCAGTAATCTTACGACTCAACTCCGTAGTTGCGTCGAGGTGTGTAAATGTAGTGGCAGGTGCAGGGTCGGTCAAGTCGTCGGCAGGCACATACACAGCCTGTACCGATGTGATAGAACCCTTCTTAGTAGATGTGATACGCTCCTGCATGAGTCCCATCTCGCTTGCCAGCGTAGGCTGATAACCCACAGCCGAAGGCATACGTCCGAGAAGAGCCGACACCTCCGATCCAGCCTGAGTGAAACGGAAGATATTGTCGATGAAGAACATGATGTCGGCAGCCTCACCGTCCTTACCTCCGTGATCGCGGAATTCCTCGGCAACGGTAAGTCCTGACAGCGCCACCGAAGCACGCGCACCAGGCGGTTCGTTCATCTGTCCATACACGAGTGTAGCCTGCGACTTCTTGAGTTCTTCGGGATCGACGAGCGAGAGGTCCCACTTGCCTTCCTCCATAGCCTTTTTGAATTTGTCGCCATATCGGATAACCCCCGACTCGATCATGTCTCGGATAAGGTCGTTACCCTCACGCGTACGCTCTCCCACACCGGCAAACACCGAATAACCATTGTGTCCCTTGGCGATATTGTTGATAAGCTCCATGATAAGCACGGTCTTACCCACACCAGCACCTCCGAAGAGACCGATCTTACCACCCTTCATATAAGGTTCGAGCAAGTCGATCACCTTGATACCCGTAGCGAGCATTTCCTTGTGAGTCGAAAGGTCTTCAAACTTAGGTGGTTCGCGGTGTATGGGATATGCGCCCTGCATATCCAATGATTTCATACCATCAATAGGCTGTCCGATGACATTCATCATACGGCCCTTGATCTGTTCGCCGGCAGGCATCACAATAGGTGATCCCGTCTGCTTTGCCTCCAATCCACGCTGCAGTCCGTCGGTGTTGTCCATAGCCACACAGCGCACGGTGTCCTCACCGATATGCTGCTGCACCTCGACAACAAGTTCGCGCCCGTCGGGACGCTCAATTTTCAGGGCATCGTGGATTTTCGGCAACACCTTCTCAGCGTCTTGTCCCTTAGTGTCGAAAAACACGTCGATGACAGGACCGATAATCTGGGAAATGTGTCCACTAATTTGTGCCATAAGCTGTCTTTTTATAAAATTAATTTATTTCAGTTTTCTGCTTGCAAAGATAGCAAAAAATCCCGTTCTACAAAAAATTATTCGACATTTTCTTCCAATATCGACTATTATTGTACCAATTTGAACATTTTTTTGCTATCTTTTCATCATGTTATGACATAAATATCATTAGATACTCAATTCGTCGAGCACCTTTATGAGCTTCATGTCGAGCGGTTTGTCGGTGCGGATAGCATCAGCGAATGGCACATAAACCACCTCGTTGTTTCTCACTCCCACCATCACGTTGCGCTGTCCCTGCATGATAGCCTCGATGGCTCCCACACCGGTGCGGCTGGCAAGTATTCTGTCGCGGGCCGTGGGGCGTCCGCCACGCTGCAGGTGTCCAAGGATTGACACGCGCACGTCGAAGTCGGGGAACTCCTTCTTCACACGGTCGGCATAATAGAGTGCGCCACACTTGGGGCTCTCCGATACGATTACGATACAACTCTTCTTCGACTTGCGTATGCCTCGCTCCATGAATCGTCCCAACTGGTCAACGTCGGTTGACTCCTCGGGGATGATGGCAGCTTCGGCACCACTGGCGATGGCAGAGTTCTGCGCAAGGAATCCGGCGTCGCGTCCCATCACCTCGACAAAGAAGATGCGCTCGTGACTCTGTGCGGTGTCGCGTATGCGGTCAACACATTCGAGGATGGTGTTGAGCGTGGTGTCATATCCGATGGTGGAGTCGGTGCCATAGAGGTCGTTGTCGATAGTTCCGGGCAGTCCGATGCAGGGTACGTCGTATTCAGCGGCAAAATTGCGCGCACCTGTGAGCGAACCGTTACCTCCAATCACCACGAGTGCGTCGATATTCTCCTTCACCAATGTGTCGTATGCCTTCTGCATTCCCTCTGGAGACATAAACTCCTTACTGCGTGCAGTCTTGAGGATTGTACCTCCCTGCATGATGATACCACTCACATTCTCTGTGGTGAATGGTTTCACCTCGCCGTTGATGAGTCCGTCGTATCCACGATAGATACCCTTGATTTGGAAACCATTGTAGATACCAGCACGTGTGACGGCACGTATAGCAGCGTTCATTCCGGGGGCGTCGCCTCCTGATGTCAAAATTCCAATTGTCTTAATCTTTGCCATAAACTCTCTTTTATATGATTACTATCTTATTCTTTCTTCATTTTTTATCCACAGATTTTTTTTTGTCCACGGAGTTTTTTTTGTCCACGGAGTTTTTTTTGTCCACAGATTATCACAGATTAACACAGATTTTTAAATATCAAAGATATTTTGATTATCACAGATTTATATCATTAATCAGTAATCATCAATCAGTAATCATCAATCAATAATCCTCCTAATCAGAGCCTTTGGCTCTTAATCTGTGTCAATCTGTGTTAATCTGTGGTCTATAAAACCCATCTGTGGTCTTTTCATTTAAAGAAAAGCCACTTCCGCCCATAGGATAATCATTCCGAGCAGCCATCCCACAGCCACCTTAGGCGTGATGTTCTTGAAATACCACCCTATGTGTATGCGCTCCATCTTCATCAGGGCAAGTCCGCCCGAGGATGCGAAGCACAACAGGCATCCGCCTATGCTTGTGGTATAGACGATGAGTTTCCAGAACGCGCCGTTCTGCACGAAGTTTTCCATATAGTCGGCATCCACCCAGAGATTGAGCTGCTCGACATCCACCACTGGATACATCGAGATGGCAGTCATCGCCACGGTGAAGGAGTCCACCACCCCGCTTATCAATCCGGCTATTACACCCATAATCCATATATTATGCACATTATAGTCCAACCACTCCGACACAGTGGCGAAGAATCCCGTCTCGGTCACCACTCCGAAGGCGAGCATGATGCCCATGACGAAGAGGATGAGTTGGATGCTTCCGTATTGCACCGACTGTGGTGAGCGTCGCTGCACCATCTTGTCGCTATTGATGAGCTTGCGGTTGAATGCCTCGTTCACCACCCACAGCACCGACAGCACACATAGCGCACCGAGAAACGGACTCAGTTTGGTGATGTTGTGGAAGGTGGGTATAAACCACAGTCCGCCTATTCCTACAAAGAGCATTATCACTCTCTGCCAGCGGTTGAGGTTGGTGTCGTCGCCCCTATATGGCATTGCGGGCCACTCCACGTCGAGTCGGTCGGGCAGTGACATCTGTATAAGTAATGTGGGCAGCACCCATGCCACCATAGCGGGTATGAAGAGATAGGCCGAGAAGTTGGTGGCAGTGACAGCCTCCCCACCCCACAGTATCACTCCCGCGGGGTCGCCTATGACGGTGAATCCACCTCCTGCATTAGCCGCCAGCACGATGGTACTTCCTATGAGCATTCGCTGTCGCCTGTTCTGCACTATGTTTCTCATGATGACGAGCATAGTCATCGTGGTGGTGAGGTTGTCGAGATTGGCTGAGATGAGGAATGTGGCTATGGTGATAGTCCACAAGAGTCGCTTGGAGTTGCGCGTGCGAATCCACTCGCTGATAAAGTCGAAGCAACCGTTGTTGTTGAGTATCTCGATTATAGTCATTGTGGCAAGTAGGAACAATACTATAGCCGCTGCCTTGCCTACATATTTCAGGAAAATATTGTCGTAGATAAAGAACTTCACCGCCTTGCTGTTGGCTTCTTCTCCGGCGAGGAAGTCGATGTATTCGTGTGGATGTTGACTCATAACAAAGTCGGTGCCATAGCAGATGTAGAACACCCATCCCGCCGTTGCCATAAACATAGCAATAGCAGCCTTGTTCACGTTTGTGACATGGGCTGTAGCTATGAGGGAATACCCCAAAAGCAGTATCAGGACTATTATCAAAGTCATCATAACTAATACACTATATCGTTTTCAATGTGCAAAGATAATAATCTTTAGGTAAAAACCATAAAAAAAAGCAACTTTTTTATTGCTTTTAACGGAAATTTAACATAAATGAAAAATGAAGAATAATAAATGAAGAATGAAGAAAGTTTTCTTCATTCTTCATTTAAAAAACTTACCCTCCGAAGTTATCGTACATAATCGACTCGGGCTCCACGCCTAATGAGTCGAGCATACCTACGACAGCCTTTGACATCGGACCGGGACCGCACATGTAGTACTCGATATCCTCGGGAGCCTCGTGGTCCTTCAGATAAGTGTTGTACATCACCTGATGCACGAATCCAGCGGTGTATTTCACTCCTGCTGCATCGGCAGCGGGGTCGGGACGGTCGAGTGCCAAGTGGAAGTGGAAGTTGGGATACTCCTTCTCCAGTCCGAGGAAGTCGTCGAGATAGAACACCTCGTTGAGTGCGCGTGCGCCATAGAAGTAGTGCATCTCGCGGTCGGTAGTGTGCAGCGTCTTGGTCATGTGCATAATCTGCGCGCGCAGAGGAGCCATACCGGCACCACCACCTACCCATATCATCTCCTTCTTGGTGTCGAAGTGAGGATGGAAGTCGCCATAAGGACCGCTCATCACCACCTTGTCACCCGGTTTGAGAGTGAAGATGTATGAAGATGCGATACCCGGATTGACCTCCATGAATCCGCTGCGGTCGGGCTTGAAGGGCGGTGTGGCGATACGCACGGTGAGCATGAATACGTCGCCCTCGGCAGGATAGTTGGCCATCGAGTAGGCACGGATGGTGGGCTCGGTGTTCACACACTTCAGCGGGAAGAGTCCAAACTTCTGCCATGCGGGCAGATACTCGTCGCCGATAAGACTCTTGTCGATGTCCTTGTCGTAGTCGATAGAGAATGTGGGAATCTTGATCTGTGCGTAAGAACCCGGCAGGAAGTCCATGTGGGCACCCTTGGGCAACTGCACCTTGAACTCCTTGATGAACGTGGCGACGTTCTTGTTGGAGATCACCGTACACTCATATTCCTTCACTCCGAGCACGCTCTCCGGCACTCGGATGTTCATGTCGCTCTTCACCTTGCACTGGCATCCCAGGCGCCAGTGGTCCTTGATTTCCTTGCGTGTGAAATGCGGTTTCTCAGAGTCGAGGATTTCGCCTCCGCCTTCGAGCACCTGCACCTTGCACTGTCCGCACGAAGCCTTACCGCCACATGCCGAAGGCAGGAATATACCATTCTCGTTGAGTGTAGTCATCAGACTCGCACCCTGTCCCACCGATATTGTTCGGTCGCCGTTGATAGTGATGTTCACGTTGCCGCTAGGCGAAAGGTATTTCTTAGCCACGAGCAGCAGTATGACGATGAGCAGGATCAATATCAGAAACACTGCGATGCTTACCAATATAAACATAATGCTATATCCTCCTTAGTTTTAAATTTTTAATCCTGAGAAGCACATCATAGCCATAGCCATGAGTCCCACTGTAATAAACGTAATTCCCAATCCCTGCAATGGCTTTGGCACATCGCTGTATTCCATCTTCTCGCGGATGGCACCCATCGAGATGATGGCGAGTGTCCATCCCAGACCTGAGCCAAGGGCATAGACGAGCGCATCCACCACGCTGCCGATATACTGCGAGTTGGAGGGGTCGAGATTGATTCGCTGCTGCATAAACAGCGAGGCACCCATGATGGCGCAGTTGACGGCAATCAGCGGGAGGAAGATACCGAGTGCGGCATAGAGCGAAGGCGAGAATCTCTCGACAATCATCTCCACGAGCTGCACGATACCTGCAATCACCGCGATAAAGAGTATGAAACTCAGATAAGACAGGTCAACGCCCTCAACGAGACAGTTGGGACCTAAGATCTTTGTCTGCAACAAATAATCCACGGGCACGGTCACCATGAGCACGAATGTCACGGCGATACCAAGTCCGAGTGACGTCTTCACGTTCTTCGACACTGCGAGGAATGAGCACATTCCTAAGAAGAACGCGAATATCATGTTGTCCACGAATATGGATCTAAAAAACAGATTTATCATCGTATTTATTTTTAATTTCTAATTGACTTCATCGATTGCTGGCTTCACCTCAGCATAGCTCGAGCAAGCTCGGCTTTGCATTCGGTTTGCGCAGCAATTCCTAATTCCTAATTCCTCATTTCTCCTTAAAGAACCAAGCCCTGTGTGCCCATATCACGCATCCCAAGAGGATGAGCGCCATGGCAGGCATTGTCATCATACCGTTGTTGACATATCCGAAGTCATAAACTGCATCGGGCAGAATCTGGAATCCGAGGAGCGAACCTCTTCCGAAGAACTCCCTCACCCCACCTACGATGACGAGGATCATGGCATAGCCCAATCCGTTGCTCACACCGTCGATGAAACTGGGCCAGGGCTTGTTCATCATGGCGAAGGCCTCAAGGCGTCCCATAAGAATACAGTTGGTGATGATAAGTCCCACATACACCGAGAGCTGCACGCTCACGTCGTAGGCAAAAGCCTTTAGTATCTGACTTACTATCGTCACGAGAGCCGCCACCACTACAAGCTGCACCACGATACGTATGCGCGTAGGTATAGTCTTGCGTATGAGCGAGATGATCACGTTGGCAAAAGCCGTGATGACAGTCACCGCCAGTCCCATCACGATAGCCGGTTTGAGCTGGGATGTCACAGCGAGGGCGGAACAGATACCGAGCACCTGCACCAAAATAGGATGGTCGAGATTCAGCGGATTGCTGAACACTTCCTTATTCTCCTTAGAAAACAATTTACTCATAGTCCATTCCTCCTTATTTCTTTAGAAAATTAACATACTTTGCAAAGCAGTCCTGGAGCATCAGACTGACACCGTCGGATGTGAGTGTAGCACCAGTCACGGCGTCACATTCAGATGCGGGGTTCTTCACGTCCGACTTCTTCTTCACCGCGATGGCAATCTTCTGTCCGTCGGCCGAGAATATCTTCTTGCCGATAAACTGGTCCTGCCATGCCTTGCTGTCCTTGATTTCGGCGCCAAGTCCGGCAGTCTCACTGTCATGATTGAAATATGCTCCGAAGACGGTGTTCTTGTCGTCGTCGAGGGCGATATATCCCCAGATGGGGCCCCAGAGTCCCATACCATATACAGGTATCACGTATTTCTTCTTGCCGTCCACCTCGCAGTCATACACGGCGAGCTTTCCGGCCTTGTAGTCAGCACTGTTGAGCTTGAATGCGGCATTCTCTCCGCCCTGCTCTCCGGCTTCCACCACTTGTGCGTTGGCATCCACAATCATGTCAGCCTTCACCACCTCTTTATATTTCTCAGCCGACTCCACGTCACCGAGTTCGCGGATGTTGAGTGCCGCCAAGATTTGCTTTTTCTTGTCGAGCGCCACATTCACATCCTGCATCGGTTTGAGAGCCTGGAAGATATAGGCGAGCAGGAATGCCACGACAATCACCAGCACCGCACTATATATAATAATGTAGGAATTCTTATTTGTATTCATCTTCAACTTTCAATCTTTCAATCTTCAACCTTCAACCTTCAACCTTCATTCTCTTCGCTCTCTTTTTAACATTCGCCTCCACAACATAGTGGTCGATCAGAGGAGCCATCATATTGCCGAAGAGGATAGCCAGCATCATGCCCTCGGGGAATCCGGGGTTCATCACGCGGATGATCACAGCCAGGGCACCAATGATGAATCCGTAGATCCACTTGCCGCAGTCGGTGCGCGCACTCGTCACGGGGTCGGTAGCCATAAACACGGCACCGAAGGCGAATCCGCCATATACCAAGTGCTCATACCATGTGATCGACTGTCCTGTCTGCTCGAACACCACAGCCATCACGCTTCCGCCAATCACCACGCTCAGCATGGTGCGCCATGAGGCGATGCCGGTCCACAAGAGGATTACCGCACCGATGGCAATTGCCACAACGCTTGTCTCACCGATACTTCCGGGGATGAATCCCAGTATGGCATCCTGCAGCGAGGCAGTGACATTGCTTCCCGCAGCCAACTGTCCGAGCGGAGTAGCCTGTGCGAATGTGTCGGGCAGCGTGTTGCCCAGTCCGAATATCGAGTCCTGAGCCACCCACACCGTGTCGCCGCTCATCTTCGTGGGATAAGAGAAGAAGAGGAACGCGCGCGCCACGAGAGCCACGTTGAAGATGTTCATACCCGTGCCGCCGAATATCTCCTTGCCGAAAATCACAGCGAAAGCCACTGCTATGGCAATCATCCATATCGGGCATCCCACAGGCACAATCATCGGAATGATGATACCGGAAACGAGATAACCCTCCTGGATTTCCTCGCCCTTCCACTGAGCCCATGCAAACTCGATGCCGAGTCCGATGATGTAGCTCACGAGAATCTTGGGCAACACCTCGAGGAATCCGTAGAAGAACACCTCGCAGAAGCTTGCCGAGGCGAGAGTGCCTGCAGCCAAGTAGTTCTGATAGCCCACATTATACATACCAAAGAGCAGGGCGGGCAGCAAGGCTATCACCACCATACTCATTATTCGCTTCGAGTCAATCGCATCGTGGATATGCACACCGCTCTTCGCCGTGTCGTTGGGCACGTAGAGGAAGGTCTCAAATCCGTCAAACACGCTGCGAAAGGCGTGAAGCTTGCCGTCCTTCTCGAAGTTCGGCTTTATCTTATTGAGATAATTTCTTAAAAAACTCATTTCAATCTTTCAATTTTTCAATTGTTCAATCTTCAATCTTCAATCTTTCAACCGTTTTCCCTTCTCAGCATGTCGAGCCCTTCTCTCACGATGCGCTGCAATTCGAGTTTCGAGCTATCCACAAACTCCGCCAGGGCGAAGTCCTCCGGGCTCACCTCGTATATACCCAACTGCTCCATCTTGTCGATGTTGCCCGTGATGATAGCCTTGACGAGATATTCGGGATAGATGTCCATGGGGATCACCTTGTCATATTCGCCACTCATTATCATGTGTCGCTGTCCGCCCTTCACTCGTGCGTCGAGGCTGTAGGCCTTCTTCTTGCCGAAGAGCCATGAGAAATAGCTGCGGTTGACAGAGAACTGGTTGAATCTTGGCATTATCCATCCCGCCAGCTCGTCGGCGTTGTCGCCCTCGGGAATGACGGTTATCTCGGATGAGTGAGCACCGAGGAATCCGTCCTTCGTAGTCACTCGTCCAGTGAGCACGTTGCCGTTGATGATTCTCACGTTGTGCTTGCTGTCGTATGAGTTGCTGAGCAATGTCTGCAGTTCCTCGCCCACGAGCATGTCGGCATATTGCGGCTGCTTCACCTCGCTGCCCACGAGAGCCACCGTGCGCTTGAGGTTGACCTTGCCTGTGAGGAACAGTCGTCCGAAGAAGATTACGGCAGATGGATCCACCGTCCACACCACCTCGCCCTTGTTTACGGGCGACACATGGTTGACCTGCACGCTGACGTTGCCCGCGGGACATGGTCCGTCGAACACGTTCACCTCCACATCCTCTGCATCTGCGAGAGCCTTCACCGATTCTTGCTTTGCTCCGATGCCGAGATACGTCTTCGCCATCTTCGACAGTGCTGTGAGTCCGGCCTGCCATTCCTTCTCCTGTCCTTCGAGTTCGAAGTCGAATTCGGCAGCCAGGGGCTTGTCTCTCAGAGCCGACACGAAGATAGCCTTGGGATTGGAGTCGGGAGTGGTAACCACGTCGTAGGGCAACTGGTTGATGTAGCCGAAGAGGCCCGCCTCAAGCAGTGCGGCCTTCACCTCGTCGCCACTCAGTTTCTTTACGTCCTTTACCCCGAAATCAGTGAATACTTGCGTAGCGTCGGCGTCCACCTTCACGGCGAGCACCTTTCTTCGCTCACCTCTCTCCACGGCAGTCACCGTACCGCTCACGGGAGATGCAAATTTCATCTCCGGATAATTTTTGTTGATAAACAATGCATCACCGGCCTTGACCTTGTCGCCTTCCTTCACGACTACCTTCGGCACCACGCCGATGAAGCAGTCGGGCTGCAAGGCATACTTGCCGTTGGACTTCAGCTGAATCTTTTTCCTCTCAGCCCTTCCGGCAAGGTTAATGTCAAGACCTTTGCGCAACTTAAATAAATTCGCCATTTTATACTACTTAATTAGACATTATACAGTTTAATCGCTGCAAAATTACATAAAAAAATTAAATTATTGCCATATTAGCGCGACAAAAAATTGTTTTTGCCGCTTTTTTTTGTAATTTTGTAGCCAATTAATGCATTTGCAATCATTTTGCAATCTCTGTGTAACAAAAGAAAAAACGACACCTTGAAGTGGATTAAATATATATTCAACGTATGTTTCTGGACGGTGGTCAGCCTCTATCTGCTGATTGCCGTGATGGTGCATATACCCTATGTCCAGCAGTCGCTTGCCTCGGGCGTGGCATCGGTTATATCCTCCAAGCTCAACACCCGCGTCGAGATAGGACGTGTGGATTTGGGATTTCTCAACCGCCTCGTCATCGACAACACCACCATCTACGACCAAGGCGGCAAGCCCATGGTGAGGGCGGCTCGACTGGCAGTGAGAATCGACCTCCTGCAACTCGTCGAGGGGCGCGTCCGCATATCCTCGGCGCAGGTGTTCTCCACCCATTTCACCCTCTATCGCGCCAATGCCGCCTCCGCCCCCAACTTCCAGTTTGCCCTCGACGCCCTTGCCTCCAAGGATTCCACCAAGGCCAAGACGCCTCTCGACCTCTCGGTCAACTCGTTCATCATGCGCCATTGCTCGGTGAAGTACGACCAGCTCGACCGTCCCCACACTCCCGGACGTTTCAACCCCGCCCATCTCCACATCACCAACATCGGCACCTACATCCGTCTTAATGCCCTCACCGACGACTCGCTCAACGTCGCCCTCAACACCCTGTCAGCCACCGAGCAGTCGGGCGTCAAGGTCGAAGCCATGTCCCTCTCCCTCGTGGCAGGCGGCAGTGAGTGTCGCCTTCGGGATTTATCGTTGCGTCTGCCCCACTCCCATATAGCCATCGCCGACATCACCGCCCGCTATCGCCGCCTCGCCGACGGCAAGGTGGATATGGGCTCACTCAGATACTCAGCCCTTGTGAAGTCGGCATCCATCACCCCGTCCGACCTCTCGCCCGTCGTGCCGCAGCTTGCCGACTATCGCAATCCCCTGCAGCTCCGGCTCTCCGCCTCGGGCACCGCCAAGCGCGTCAATGTCGATCGACTGCAGATCATCTCGTCCTCGGGCGAACTCTCCGCCTCAGCCGACGGATGGTATGAGGCAAGCAAGCCCCACGCCAGTTGGAGTGTCAACATCCACGATCTCCATTCCTCTCTCAAGATATTGCAGCCTCTGAGCTACGTCGGCCTTCGTGGCAGCGCCTCCTGCACCACGTCGGGCGTCATCACCACTGCCGCCGTGGTCAACACCGACGCGGGCAGTGCCGACGTCAACATGACACTCTCCGCCAACCGCCATTTC
Organism: uncultured Prevotella sp.; assembly: GCA_945869265.1. Taxonomy (GTDB): domain Bacteria; phylum Bacteroidota; class Bacteroidia; order Bacteroidales; family Bacteroidaceae; genus Prevotella. The sequence goes on along the minus strand of CAMBOI010000015.1, from coordinate 45,653 downwards.
AGCGGTACGCTTGCCGCCAGCGACATCGCCCTTGGCACCCTCCTCAACGACTCCCGCCTTGGCGACGTTTCCGCCTCTCTCAGTCTCTCGGGCTCTCTGCCCAAGGGCAAGCGCCCCACAGTCACCGCCGAGGGTGAGGTGTCGAAGTTTGCCTACAACGGCTACACCTACAGTAATATCAACATCAACGGCAGCTATGCCGACAACACCGTCAAGGGCAGTCTAATCATCGACGACCCCAACATCTCGCTCGTCGCCCAAGGCGAGTATGCCGACCTTGGCAAGGGCAAGCAACTCGTCGTCGAGGCGCAGTTGGACCATTTCCGCCCCTCCGTCACCCGTCTCACCGACAAGTGGGGCGATGCCGTCTTCTCGTCCTCCATCACCGCCGACCTTCAGGCCTCGGGAGTCAACGATTCCAAGGGCGTAGTCACCATCGGCCACTTCCGCATGCAGTCATCCTCCGACACCTGTACGATCAACAATCTTCAGGTGCGCGGCGGTTTCGACTCCCACGAGCACTACCTCGTCATGGAGAGCGACTTCGGCTATGCCATGCTCACGGGCCATTTCAATTATTCGTCGCTCGTGTCGAGCGTCACGTCGCAGATAGGCAGGCACATCCCCGTGATAGCGCCCAGGAACAAGGACTACGAGGGCGACAACAACTTCACCCTCATCGCCCATCTCAACTCCACCAAGTGGATGCGCCCCCTGCTGGGTGTCCCGCTTGATATACGTCGTCCTCTGCTTCTTCGCACCAATGTGTCCGACGCCAGCAAGTCGATGGTGGTCGAATGTGAGGCTCCCCTCTTCATCTACGACGGTGCCACCTTCAGCCATGCCAACGTCAATCTCCATTCCCATGCCGACAGTCTCATCTGCTCCGCCGAGGTGAAGAAGCATCAGGACAATGGCGACATCCTCGACCTCTCCACCCGCTGCAATGCCGCCGACAACCTCGTTGACATGTCGCTCGGCTGGCTCAACGAGGGCAAGAGCCGAGGTTGTCTCAATGCCACCTCGTCCTTTGGCAAGAACAGTCAGGGAGTCACCTATGCCCATGTAGTAGTGAAGCCCTCCGACCTCACCATCGGCGACAAGACATGGCTTGTCAAGTCGTCCGACATCCACTACACACCCAAGCACATCGACATCCGCGAGTTCACCATCGCCCACGATCGCCAGCACATCATCGTCAACGGCACGGCAAGCGCCAGCAAGAGCGACTCGCTGCACATCGACCTCAACGGCATCGACGTGCGCTACGTTCTCGACCTTGTCAATTTCCATCCCGTGGATTTCGACGGCAGTGCCTCGGGCAAGGCACTCATTGTGGCTCCCTTCGGGGATATGTCGGCACATGCCGACCTCACCGTGCGCGACTTCCTCTTCGAGAGAGGGCGCATGGGAGTGCTGAGCGCGAATGTCAACTGGAACAAGCAAGAAAGTCAGATAGACATCGACGCCATCGCCAACGACGGCGACGACGCACGCACCATCATCAAGGGCTACGTGTCGCCCAAGCGCGACTATATCGACCTCGGCATCCAGGCCGACTCCACGCACATCGACTTCATGCACTCGTTCACCGAGTCGTTCATCAGCGAGATCGACGGTCGCGCCGTGGGCAAGGTTCGCCTTGCCGGTCCGCTCAGCACCATCAACCTCACCGGCCAGCTCGTCGTCAACGGATCGGCGATGATTAGTCCGCTCAACTGCCGCTACACCCTCGACAACGACACCGTCACCTTCGTCCCCGACGAGATAGAGCTCAAGAATGCCGTCATCCGCGATGCCTACGGCAATGCCGGCTATGTCAACGGATTCATCCATCACAAGCATCTCACCCGTCTGAGCTACGACCTCGAGGTTGCCGCCGACAATCTCCTTGCCTACGACATCCGCAGCTTTGGCAACGACACCTTCTATGGCACCGTCTTTGCCGACGGCACCGTTGGCATCCACGGGCGCAGTGGCTATCTGCGCATGGACATCGACGTCACCCCCCGCCATGGTTCCACCTTTGTATATAATGCCTCCACCAACGATCAGATCTCCAATCAGGAGTTCATCAAGTGGAATGACGTCACATCCCTCATTCCTAATTTTTCGCCTTCGCTCAACAACTCGTCCTCATCCCTCATCCCTAATTCCTCATCCCTCATTCCTAATTCCTCATCCCTAATTCCTAATTTCTCATCCGACATGTTCATCAATTTCAACATCAACTGCACCCCCGAGGCCACCATCCGCCTCTTGATGGACAGTCGCACCAACGACTATATCACCATGCAGGGCAACGGCATGCTGCGCGCCACCTATTATAATAAGGGGGCGTTCAATCTCTTCGGCACCTACACCCTCGCCCATGGCACCTATGGCATCACCATACAGAATATCATCAAGAAGAACTTCACCTTCCGCGAGGGCGGCACCTTCGTCTTCGGGGGCAATCCCTATGATGCCACCCTCGATCTCCAGGCGATACACACCGTCAACGGCGTGTCGCTTGCCGACCTCAACGTGGGCAATAGCTTCACCAACAACACCATCAAGGTCAACTGCCTGATGAACATCGGCGGTATTGCGCGCAACCCCCAGGTCAGCTTCGACCTCGACATGCCCACCGTCAGCAGTGATGAGAAGCAGATGATTCGCTCCGTGCTCAACTCCGAGGACGAGCTCAATCAGCAGGTCGTCTATCTCCTCGGCATCGGGCGTTTCTACCCCACGGGCACCAACAACTCCGCCTCGCGCGAGCAGAGCGAAACCTCGCTTGCCATGCAGAGTCTTCTCTCCGGCACCATCTCCTCGCAGATAAGCAGCGTGCTAAACACCGTGATAAAGAACGACAACTGGAACTTTGGAGCAAATATCTCCACCGGCGATGAGGGTTGGAACAACGCCGAATACGAGGGCACCGTCAACGGACGTCTCCTCAACAACCGCCTTCTCATCAACGGACAGTTTGGCTATCGCGACAATGTCAACACCGCCAACACCAACTTCATTGGCGATTTCGACATCCGCTATCTCCTGATGCCCAACGGCAATCTCGCCCTCAAGGTATATAATCAGACCAACGACCGCTATTTCACCAAGTCGAGTCTCAACACCCAGGGCGTTGGCATTATCATGAAAAAGGATTTCCGCAGTATTATTGATTTATTTGGGAAGAAAAAAAAGAAGGATAAGAAATAAGCCTCCACTCAGAGGCTTATGTCATACACTGGGTCGTCTTCTGTATCAAAGAATAAATTCGTTTTTGTAGATGAGTCGAAGAAATTGCCCGTGGCACGAGTCACCCTATGCGGAGCCATCGGCACATCAGTCAATGTGCGGCTCTTCACTACATTTCCCGAGGCATCTTTCATGTTTATCGTGACATTGACTTTCTGAGGATTCTCCGTCACAAGGCAATGCAATCCAAGTAATTTCTCCTTAAACGTTTCACCTTTCATGCCACTTCTTGGAAACTCATTTTTGTATTGATATGATTCAAAGGCGAATCCTGTATTCGGATTGAACACATAATCAGTGGTGGCGGATACTGTGGGGTTAAGTATTATCTCGCACCAAGCCACCTCTGCCGGTTGGTCATCCAGCACTTTGAGCATAAACTGTGACGAGATACGCTTGCCAAGGTCTATAGTAACATAGTTAGCTTGATCGGCAATAACTGTCACCGACTGGTTTACCGCAAACGACTTAAGGAGTTTTGCAGTAGTGATGGTAGCCTTGTCCACTGACGATATAATGGCGGGATTCTCGTTGTCATTTGCCTTGTGGGCAACTACAACAAAAGAATAATCACCAGGCAGCAGGGCACAAGATATCTGACTGAAGTCATCAACATCAACCGACTCATTCTTAGTGGATTCGAATACGAGTTTTCCATTGGTATCAAATACCGAAAGGGCAATTCTGTTGACATCTGCCTCATCAGGCGTTTTGTCAGAAGCACGTGTAGCGATCTCGTCCTCGTCAAAGGAGTAGTTAAAATCAGAAAAGGAGATATAAACAATCACCTTCCCCATATCCTTATCTTTTTTTTCTACATTAACCTTCTCACACGAAAGCAATGAATTTGTGGTGATAAAAATACTCAAAAGTACCATTAAGGTATTAACAAATTTCTTCATAATTATCCTTGATTTAATTGATTAATCAGCTATTTTGGGTGCAAAATTACTAAAAAAAATATGAATAGTACAAGGTGTAATTAGTTAAATAATCATAAACAGAAAGAAATAATTGCTAATTTCTAATACCTAATTGCCAAATAATTAGTACCTTTGCACCCGATTTTGAAAATCGTCGGCTAAAAGCCGGCTTAAATTAACATAAAGTCTAACTTTAATTTTAAAAAAACATTTAATTAAAATTATGTCAGAATTAACAAACAACGTCAAGCCATTGGACGACTTCAACTGGGAAGAATTTGAAAATGGCACATCGGCTAACGTCAGCAAGGAAGAGCTGGACAAGGCTTACGACGAAACCTTGAACAAGGTTAGTGAGCACCAAGTGACTGAGGGTACTGTTATCTCAGTGGACAAGAAGGAAGTTATCGTCAACATCGGCTACAAGAGCGACGGTATCATCCCCGCAAGCGAATTCCGCTACAATCCCGACCTGAAGGTGGGCGACAAGGTGGAGGTTTACGTAGAAAACCAGGAGGACCGCAAGGGTCAGCTTATCCTGTCGCACAAGAAGGCTCGCCTCAGCAAGAGCTGGGAGCGCGTTAACGCTGCCCTCGAGAACGAGGAGGTTATTCAGGGCTTCATCAAGTGCCGCACTAAGGGCGGTATGATTGTTGACGTATTCGGCATCGAGGCATTCTTGCCCGGTAGCCAGATTGACGTTCACCCAATACGCGACTACGACCAGTTTGTAAACAAGACCATGGAGTTCAAGGTTGTGAAGATCAACCAGGAGTTCCGCAACGTGGTTGTTTCGCACAAGGCTCTTATCGAAGAGGAACTCGAGGCTCAGAAGCGCGAGATTATCTCTAAGCTCGAGAAGGGTCAGATTCTTGAAGGTACTGTCAAGAACATCACCTCTTACGGCGTATTCGTTGACCTGGGTGGTGTTGACGGACTCATCCATATCACTGACCTCTCTTGGGGCCGCGTGGACGATCCCCACAAGGTGGTGGAGCTCGACCAGAAGATCAATGTGGTTATCCTCGACTTCGACGACGAGAAGAAGCGTATTGCTCTCGGACTGAAGCAGCTGACTCCGCACCCATGGGATGCCCTGGACGCCAACTTGAAGGTGGGCGACAAGGTGAAGGGCAAGGTGGTCGTTATCGCAGACTACGGTGCATTCGTAGAGATCCAGCCCGGTGTGGAGGGTCTTATCCACGTAAGCGAGATGTCATGGAGCCAGCACCTGCGCTCTGCTCAGGACTTCCTCAGCGTGGGCGACGAGGTAGAGGCTGTTATCCTCACTCTCGACCGCGACGAGCGCAAGATGAGCCTTGGTATCAAGCAGCTTAAGGAAGACCCATGGGAGGCTATCGAGGTTAAGTATCCTGTTGGAAGCAAGCACACTGCTAAGGTGCGCAACTTCACCAACTTCGGCGTATTCGTTGAGCTGGAGGAGGGTGTTGACGGACTTATCCACATCAGCGACCTCTCTTGGACCAAGAAGGTTAAGCATCCTTCAGAGTTCACTCAGGTGGGCTCAGAGATCGACGTTGTCGTACTCGACATCGACAAGGATAACCGTCGCCTGAGTCTCGGCCACAAGCAGCTTGAGGACAACCCATGGAACCAGTTTGAGGCTACATACACAGTAGGCAGCATACACGAGGGTAAGATCGTGGAACTGCTGGAGAAGGGTGCAGTGGTATCTCTTGAGAAGGGCGTTGAGGGCTTCGCCACTCCTAAGCATCTCGTTAAGGAGGATGGTACTCAGGCCGCTCTCGGTGAGGAACTGCCATTCAAGGTTATCGAATTCAACAAGGACAGCAAGCGCATCATCCTGTCGCACAGCCGCACATTCGAGGATGCTCAGCGTGAGGAGAAGCGTGCTGCCAAGAAGCCTCGTGCCAAGAAGGAAGAGGCTATAAAGATTGAAAATCAGCCTGCTTCTACCACTCTCGGTGACATCGATGTTCTTGCTCAGCTCAAGGCTCAGATGGAGAAGGGTGAGTAAATTGAAAGATTGAAATACTTAAAAAGGCGATGCCGTTGAATATACGGCGTCGCCTTTATTTTTAATTAGGAATGTTTTTTTTGAATGAAGAATGAAGAATTCTTCATTTACTAAAAGGATAGTTGCGCCAGGCGTTGCTTGAGTTGTTCGGCTTGGGAGCGGCGGATGGCGAGGGTTATCTCGCAGGTGTTGTCGAAGGTTTGGGAGACAATGCGGGGCTGAAGGTCCTTGACGATGCGCATGACGTCGTTCATCATAACATAGGTGAACGAATAGGTTATCTCCTCCTCTATCAATCGCTCTTCTGCGTCGGCATCGTCGAGGGCAAGGGCGGCTGCCTCCTTATATGCCACGATGAGTCCGCTCGTGCCGAGCTTCACGCCTCCGAAGTATCTTATCACGAGGACGAGCACGTTGGTGAGCTCGCGACTGTTGATCTGACCCAAGATGGGCTTGCCTGCAGTGCTGCTTGGCTCTCCGTCGTCGTTGGCACGAAATTCGGTGCGCTCCTGTCCGAGCATATATGCCCAACAGACATGTCGCGCGTCGAAGTATTTCTTGCGGTATTGGGCCACTATGTCCTTCACCTCATCGACTGTCTCGACATGATGTGCAAAGGCGAGGAATTTGCTACGCTTTTCAGTATAGTATCCCTCGCCTGTCTTATGTTCACTTATCGTCTTATATACGTCCACGTCTTCTAAGAAAGTTTGTGGATAACGAGTCCGGAGCGGAGTTTGGGTTCAAACCATGTGGCCTTGGGCGGCATGATGTTGCCACTGTCGGCAATGTCCATAATCTGCTTCATCGACACGGGATAGAGAGCCAATGCCATGCGCATCTCTCCACTATCGACACGACGCTTGAGCTCGCCAAGTCCACGCAGACCGCCAACGAAGTCGATGCGGTTGCTGCCGCGAAGGTCCTTGATGCCAAGCAGGTCGTCGAGTATCAGGCGGCTGGAGATGTCAACGTCGAGAACGCCGATGGGGTCGTTGTTGTCGTAGGTGCCCTCCTTGGCCTTGAGCGAATACCAATGCTCGTCGAGATACATCGAGAACTCGTGGGGCTGCTGGGGCTTGTAGATCTCCTCGCCCTTGTCTTCGACGATGAAGTTGCGCGTGAGCTTGCGCAGGAACTCGTCGGACTCCATGCGGTTGAGGTCCTTGACAACACGGTTGTAGTCGAGGATGGTGAGCTGAGAGGCCTGGAAGCACACTGCCATGAAGTAGTTGTACTCCTCGTCGCCACGATGCTCCTTGTTGAGCTTGGCCTTCTCCGCTCCCACGAGGGCTGCGGCTGCCGAGCGATGGTGTCCGTCGGCGATATACATATTGGGCATCTTGGCAAACTCGTTGGTGATTGTCTCGATGTCCTTCTCGTCGGAGATTACCCAGAACTTATGTCCGAAGCCGTCGATAGGCGCGATGAAGTCGTACTCGGGCTCGGTGGCGGCATAGCGCATGATGAGGTCGTTGAGCACTTTGTTGTCGGGATAGGCGAAGAACACCGGTTCGATGTTGGCGTTGTTCACACGCACATGCTTCATGCGGTCTTCTTCCTTGTCGCGACGAGTGAGTTCGTGCTTCTTTATCTTGCCCGTCATATAGTCATCGACGTATGCTCCGACAACAAGGCCATATTGTGTCTTGCCGTTCATTGTCTGGGCATAGATATAGTAGTTTTCCTTGTCGTCCTGCACGAGCCAGCCTTTGTCCTGGAACTTCTGGAAGTTCTCGGCGGCTTTCTCATAGACGCGCGGATCATACTCGCTCGTTCCCTCGGGGAAGTCGATTTCGGGTTTGATGATATGATAGAGGCTCATCTCGTTGTCGCCTGCCTCGGCCCGGGCTTCTTCGGAGTTGAGCACGTCGTAGGGACGTGACTCAACTTTCTCCACCAGCTCCTTCGGAGGGCGAATACCCCTAAATGGTTTTACTTTTGCCATCCTAATTTCTAATTGACTTTAAACTTCGTGCATCCGTCCTTGAAGAAGGCGTTGATCTGACGGGCGGCGGCGATACCGGCGTTGGTATTGGCCTCGGCAGTCTGGGCACCCATCTTCTTGGGGGTGCTGAAATAGCGACCCTCAAACTGGGCGAAGTCGGCATCGGCATCGGGCTTGATGTCGGTGATGAACTTGAGGTCGGTGCGCTCGGCGAGAAGCTTGATGAGCTCGGGCTCGTTGATAACCTCCTTGCGGGCGGTGTTGACAAGAATACCACCCTTCTTCATCTGACCTACTGTGGCGTAGTTGATGCTCTGCTTGGTCTCGGGAGTGGCGGGGATGTGAAGCGAAACGACGTCGCAGGTCTTGAACAGGTCGTCCTGTGAATCCACTGCCTTAACACCGGCTGCCTCGATGGCCTCCTTGGGGCAGAAAGCGTCGTAGGCATATACCTCCATACCGAATCCTGCTGCGATGCGGGCCACGTTGCGACCAACGTTGCCGAAGGCGAGAATACCAAGTTTCTTGCCCTTGAGCTCGGTGCCTGCCTTGCCGTTGTAGAAATTACGTACGGCGAAGACGAGCAGACCGAAGACGAGCTCTGCCACGGCATTGGCGTTCTGTCCGGGAGTGTTCTCGGCGACAACATCGTGGGCTGTGGCTGCGGCGAGGTCGATATTGTCGTATCCGGCACCTGCGCGCAATACAATCTTCAACTGCTTGGCAGCGTCGAGCACCTCGGCATCCACCTTGTCCGAACGGATTATCATCGCGTCGGCATCCTTCACTGCGTCGAGAAGCTGCTGCTTCTCTGTATATTTCTCAAGCAGAACGAGCTCATTGCCTGCGCCCTCTATCTCTGCCTTGATGCCCTCTACAGCTGCAGCTGCGAATGGCTTCTCTGTTGCTACTAATACTTTCATAGTTATTTTTTAATTCTTACTCTCAAACTCCTTCATGCAAGCCACGAGCGCATTGACACCTTCGATGGTCTGGGCATTATAGCAGCTGGCGCGGAATCCACCAACACTGCGGTGACCCTTGATACCTACCATACCACGCTCGGTGGCGAAGTCGAGGAAGGGCTTCTCAAGCTCCTTATACTCGTCGTTCATCACGAAGCAGATGTTCATCAGCGAACGGTCTTCTGCCTCTACTGTGCCACGGAAGAGCTTGTTGCGGTCGATCTCGCCATAGACGATGTCGGCACGCTCCTGTGCACGCTTTGCCATTGCCTCTACACCGCCGTTCTTCTTAATCCAACGGAGATTCTCGAGCATGCAGTAGATGGGCACAACGGGAGGTGTGTTGAACATAGAACCCTTCTCGACGTGGGTGCGATAGTCGAGCATGGTGGGAATCTCGCGGGGAGCCTTGCCAAGAGCGTCGTTCTTGACGATGACGAAGGTGACTCCTGCCATAGAGAGGTTCTTCTGGGCACCGCCGTAGATGCAGTCGTACTTGCTCACGTCAACGGGACGGCTCATGATGTCGGACGACATGTCGGCAATGATGGGCACGTTGACATCGAGATCCTTGCGGATTTCAGTACCGTAGATTGTGTTGTTGGTGGTGATGTGCAGATAATCGACATCATCGGGGCATGTCCATCCCTTGGGGATGAAGGTGTAGTTGGCGTCGGCGGATGAAGCTACCTCAACTACCTCGCCGAAGAGCTTTGCCTCCTTCATGGCCTTCTTTGCCCACACACCGGTGTTGAGATAAGCTGCCTTCTTTACGAGGAAGTTATAGGGTATCATACAGAATTCCAACGAGGCGCCACCGCCAAGGAACAATACCGAGTAACCCTCGGGCACCTGGAGGAGCTCCTTAACAAGAGCCTCTGCCTCATCAACGACGGGCTGGAAATTCTTGGCACGATGACTAATCTCCATAAGTGAGAGACCTGATTCCTGGAAGTCCAGACACTGCTTTGCGGTGTTTTCAATCACTTCGCGGGGAAGCATTGACGGACCTGCATTAAAGTTGTACTTCTTCATTTTTGATTGTCCTTTTTAATTATATTATTAATGTTTCTTTATACGTTTTATGCGCTCCTATAGCTGATTTTATAGAAAAGCGCTGCGAAGTTACACTTTTTTATCTAATTACGCAAACTTTTGAGCAAAAATGTCATCAAAAAAGGCTATTTATTGTCTATTTGATACATAAAGTTGGCAATTTTGCATATAAATACGTATTTATTTCACTATTTCTACCACGGTCTTAACGCCTTTGATCTTCTCGCCCGCGGTGTTGGCGAGCACACGCGAGGCTTTGTCGGCAAGTACTGCCACATAGCAGTAGCGCTCCTTGACGTCGATGCGCCCGATGTCGGCGGAGGTGAGACCTCCTTTCTTGCACAGAAAACCGACGATGTCGCCCTTGCTCAACTTGTCTTTCTTGCCCTTGCCGATATAGAGCGTGAGCATCTTGGCGGGAGCGGGAGGAGGAAGGAGATCGGGAGACGGAAGGACATAGACGCTCACGTCGCCCTCGACAAAATCGGGGATATGCTCCTCGGGACCGAGCACGAAGAAGGTGCGGCCTGTGGATTCCCAACGGGCTGTGCGCCCTACCCTATGCACATATCCATCCTCGCCCTGGGGCAGATGGTAGTGGACGATGTTGTCGATGTCGGGGATGTCGAGTCCGCGAGAGGCCAGGTCGGTGCACACGAAGACATTCGACGAACCGTTGCTGAAGCGATAGAGTGCCGCCTCGCGCTCTTCCTGTGGCATGCCGCCATGAAAATGGCTCACGGCAAAGCCTTCGCGGCGCAGGTGGTCGGCGGTGCGCTCCACACTGTCGCGATAGTTGAGGAACACCACGGCACTGCCTCCCTCAAAGGAGCGAAGGAGAAGGGAGAGGGCGGCGAGCTTGTCTTTTATCTCGCTGCGCACCTCATGGATGGTGACGCGGTGGGGCACTTGCTCACGGGCGTCGAGGCAATCAATGCGCACTGCCTCATTGAGATGGACAAACGAGGGTATCTCGTCGGCATCGGTGGCTGAGAGAAGGATGCGGCGGCGCAGTCCGGGGAGCTTCTTAAGCAGGCGCGACATCTCGTCGTGGAAACCCATCTGAAGGCATTTGTCGAATTCGTCGATTACGACACACCTTATATTATATGGGTTGATGTTGCGCTTGTCGAGATGGTCGTTGAGACGGCCGGGTGTGCCGAAGACGACATGGGGCTGCACCTTGCGGATTACCTTGTGCTCATCCATGGCGGGGCGTCCGCCGTAGCAGCTCACTGACCTCACTCCGCATGACATGTCGCGGAGGACGGTGTCGGACTGCAGGGCGAGTTCGCGCCCCGGCACAATCACCACCACCTGCACATCGTCGCTCTCGGTGTCAATCTCGTGAGCCACGGGCAGGAGATAGGCAAGGGTCTTGCCTGAACCTGTGGGCGACAGGACTACGACGTCGTTGTCGGTGCCGAGGATGGCGGCAGTTGTCTTCTGCTGCATCTCGTTGAGATCGGTGATGCCTAATCTCGTCAATACTTTATCTATGTCTATCATAAGCTTCTTTTTTATCCACAGATTATCACAGATATATTTTTTATTGGATTATCACAGATTTTTTTATTTTGGCACGGAAAGACACTGCTTTTTTTAAAAGGCACGGCTTGGCTCCGCATTGATATATCCACGGCACTTCGTAATTACGGCTTGCTGGCGCAAGTTCACGGCTTAGTTTGCTCTGCGGTAACGAGCCGTGTCTATACTTTAGTATAGCCTTAATGCAAATTAAGCCATTTCCATCGCGCAGCCCAGCCGTGTCTTTTTTAAAAGCCGTGTCCATCCGTGCCTAAAAAATCATCTCCGTGCCTAAATATTATTTTAATTCAAACCATCCCGTGGGTGTCTTGCGCTTCAAGACTTCGAGATCTAAGTCCTTGCCCACGATGATGCCATACCCACGAAGGATGGTCTCAACGGTTTTGCGGGCGAGCTCGGGATGATTGTTTTCCTCACTCAGATGGCAGAGCCACACATGCTTAAGACGCTCTGTCATGTTCTCGGCAAGGGCTATACCGCAATCCTTGTTGCTGAGATGGCCCGTCATATCCATTATCCTTTTCTTAAGATGTGCGGGATAAGGACCGTTCTTGAGCATCTCCTCGTCGTGGTTTGCCTCGATGACAAGATAGTCGGCATTGGAAATATGGGGCTTTATCTCGGAGGTAATCTCGCCCGCGTCGGTGACAATGCAGAAGGTGATGCCGTCGTGCTCTATCTCATAACCCACATTGTCGGCACTGTCGTGGGGCACTCCGAAAGGCGTAACCTTAAACTCGCCCACCTGATAAGTGACTCCCTTCTCAACCTCGTTGACAAGATCAACACTCACCTTGCGCTGAACGCAATAATTGCGCACTATACCCTTGTGGACCTCTGCGGTGGTATATACGGGGATATTGAAATCGTGACTTATGCTGCCAACACATTTTACATGGTCGGCATGGTCGTGGGTGATAAGTATGTTGTGCACCATAGACATATTGATGCCATAGTCGCGGAAATACTTCTTCATAGCGCGTATTCCCACTCCGGCATCAATCAGCAGTCCGTCGGTGTCGGTAAAAAGGTAGTAGCTATTACCACTACTACCACTACCAAAAGATATAAATTTTAGCATTTCTTGTTTTATTTGGTGCAAAAGTAGCAAAAAATCCGCTTATTACCAAATTAATTGCAATACGTTTGCAAAGGTTTGTCGTTATTAAATAGAGTTTAACAATTATGAACACCCTTAGACCCTTAGAAGGGCAGGCCGACGGCAAAATGGAAGGTGAGGTCGCGACTGAGTCGGGGGTGGACTATGGGATAGTGGGTGGAACCCTGGTCCTTATAGGCGGGATTGACTGCCTTCATACCGAAATCGAAGCGAAGGATGAAGAAGTCGAAGTTGAGACGTAGGCCCAATCCATAGGCCACTGCCATCTCCTTGAGGATATTGGAGAAGCGGAACTGTCCGCCGGGCTGGTCGGCATAGTTGCGCAATGTCCAGATGTTGCCCGCATCGACAAACAGGGCTCCGGTGAATTTCCAAAACAGTTGTGCCCTGTATTCGAGGTTGAGGTCGAGTTTCATGTCTCCCGTCTGGTTGATGAAGTCGATCTTGCCGTCTTTGCCTGCAAAGCGTCCGGGACCTAGTCCTCTCACCGACCAGCCTCGCACACTGTTGGCTCCTCCCGAGAAATATCTCTTCTCGAAGGGCAGGATTGTGCTGTTGCCATAGGGATAGGCAATGCCCAAACCGGCATGGAAGACGAGTTGGTTGTCATAGTCGAAACGGATATACTTGGTATATTCCATATCGGCCTTGACGTATTGCGCGTAGGCGATGTCAAATATCTTGGTGTATCCCTCCTCCTTCTTGCCCACGCTAAACGAGTTGGCAAAGAGGTCGAGAAGATTGCCTGCAGTCTCGAATGCCAACTTGATGGCATGGGTGCCATTATTATATGCCCATCCTAATCCGAACTTCATGATGAAGAGGTTCTCGTAGTTGTAGCGGAGGATGGCATTGCGGTTGGTGTCGTCCTCAAGATAGTCGTGACGGAAGGTGTCGGATATCCACGGCATAAAGACGTAGTTGAGGTCGAGCAGGTCAATCCAATAGCGGTCGTGATGGTTGGTGTAGTTCCACTTATACTTCCATGCCAAGGAGAGGACTCGGCGGTGATATTCGGGTCGGTTCTGAAGGTCGTACATCAGCGAGAGCTCGGAGGACGACTGTGTGCTCTTGATAAAGGGACGGGGTACGAAGGGCGCGATGAATCGCGGAAACTGCAGTTTGGCCTCTACACTGTATTCGAGGAAATCCTCGTTGCTATAACCTTCAAGTCCCTTGATATTCTCGTAGGCACCACGCAGTTCGAGACTAAGCAGTTCGCTTCCCCTGAACACGTTGCGGTGCTGATAGGTGAGCGAGGCAGCCGCACCGAGGTCGCCGGCGGTGTTGGTGCCTTCGGGTTGGAAACTGATGGAGTGTGGCTTGTTGGCGGTGAGCTGGATGTTGCAGTCGAGCTCTTTGGCAGCCTCGTCCTCGACAAAGGAGATGTTGGTGTATTTGATGGCCTGAAGACGTCCGAAGCGGTTGTAGGTAGTCTGCAGGTCCTTGGCGGAATAGGGTTGGCCCGAAGTGATGAAGGTGTTACTGCGAAGCACCGACGTCCTGAAGGGTATCCTGTCGTCCTCGGGGTCGCCACTCTTGTAGTTGACGTTGCGGACGGTATATACGGGGTGCGCCCCAATGCTGTCGCGCGAGACGGGGAAAGGATGGAGCACCAATGTGAGATCCACCTTGGGCACGCCAGCCACGGTGTCGGCCCTGAAGGTGATGTAGTCCTTGTTGAAACGATAGTAGCCCCTATTGACGAGATACTCGGTGATGCGCTTGCGCTCGCCGTCGAGGTTGGAGACATTGAACTGTTCGCCTGCCTTGAGCGCGCCTGTGCCGAGAACACGCCCCTTGCGCAGCACACTGTCGATGGCTGCATCCTGGATGTTGTAATCAACGTGATTGACCACGTAAGCCACTCCGGGGTGGAGGACGTAGGTGGCATTCACCACCTTCTTCTTCTTGGGAGTGAGATACATCTCAACCATGCCGCCGAGGTAGCCCTCATTGCGAAGCAAGGCGGCAAGGTCGTTGCAGCTCTGCTGTGCCTTGAGCGTGTCGAACAGCACGGGAGCCTCGCCCATCGACTGGAGGGTGCGGTTGAGCCATTTGGTGGTGTCGCGACCTGCGAGCGAGTAGATGCCAAGGGGCACCTTGAGCGCGGAGAACCATCGCTGATTGCCTCGCTGACGCACATACGACTTATATTTGGAGATGTTGACATCTGGGTAGCCCTCGTCCTTTTTCACCTCCACCTTATTGAGCATATGCTGCCCGTCGGAAACGAATTTCGTTCCCGAGCAAGAGGCAAGCAAAATGCCCACAATAAGCATATATATGTATCTTTTAATGCACATTATTCGATTTTCGCTTGCAAAGTTAAAACTTTATTTGTAACTTTGTGGCAAAATTCGGAACTAATTATATAATTTTTCGAAAAATGATTGGAAAAAACACTATAAAATGGATTAAATCGCTTGAGATGAAGAAAAATCGCAAGCGCGAAGGCTTGTTTGTAGCCGAAGGACCTAAGGTGGTGGGCGACCTCATTTCGCGCTTCCGCCTGCACACCGTTTTCGCCACACGCGAATGGCAGGGAGGCGAAAAAATGGAGGCGCACGTGGCATATCATCTCGTGGAGGATGACGAACTAAGACGTTTGAGTTTTCTGCAACATCCGCAACAGGTGATGGCGGTGTTTGAGATGAACAAGGAGGAAAAGGTGGAGGTGGATGCCGACAGGATTACACTGATGCTCGACGGAGTGCAGGACCCCGGCAACCTCGGTACGATAATAAGAATAGCCGATTGGTTTGGCATCGACTCGATAATCTGCTCGCCCGAGACTGCCGACGCATACAACCCCAAGGTGGTGCAGGCTACGATGGGCAGTCTGGGAAGGGTGAGAGTGACGTATTGCCCACTTCCTCCCCTACTATCATCGCTGCCCGAGGCGATACCTATATACGGCACTCTGCTCGACGGCAAGGACATATATCAATCAGAACTCACAAGGGGGGGAGTGATTATCATGGGCAACGAGGGCAACGGCATCAGTGAGGAGGTGAGACGCATGGTGACAAGACCACTACTCATACCGCGATTCAGACAAGGGGAGAGCGCAGAAAGCCTGAATGTGGCTGTTGCCACTGCTATCACTTGTTCGGAGTTCTGCCGTAGATAATACAGGTGGTGATGAAATAGAACAGTGCCTGAACCCATAATGCCACAACATGGGGCAATATGTCGGACAAGGAGGCACCCATCTCGCTGAGACGCACAAAGCCCTGAATGCCGAAGGTGGAGGGGAAAAGCCACGACACCGACTGCCACCACCAAGAGATATTGGATTGGGGCCAAGAGAGTCCGGAGATGAACATCAGGGGCACTGACATAAACACCACGATGAGAATGACGTTCTCGCGGTATCTGACAATGCTCGTGACTGTCATGGAAAAGAAGATGCAAGCGATGATGAAAGGCACAAGCAACTGCACCATATCCCACGGGCGGGCTATCTGAACAAAACTGAATAGACGGGGCACGACGCAGGTGAGATAGGCCGATACAACGGCATATATCATGAAATATGCCAATGACTTGCCCAAGACGACGGATAGAAACGAGTCGGATGGACTTTGGCGAGTCCACATGCATCGTTGGGGGTTGCGCTCGCGCTGGGTGCCGGTGATCATACCGATGCCGAGGGCAAGAGTCTGCTGGATAATCAGCATGAGAACGGCAGGAAGGATAAACGTGCCATAGCCCTGGGCGGGATTGAAGATAGCAACCTCGGCAAAGGGTTCGCCCTTCGACTTCATCTGCAAGTCGGCATTCATGTCGCCCGTAACTGCCATGGCGGTGATATAGATGGCCTTATATGCCAATAGCAGACTCATATCGCAATAGACGCTCACCGTGGCTTGTTCGCCGCGGAATAACTTACGATCGAAATCCGAGGGGATATATATGATTCCGAATGCATCCTGAGAAGCCATATAGCGTTGCGCCTCGTCGAGATTGGGGGCATAGGCAGACACTCTCACATCGGGCGAAGCATCCATCTTAGTTGCCAATGTGCGACTCAGTTGGGAGTGACAATCATCCACAACTACCACGGGCACATCCCTCACAATCTCGTTGTTGTATATCCACGAATATAACAAAGGATACACCAACGGCACAAGGATGAAGAAGATAAGTACTCCCTCGTCCTTAAACACTGTCCTTAGTTCGTGCAAAAAATATCTCATTCCTAATCCATATATTTAAACGTCATCATCGCCTTTTTGAGTCGTCCTAACAGCGGTAGGGGCAGAAGGACGAATGTCAACAGGCACACAAGATGAATCCAGCAGAAAGAGAGCGGATAGCCTGAGAATATCGACGTCTGATAGACGACAAAATAATGGCGCAAGGGGAAGAGCCACGCAAGAGTCTCAAGGGCGGGATCCATTGCCATCACGGGGAACGCGGTGCCCACCATCGAGAAACTGAGTACCGCCCACAACGAGCATAGGCTCATCGACATGCGCATAGAAGGCAACAGCGAGAACATAAAGATGCCGAAACCCTCTGCCGCCAATACCGACAGAACTCCAAGCAAGAGGATGACGTGCCATCCACCTTGGTGAGGAAATCCCATCACGCCGTATATATATATAAGGTAGCCTATCATCATCAGCATACTCAATATGGTCTGCGGCAACATCTTGCCTGCAAGGGCTAAGAGGATGTTTCCGTTGGCCTTTTCGAGCCACTGGTGAGAACGCTGAAATTTCAGTTCGCAACCTATGGAATAGGCAGTGAAGATGAAGATGAAGAGGAACATCACTCCCGGCACGAGCATCGGCGAGAGATAGGCATTGTAGTCGGTGTGGGGATTGCCTATGCGATGCAGTTCCACCTTTATGGGTTGGAGCAGCGGCATTATCTGACTCTCCGGCACTCCCATAGCCTTGAGTTTGGCTTGCGCCACACCTGCATATCCGAGAGTGGCGATAGTCTTGAGGTCGCTCATAAGCAGCGAACCAGCCGAGAGGAACGACATGGTGTAATAGAAGGAGATACCCGGTTGGCGACCTGCCAACATATTGGCAGAACAATCACGCGGGAAATATATAAAGGCATATATCTCTCCACGCTGCAGAGCCTCGCGTGCGGCAGCCACATCGGTATATCGCGCCTCGACATGAGTGTTCTGGAAGGCATCGAGAGAGCGCACCACCTTGCGCGACATCGACGAATTATCGAGATCGACAACACCCACGGGCATATCCGCTGGTTGTCCCGCCCCCATCAGTGTGGTGAAAAATATCATCACCAACAGGGGGAACGCCACCAAACAGGCGATATAAAGTCCATTGTGGCGCATAAATCCCAATTCGCGCTTAATAATCTCCCACATTCCTAATCCCTAATTCCTAATCCCTAATTCCTAATCCCTAATTCCTAATTCCTAATTTTTAATTATCACGCTCATCCCCGGACGCAGTCCATCGAGCTTTTCCACAGGGCGTGCCTTCACCTCGAAAGTCTTGAGGTCATACTGTCCGTTTGCCTTTGTAGCCTTCCATGTGGCATAGCTGCCCTGGTCCTTCATGTAATACACCTTGAAATCGAGATTCTTGTTGAATGCAGGCACGAAGGTGTGGATGGTCTTGCCCACTGACATATCTCCAAGTTGGTCCTCGCGCACATTGAACGATGCCCAAAGGTCATTCATCAATGATATAGTCATTATCGGACTGCCAGTGCCTACGAGTTCACCCACCTCGGGGAATATCTCGCTCACCTCACCATCGTGTGTTGCCACCTGCACCATCTCGTGAACATAGGAGTTTACCTCTGCCACTGCACCCTTGGCTCTCGCCACTTGGGCAGCAGCAGCCAGTTTCTCCTCGCGTCGTGCTCCATTGCGTGCCATGTCGTATTGGCTCTGTGCAGCTTTCACCTGCGCCTCCATCGCCTTGTAGTTGGCATAGGCCTCATCGCGTTTCTGCTCGCTCATCACCCCCTCGTCGAAGAGTCGCTGCACACGATTATATGATTTCTCGGCAATCTCGAGTCCGGCTTTTGTTTGCTGCAGCACCTCGAAGGCACCACGTATCTGCTCCTGGCGCGCTCCAGCCTTTGCCATCTCGTCCATCGCCGAAGCGGCATTCTGCGCACTCTCAGCCTGTGTCTGCTTTGCCATCACCTCGGGGGCGTCGATAATGACGAGTGTGTCGCCAGCCTTGACATAGTCGCCCTCCTTAACTCTAATCTCAAGGATGCGTCCCGGCACCTTGCTCGACACACGGTATTCATTCACTTCCACTTGTCCCTGTATCACTTCCTCCTTCGGACCCAAGGTGAGATAACCGATAAGTCCGACGATAACCACCACTGCCGTAAAAGCAGCAGCAGCCAACAGGATATTCTTATGTTGTGCTTTTTCTGACATAATCTTTATTCATGTAATGTGCCAAGTGCCTTCTGCAGGTTCACCTGGCTCAGTTTAACATCTATTTCTGCATCAATCTTCTGCGACTGCGCCTGAAGCCATGCCGTCTGTGCCTCCATCACGTCGGTTGACAGCATCACTCCCTCACGGAATCCCAAGTTGGCGCATCTGAGATTTTCCTCGGCTCTGGCTGTACTTGCAGTTGCAAGGCGCAGTTTCTTGGCAGCTTCGTTCACCTTGAAGTTGCATTGGTTCACCTGCAGGTCAATCTTCTCGCGCACATCATTGAGTTCGAGCGAGGCAATAACCATCTGATTCTTGGCAGCACGCACCTTATATGTGACGTCGTTCCAATTCCACACAGGCACTGTCACCATCACCCCCACGTTCCATACACCGGCAAAACTGCGTTGGAATCCGTTATATACGTTGGGATTGGTGGCAGTGTATCCACCGGTGAGCATCACCTTGGGCATATGTCCCGCCTTGGCTACATTGACAGCCTGCTTACTGATATCCACTGCGTTCTGCAGCATCTTCAGTTCGGGACGATTATCACCTGCTGTTTTCTCCTGACTAGCGATGTCGGCTGTAATAGCGTCAATCTCGGTAGCCAAATGGTCATTATCCTCGTCAGCAAGGGTGATATCCTTGTTGACATCGATTCCACAGAGTTGGCACAAGAGCATCTTTGCCAATGCCAATCCGTCTTTCACCTGTGTGAGTGTCATCTCGGCCTCGTTCACCTTGACGCTCACCTTGAGTCCGTCGGCACGAGTCGCCACACCCTCGCGAATCATCTTGCCGACATCTCCGTCGAGTTTTTTTACTAGGTTGAGATAGCTCTCAGCCAGTCTTTTCTTATGCTTGAGCGACACCACTGTCCAATAGGCATTGTCGATACTATATAGCGTAGCCTGAGTGGTGGCTTCTGCTTGGTTGGCTGCCATATCCTCACCCAAATCTGCCATCTTGTTCATGGCGATGATACTTCCTCCCATGAACACGGGTTGGGTGAGCATCAACGAAGCCGCAAACATATTGCGGTTGTCGGTGTGGAATGCATCGACGATACCGCTTCCCACACCATTGAGCATACCGGCAAGCACATCGGTATTAGGAAGTCCCATCTGTGCGAACACCTGTCCTGCAGCAGTGCCCATATTGCCAAGGGCCTGCTTCTGCTCGTCGCTAAGGATGGACACCTGCTTGCTCGTATATATATACGCTCCTGAGGCATTTATCTGTGGCAGATATTTGGTGCGCGCCGACTTCCTCATATTGCGTGCCATCTCGCGCTTGACACGGGCCACACCCATCTGCCTGTTGTTACGCAGTGCCATCGAGCGGCAACTGTCCAACGACAGGGCTTTTTGGGCGTCGGCATCAAGCGAATAGGTTATGCCACCCAATATTAATATCAAAGAAAAAAGTCCTTTCATCCCTAATTCCTCATTACTCATTTCTCAAACGTAAAGCTCCTGCTTCCGATCATGTGACCATCGGCAAAGATACTCACGATATAAGTTCCTGGTTCATACACCTGATTGCCATTATAATACAACGACATGGACAGCGCCTCGCCTGTGTATTCCACCTGTTTGCTCATTGTGGATTTGAGTGTGCGGTTCTCGTAGTTGAACGACGCACCGTCATCTATGGCCTGTCCGTTGGGCTTGGTGATTCTCACATAGAAGGTGCGCATACCATTAGATGCCGTAACGTTCTTTGCTACAGTAAAATCCACACGTATGCTCTTGCAGTCCTTCATTCTCTTGAGTTTCTTGCCTCCCTTCTTGAATGGGGTCATATTGATGGCAGTGGCATCCAACTGTGCAGCTATAGCCACCTTCTCCGACAGACTGGCCTTCTCGGAGCTCAGACCCTCAATCTGACGTGTAGCCTCGGCATATTGCCCTTTCATGCGAGTGTTCTCAGCAGTGAGGTTTTCGTTGATTCTGTTGAGCGAGTCGATCTGCATGACATACGACCTTAGCACAGCCCTCATCGTGGCGAGTTCCTTCTTAAGACGTGCAATCTCCCTGGCGTCGCTGCTTTTCACACGCTTGAGTTCCTGAAGGAGTTGTTGAGTCTTCATCTGCTCCTGAGTGAGCTGAGCCACGATGGAGTCGTTGTTGATCTGAGTTTTCATCTCGCTATATTGGCGTGCAAACTGCTCGTACTCGTTCTCCATCTCTTTCTTGTCGAGTTCAGCCAGTTCCTGCATCTCTTGATTCGCCTGCTTCTGCTGATTCAGACTGAAAAACAGATAACCAGCTCCTGCCATAAGCAGCACAATGACTGCCACAAGCACATAAGTCAAATTCTTGTTCATTTCTCAACCTTAATACCTATACCTTATATAATTAATAGAATTAATTCAATTTCGATTGCAAAATTACAGAATTTCGTTGAAATGCCCAAAAAATAACGAGCGAGATTTGCCGTCCGACCTCATTTTTTAGGAATATTATGGAAAAAAGGAACAATTTTATATTTAAAAATACAAAAAAAGCAAATATTCTTATTGTAATTCGATTTTTTTTATTAGATTTGCAGCATGAAACAATTATACCGAATATATGACCTCTATGCCGATGGTTTTCGTAATATGAAAATCGGACGCACGCTATGGACGATTATCATCATCAAGTTGATTATCATCTTCGCAGTGCTCAAGGTGTTCTTCTTCCCCGACTTCCTCGCGGAGCATGCACCCAATGGCGACAAGGCGGAATTTGTGGCGGGGGAGATGTTAAATGAAGAATGAAAAATGAATAATGAAGAATGCATTTAATTCCTAATTCCTAATTAAAAAAAACATTAGAATAAAACATAAATAGCATGACAGAAACATTTCTAAACATCGACGCCGCGGCGATAGACTGGGCAAGGGCGCAATTCGCTCTCACCGCCATCTATCACTGGCTCTTTGTCCCTCTCACACTGGGACTCGCCCTCATCATGGGCATTATCGAGACTTGCTGGTATCGCACCGGCAAGGAGTTTTGGAAAGAGGCTGCACAGTTCTGGCAGAAACTCTTCGGTATTAACTTCGCAATGGGTGTTGCCACGGGTATCATACTCGAGTTTGAGTTTGGCACCAACTGGAGCAACTACTCATGGTTTGTGGGCGACATCTTCGGAGCTCCGCTTGCCATCGAGGGTATTGTGGCTTTCTTTATGGAATCCACCTTTGTGGCAGTGATGTTCTTCGGTTGGAAGAAGGTGTCGCGAGGATTCCATCTCGCCGCCACATGGCTCACCGGTATTGGTGCGACGTTCTCGGCATGGTGGATTCTCGTTGCCAACTCATGGATGCAGTATCCCGTGGGCTGCACATTCAATCCCGACACCATGCGCAACGAGATGGCATCGTTTGCCGAAGTGGCTCTCTCGCCATTCGCCATCGACAAGTTCTGCCACACGGTGATATCATCGTGGATTATCGGTGCCATCTTCGTCCTTGCCGTAAGCTGCTGGTATCTGCTCAAGAAGCGCCACACCGAACTTGCCACAAAGAGCATCAAGATCGGTTCTGCCGTAGGACTTATGGCATCGCTTCTCGCCCTGCACACCGGTGACCACTCTGCATATATGGTGGCACAGGTGCAACCGATGAAACTTGCTGCCATGGAGGCTCTGTATGACGGAGGGGAGAAGCAGGGACTCACCGCCATCGCCCTGGTTAATCCCTTCGAGCAGCCCGACTATGCCTCCCACGAGGAAGCGCCACTGAAGATAGAAATCCCCTACGCTCTCTCCTTCCTCGCCACACGCGACATAAACGGATATGTGCCTGGTGTGAACGACTTGCTCAAGGATAGCGACGAGAAGATAAGACGCGGAAAGATTGCCATCTCGGCTCTCAAGGAATATCGCCAGAAGGATGTGACGCCCGAGAGAAAGGCGCAACTCGTAAAGGACATACAGGAGAACATGCCATACTTCGGATATGGATATATCAAGGACAAGGCCGACCTCGTGCCCTACATCCCACTTTGCTTCTATGCCTTCCGCGTGATGGTGGGATTAGGTACTCTGTTCCTACTCTTCTTCGCTGTTATGACATTCATCTCATGGCGCAAGGATGTGGCATGCCCCAAACTGCGCTTGCTCCACATTGCTGCTATTGCCCTATTGCCATTGGGATATATATGCAGTGAGTCGGGTTGGCTTGTTGCTGAATTCGGACGCCAGCCTTGGGCTATCCAGGATATGATGCCTACATGGGTGGGCGTGAGCAACATCGGCAGCTCAAGTGTAATGCTCACCTTCTTCATCTTCCTTGCACTCTTCACCACCCTCTTGGCAGTGGAGATAAGCATACTTATAAAAGCTATCAAACAGGGACCGGAAGAGAAAAATTAAAGGATTAAAGATTATTTCAAAATTATAATTTTTGGCAAGTATGGATTATACTATATTACAACAATATTGGTGGTTCCTCGTATCACTTCTTGGAGCCCTGCTGGTTTTCCTGCTCTTCGTGCAGGGAGCCAACTCACTGGTCTTCTCACTCGGCAGCAATGAGGAGGAGCGACGCCTTATCGTCAACAGTACAGGAAGGAAATGGGAGTTCACCTTCACCACATTGGTGACCTTCGGCGGAGCCTTCTTTGCCTCTTTCCCACTATTCTATAGCACCAGTTTTGGTGGTGCCTACTGGTTGTGGATGCTCATTCTCTTCAGCTTTGTATTGCAGGCAGTGAGCTATGAGTTCCAGAACAAATTAGGCAACCTGCTTGGCACTCGCACCTTCCAATGGTTTCTTGTCATCAACGGCATCCTCGGTCCACTGCTCTTAGGCGGTGCCGTGGCTACATTCTTCAACGGCAGTAACTTCATCGTTGCCAAGAACAACCTCGTGGATGGATTCGCATCTCCCGTAATCAGCAGTTGGGCTAATGCGTCCCATGGACTCGACGCCCTACTCGACCCATGGAATCTCGTCCTCGGTTTTGCCGTCTTCTTCCTCGCACGCATCCTCGGAATATTATATGTGATGAACAATGTTGACGACGAGAATATCCGTTCAAGGGGTAGCGTGCGCCTCATTGGTGCCGCCGTTCCGTTTGTGGTGCTCTTCGTGGCATTCCTCGTGCGCACCCTCGTCAAGGACGGCTATGCCTACGACCCCACATCAGGAGTCATCATGATGGAGCCCTACAAGTATCTGCACAACTTCATCGACATGTGGTATCTCTCGGTAGTGCTTCTCGCTGGTGTAGCACTTGTTCTCTATGGCATCATTCGCACTGTGGTGAGCAAGACCTACATCTGTGGTATATGGCCCGTGGGTATCGGCAGTGTTCTCACCGTCCTTGCCCTACTTCTGAGCGCCGGATGGAACAACACAGCCTACTATCCCTCGAATGCCGACCTGCAGAGCTCGCTCACTATTGCCAACAGTTGCAGCAGCTATTTCACTCTCAGCACTATGGCAGTGGTAAGCATCCTCATACCATTCGTATTGGCATATATCGTATATGCATGGTATAGCATTGACAAGAAGAAATTAGATAAACAGGAGATTGCAACAGATGAGTCCTATTGAAATCCGTAATGAGAAAGCAGCGGGCAAGGTGATCAAGAATCTTGCCCGCCGCAACATAGAGGCATGTTATTGCCCGACAGCCCGTGAGGCTGTAGAAAAAGTGCTTGAAATGATTCCACAGGGTAGCAGTGTGACATGGGGCGGTTCGATGTCTATACGCGACATCGGTATTCCTGCCGCACTTGCCGATGCAGGCAAATATGAGGTGTATGATCGCGACAAGGCTCCCGACCGTGCTGCCGCTACAGAGATTTACCTCAAGGCATTCTCGTGCGACTACTATCTCAGTAGTGCCAATGCCATCACCGAGGACGGTGTGATAGTAAATATCGACGGCACAGGCAACCGTGTTGCTGCTATCACCTTCGGGCCACGCAACGTCATTTTTGTGATTGGAATGAACAAGCTCACCCAGAACGTAGATGCAGCCTTGGCACGCGCACGCTCACTTGCAGCTCCGGTAAATACCGCACGCTTTGACATACAGACGCCCTGCAAACTCGATGGTGTGTGCCACAACTGTCTCTCCGACGATTGTATATGCAACTATATCCACTACCTTCGCCATTCGCCCAAAGGCAAGCACAAGGTGATTCTCGTGGGTGAAAGTATCGGATATTAATTTGATAGGGCTTACACCCTATCCTATGATATGTCGCCCTCGCAGGGTTTATGATAAAGCCTCGGCAAAATGCCGAGGCTTATTGTTTAGTAATCCAACGCCTTGTATTTGGATTGTTGCGACTTGTATTCCGGAACAATCTCCTTCATCTTTCTCACTATTGCCATATCGTCGAAAGTATATGATAACTTCAATAGCTCTTCCTCATTCTGCTTTGCAAGATCATAAGGATACTTTCTCACCTTGGCAATCTTGATTTTGGGATGGATGGTGGGCACTGTAGCCTCGGCGTCATTGAGCACCTCCTCATATAGTTTCTCACCATCGCGCAAGCCCACATACTTGATATCCACACCATGGACACCCGAAAGGGCTATCATGCGCTTTGCCAAGTCGGCTATGCGCACAGGCTTGCCCATATCAAAGACGAAGATCTCACCACCCTTGCCCATAGTGCCCGCTTCGAGCACCAACTTGCATGCCTCGGGAATGAGCATGAAGAAACGGATGATGTCGGGATGGGTGACAGTCACGGGGCCTCCCATGGCAATCTGCTGTCTGAACAGTGGTATAACAGAGCCATTCGAACCAAGGACATTTCCGAATCGTGTGGTGACAAACTGCGTAACACCCTCAACCTCGCCATCCAAGATAGCCTTGTTGAGCGCCTGGCAGTATATCTCGCATATACGCTTTGAGCATCCCATCACATTCGTTGGATTCACAGCCTTGTCGGTGGAGATCATCACAAACTTCTTTGTGCGGTATTTCACTGCCATGTCAGCCATTACGCGCGTACCATATATATTATTCTGTACAGCCTCCGATGGATTGTCCTCCATCATCGGCACATGCTTATATGCTGCAGCGTGGAACACATAATCAGGTCGATGCATACGGAAGATGCGCTCCATACGCTCGGCATTGGTGATGCTCGTTACGATAGTGTCGCATGCAATATACGGATAATTCTTCTTCATATAAAGACGCACGTCGTGCATAGGCGTCTCGGCTTGGTCGATAAGCACCAGTCTCTCGGGTTTGAAGAGTGCAATCTGCTTTACCATCTCCGAACCTATCGAACCAGCAGCTCCCGTGATGAGTATAACCTTATTCTCCAGAAGTCGGCCTATTGCCTCCATATCAACCTCAATCTTGTCGCGCGGCAGCAGGTCCTCAATATCCACCTCCCTCATCTGCAGGTGTATCATCTTGCTCTTGCCGTCCCACTTCTGAGCCTCGGGCATCATCATTATCTTCACGCCAGCCTGAGAAAGACTGTCCACCAAATCCTGATTCTCGCGGAAAGCCTCGGAACGCATCGGACTGACAAACAGCGTGCGCACACCCTTTCGCTCCATGTTTCTGATGAGAGTGCGATCCCAATAATACACGTTACATCCCAACAGGAACTTGCCAGTCATATTCTCTTCATCGGTAACAAATCCACGCACCACATATCTAGAGGGATGCTCGTTGCGTATTGACTTGGCAAGACTGATACCACCCTCCTTCACACCGAAGATAAACACTGGAATAGCCTCCTCAGCAACGAAAGAGAAGTCGTATATGTATTTTACGAAGATTCGCAATGCACACATTATCAGCACCGCCAAACCGCAAGCCACGAGTTGTGTTCTATAAGTGATGTCCATCAAATGGATGTCATCAACAAATGCCATCCATATATTGTTTAACAGAAAACCAAGGATAAGAGCACTGCCACATCTCATAAGGTCAACGAATGACGAATAACGCACTATTCCAGAATAAGTGTGGAATACCTTCATCGCCACAGCCATAAGAGGCATGCAGCATACGTAGGTCAAAATATAATTCCAGAAGTGACCGACAAACATATCACCCCCCATCACAAGGTAAACGGCAAACATACCAGATATGATGATGTTTATACAGTCTATCAAAAGTATACCCCAATAAGGCATTGCCCCATGAGAAAAGTACCAGTTGGTTAACTTATTCACAATAGATATTTCCTTTATCTTCTTCACTATCATAAAAAATTATGGTGGTTGTACTAATCTACTCACGATATTTTATCGCTTATCGGGTGCAAATTTATACAAAATAATCGAAATACACAATATTTTTAATAAAAAAAACATTAAATGATATACATATTATGCTTATAGTCTTGGGGAATTCGGTCTTTTGTGGTATCTTTGCAGAAAAATAGAAAAATTGAATTAAGTTTTTTAAAGATGAAGAGATGTTTTCTTTTCGCTGCCTTGATGACAGCATTGTCAACAAACGGACAGTCGATGGACGCACTGCTCAAGTCGGTGGAACAAAATAACGCGCAACTCATAGCATATAAGAAAGCGGCGGATGCCACCAAGTCGGCTAATCATGCCGAGGTTGTAATGGATGACCTAGAATTGGGTTACAACCGACTGTGGGGTAATCCCACAACGATAGGCAACAGGCATGATATCAGTGTGAGCCAACCGATTGACCTGACCACTGTTTTCGGCACCAAGTCGAAGGTGGCAAAGGGCAAGGATGCCTTGGCTGACGATGAGTATCTCGTGAAAAGACAGGATGTTCTGCTTGAGGCACGACTCTGTTATGTGGATGCCGTGTATTATAATGCGTTGATCAACGAACTGCAGCGCAGATGCGAACATGCGAGTGCGATGTCAGCTATGCAAAAGAAGCAGTTGGAGGCTGGTGATATAAGTATCATCGACTACAACAACATGCGCCTCACACTATCCAACACCTCCACAGCCCTTATTCAGGCAAAGGCAGAGCGCGATGCGGTGTTGGCACAACTCAAGGTGCTCAACGGCGGTATCGACATCAGTGTCACCGACAGTGTTTATTCACCAATATCCCTTCCTGAAAATTTCGACGAGTGGTTTGAGACGGTATGCGCCTCATCTCCGACAATTGCCTTGACTCGCGACGGTATGACCTTAGGACGCCGCCAGTTGGCATTAGCCCAACAGGGTTGGTTGCCCAAGTTGTCGTTGGGATATATGAGCGAGAAGACCTTAGGCGAACAGTATCAGGGTGTCACCATTGGCATGAGCCTTCCCCTATGGAGTGCAGGAAAAAAGGTGAAACAAGCCAAGGCAGAGGTTGCTGCTGCCGAATCCATTCACGCGGCAGCGATAGAGGGTCTGAAGAGTGTTCTCTCAAGCGAATATGCCTTGACAAAAGGACTCATAAAGGCAGCATCCGAGATCAAGTCAACCTTGTTGTCAACCGACAACAGGGAAAATCTGCAAAAGTCATGTCGTGCCGGCGAGATGTCAACATTGGAAAATCTCGTCTCACTGACATCTTATTATGACGCAGTGGATAAAATGCTGTCAAGCGAGCGTGAAGCTCAAAGGGCCTACGCTCGCCTGACGATGTATTTGTTATAGGTTTCCTCTCTCCTTGTCGAGATAGTACTTATATGTTCCTACGGTGAGTTCGTCGCAAGCTGCCTCATCGCATACCACAATGGCCTTGGGGTGCATCTGCAGCATCGAGGCAGTCCACTTGTGCGATATGTCTCCGTCGATGATGTGCTTCAGGGCACGCGCCTTGTGGTGTCCGTTGCATACGAGCAACACCTCCTTGGCTGCCATCACTGTTCCGATACCCACTGTCAAAGCCTGTGTGGGCACCTGACTGAGGTCGCCGTCGAAGAATCTGCTGTTGGCAATGATGGTGTCGGTAGTCAATGTCTTGATACGCGTCTTTGATGTGAGCGACGAACCTGGTTCGTTGAATGCCAAATGCCCATCGGGCCCCACTCCCCCCATAAACAGGTCGATACCTCCCGCAGCCTCAATAGCCTTCTCGTAGTCCTCACATTCCTTCAGCAGGTCGGGGGCGTTTCCGTCGAGGATATGCACATTCTCCTTCTTAATATTAATATGTGAGAAGAAATTTGTCCACATAAAGGAGTGATATGACTCGGGATGATCTTCGGGGATATGAACATACTCGTCCATGTTGAAGGTGATGACGTTCTCAAAAGACAACTCTCCTGCCTCATATTTCTTTATCAATTCCCTATACAAGCCCAATGGCGATGAGCCTGTAGGGCACCCAAGTTTAAAGGGCTTTTCTGCTGTAGGCTGTGCCTCTACAATTCGCTTTGCAACGTAGTCGGCAGCCCATTTCGACAATCTGTCGTAGTCTGGTTCAATAATTACACGCATAATATTTTTGTTGTTTGTTTATAAATTTTGTGCAAAAGTAAGAAAAAAAAAAGAAAAATGCAAGTATTTCTGCATTTTTCTTTTGATTTTTTTTCTTTTGCCCTATTTCGACAAACAAATGTTAATCATGCGATAATCTTTACTCTTGAAATATGATAATACATGATGGGTATGACGAAGACATTCAGAAGTGTGGATGTGATGAGACCACCAAGTATAACCTTCGCCATGGGCGACTGTATCTCATTTCCTGGCAAATCGCCTGTGAGAGCCATGGGGATGAGCGCCAACGCACTCGTGAGGGCTGTCATGAGTATGGGATTGAGACGATCTACTGACCCTCTCACTATACTGTCCTCCAACGAATAGTCTCGCCTACGAAGGTCGTTATATCTCGACACGAGCAGCATACCGTTGCGAGTAGCTATTCCGAACAGGGAAATAAATCCGATGATGGCAGGTATGCTCACCACCCCACTTGTCATGGCAATCGCCACAACGCCGCCTATCACCGCCAACGGAAGATTAAGCATCACAACAGCAGACTGTGTGAGCGAGCGGAACTGATGGAAGAGCAACACGAAGATGATAATCATACTTATCAGCGATGCCACCAAGAGAGTGTGTGATGCCGCCTGCTCGCTCTCAAATTGTCCACCATATTCCACATGATACCCCTCGGGCAGTTGGATATGCTCTGATACTGTTGTCCTGATGTCGTTGACTACTCCACGAAGGTCGCGCCCACTGACATTTGCCGAGATAACGATCTTACGCTGCACATTCTCGCGACTTATCGTGTTGGGGCCCGAGGTAGAACTGATGGTGGCAAGTTGACTCAGAGTGACAGACCCACGTGGTGTCTGCACTCTCAGGTCTTTGATGTCCTGCATGGAGGAGCGTTGTTCGTCAGCCACCTTGAGCGTGACATCGAAAGTAGTGTTGCCGTCATATACTTGCGACACCGTTGCCCCTTGCAGCAATGTCTCGACATAGGATGCAAACTCAGGCATGGTGACTCCATACTGTGCCAACAAGGCTGCACGCGGACGGATAGTGAGTTGCGGGCGCTCCACCTGCTGCTCAACGTTGAGGTCGGCAATACCTTCGATATCCTTTATGGCATCACGTATCTGATTGCCAATGGCATACATGCGGTTGAGGTCGGAGCCAAAGAGTTTGATGGCAATACCGGCACGCGTTCCCGACAACATGGCATCGATACGATGACTGATAGGCGACCCTACCTCCACATTAATTCCCGGAATCTCCGACAGACGATGGCGCACATCATCGAGCAGTTCGTCCTTTGTGCGGTTGGATAGTTCGAATGGTGCCTCTATCTCCGAGGTGTTGATTCCCAAGGCATGCTCATCGAGTTCGGCACGCCCCGTTTTTCTTCCCACCACCTTTATCTCGGGTATCGACAAGAGCGCTCGCTCGGCACGTCGCCCTATACTGTCGGATTCCTCAAGTGATATACCAGGAAGCGTACTTACATTTACTGTGAGTGAGCCCTCGTTGAACGGGGGTAGGAACGAGCGTCCGAATCCCGCAAACATCACTATGGCAATCACGAGGGCAGCTGCAGTAGTGCCGAGCACTATACTCCTATGCCCCAATGCCCATCTCAAAGCGTTGAGATAATGCGTCTGAAGATATGTTATTATTATCGGTTCTTTCTGCACTTCGAGGGAGTGTCTTCCACTGCCAAGCAAAAAACTGCACAACACGGGAGTGAGTGTGAGCGCGACAACGGTAGAAGAGCAGAGTGCCACTACGAATGCAATGCCAAGTGGCGCCAACATCCTTCCTTCCATCCCCGAGAGGAAGAAAATGGGCAGAAAACTGGCAATGATAATCAGAGTTGAATTAAGTATAGGCATGCGCACCTCTCGCGAGGCATCGAAGATGACGTCGATGACAGGTCGCCTGCCTGGAATAGGCAGTTGGCGATTGTCACGCAGACGCTTATACACGTTCTCCACATCCACGATGGCATCATCCACAAGCGACCCTATTGCAATGCACAGACCTCCGAGACTCATCGTGTTGATGGTGAGGTCGAGGGCATGCAGCGCCACTATTGCTGCAAGAAGAGATAGGGGTATGGTGACGAGGGAGATGAGTGTGGTGCGTGCGTTCATGAGGAATATGAAGAGAACGACGACAACAAACAGGGCTCCTTCGAGCAGTGCGTCCTTTACATTGTCGATACTGCTCTCTATAAATCTCGACTGGCGATATACATCAGTAGATAGATGCACGTCGGAGGGCAGCGACGCCCTCAGGTCGGCAAGCGTACTGTCGATATGGGCTGTAAGTTTGAGGGTGCTGATGTTGGGTTGCTTGGTGACAGTGAGCATGACAGCCGACTTGCCGTTATAGCTCGACACACCCGTGCGTGGGGTTTTGTCGCCCACCCTTACCTCTGCCACATCGCGCAGGCATACAGCACCTGATGGAGTGTTGGCAACGAGGGCGTCGGCAATTCGGTTGACATCCGTCGAAGATATCACTCCCCGCACGATATACTCATTACCGTATTCATATACCGTGCCCCCCGATACATTGGCATTCATACCCTCAACAGCCGACATGACATCACTGAGTGTAACACCGTGATGCGACATTCTTTCGGGAGAAAGAAGAATCTGATATTCCTTTACCTCTCCTCCAAGCACAGCCACCTGAGCCACACCTCCAGTGGCGAGAAGACGCGGGCGGATGGTCCAGTCGGCTATGGTGCGCAGGTCGCGCAGTGATGTGGAGTCGGAAGTGAGAGCCACAAACATCAACTCTCCGAGGATTGACGACTGCGGACCGAGTGTGGGATTACCGATACCAGCGGGCAGTTCGTCGCGCACTGTTGATAGTTTCTCCGACACTATCTGCCTCGCCCTGTATATGTCGGTGCCCCAGTTAAACTCCACCCACACTACCGAAAACCCCGTAGTGGATGATGAGCGCACGCGCCTCACATCCGTGGCACCGTTGACAGCAGTTTCTACGGGGAATGTGACAAGACGCTCCACCTCCTCGGCAGCCATTCCCCGTGCCTCGGTCATCACCACAACCGTTGGGGCATTTAGGTCGGGAAACACATCCACCTCCATATTGCCGGTGGTATATACTCCAAAGAGCATCAGCAGCACTGACACTATCACTATCGCAAGGCGATTGTCGAGGGAAAATCTAATAATCTTATTCAGCACGAGAGAACTTTAATTTTTTAATTCTTTAATTGACTTCTTCGAACTTCGTTTCTTTTATTACATTAAAAATCTTCGATTTCAATGACTATGACTATGTCCTTCGGGCACAGAACCGCTCATCGAGGCAAGGCGCACCTGCATAGCTCCCTGTGTGACAACGGTCTCTCCTGCCTTGAGTCCGGCAGTAATCTCAATGCGCTCACCGTTATCCCTGCCTACTGACACCTCACGCTTTACAAACACACCCGGTTCGTCGGGCTCTGCCACATACACGAAGTAAAGCCCTTGCTCTTCGGTAATAGCACTCTCAGGCAGTGAGATACACTGTTTGCCATCGTTCATGAGCAGATATACTTCGGCATAGGCCCCGGGTAGTAATGCTCCCACATTATCCATCGACATGATGACAGGCGCAAAGGCAGAGCCGTCGGCAAGACTGCGCCCATACGACTCCACCCTTCCGTTGAGGGCAGAGAGGCGATAGAGCGTGTTGTCTCCAGGAATACGGAAATTGGCACCGCTGACAGACGACAACAATCTCAGATACTGCTGCGGCACGTCAACACGCAACTGCAGTCGGCGATTCGACGTGAGTGTGATTATGGGTGTACCGATATTTACATAGTCGCCTTGGCGCACGAGGATGTTCTTCACATATCCAGCACGCGGAGAGGATATCACCACCCCACCCTTGGATGCAGTCGATTCCATGCCACGCCATGCGGCGAGAGCCTGCTCGTAATCGAGTTTTGCCTGTTCGTAGGCTTTCTGCGATATAATCTTGTCGGCAATAAGTTCCTTTGCCCTCTCCAACTGACTTTGGGCTGCGAGATAGGCAGCTTTTGCCTTGGCTACGGGGTCGCCCGACTGTAGATTGCGCGACGAGACGGTGGCTACAATTTGCCCTGCCACTACCGTGGCCCCCTCAGTCAACTGGCGGTTGGCAAACTGCACAATGCCTTCAGAGGTGGCAACGATAGTCTGTTCGTCATTTTGCGACGACACAATCTGTCCTCCCACCTTTATCACGTTGACAAAGTCGGATGGATTAACCACTGCAGTCATCACGTGTGCATCCTCCATTTGGTGCTTTGTCATGACAATCTCTCCGGCATGGTCTTCGTGTCCATGCTCTTCTTTGGCTTCGTCGTGGGCCTTACTGCCGCACGAGGCAAGCAGCACGACTGACGACAGGAACATTATTGTCTTTTTATTCATTATTATAATATTATCTCAAGGGGTTGTGCGAGGGCTAACTTAAAGTTGTCGATGCGCATCTGCCATTCTTTCTGATTTCGACAATCGTATTTGCTCCACGACGAACCGAAGTAATACGTGAATTTCTCGTTAGGTTGCAGTCCTTTCTTTATTCCAAGGGCATGACCTGCATTTCCGCGCACTGGATTCTGATACATCACCTTGCGTGTGGCGTCCACACCATCGGGGAAGATGGCAGCCACATATATCTGGAAATTCTGCGCCTTTGGATTGTCGGTGGGGTCGGCATATTGCACGTAGTCCTTTCCAAGCACAACGCTCTCGGTGTCCTCGGTGTGAATGACTACTCCCGAAGCCACATCCACAGGAGTCGTGATAGCGTCATACCACACCGTCATCTTATTGAAGTTGCTGCCCTTGTCGAGCGACATTATGCGGTGTTCGCCATTTGCTCCATAGTCTAATCGCACTGTGAATCTTAGCGGTCCGTTGTCGAGTATCTCGTATGCAGTCCAGCAATATGGGAATCGGATGTTGTCGCCCTCGATGATGGCAGGCGTACCGCAACCGAGTGTTGGTCCCACCTTATAGCAGTCGAGTCCATATCCACGATCTACATGATAACTCAGTTTGTTGACGAGTTCGTTGTGATAACGACTTTCCACCACGAGGTCGGGAGTGTTCTTCACCCACACGTCATTTCCAAAGGCCTGCTCACCCGAAGCCTGCAGTGCTGGTCCGTAGCATCGATAAGCACCTCTGTCGTTCTCCCATGCTATGTCATCCACTCGCTCTGGATACATTCTTCCATAGCATGTGTTGACGTATGACTTGGGTAGTCCTGTTGTTATCGTTATTGTGGCAGATGATGAGGGTGCCACTGCTATCTCCACGAGTATCTTTCCGTCGTGGGTGAGCTGCGAGGGTATCTCGTTGCCGATGGAGTTTTTCACCACAAACTGGCGTCCGCCACTGATGCCCAGACGCTTGCATATGTCGGCGGCACATAGTTCCACCACCTGTTGGCGCTGTGTTCCTGTGGGATTCTTCACCTCCACAGTCAGCGAGCGTTGCGACACTAATGTCGAGTCGTCGTATCTCACCTTCTCGCAGGCTGCAAGAATCGATGCCGGCTCATTGTCTCTCTTACTCCACATCTGTTCGATGATGTCGGCATATTTTGCCTTGTCCAACAGTCCTCTGTTCACTGTCCAGAGCAGTGTGTAGAGCGTCGGTGCGGCAGTCACATCCGCCTTCACCCTGTTGGCGATGTCGCCACGCTGTGGAGCGTCGTCAGGAAGGGCGTCGAGCGTGCGCACGAGTGTGAACACGTCTGCCTGTCGATATTCAGCAATGATGCGTTCGAGATATTTCTTACAGCGTGTTGCCTTGTATAGTTTTGCCAACACGGGCAGCGACTTATTCTCGTCACTCATCACCGATGCTATCTTGTAGGCATCGGGATTCAATTCGTAGAGGTCGAGATATGCCTCCATAGGTCCGTTCCATTTGTTGTGTCTCGCCCATTTGTCGCAGTATTCGAGATAGCGCGCATTACCCGTGAGTCGGTATGCCTCCATGTTGGCGGCGAAATAGGCGGCATTGCCTGCATCCGTCCCCACCTCGGGCTTGTGATTAGCCTGATATTCGTCATTCATCTTCGTCACGATCTCTATTGCCGTGATTTTTTTCACCGTTTGTTTTTTCTTTGCCTTTGCTGCCGACACCGTCAGTGGCATCATCATCAGCGCAAGGGCGATAGTAGTTAATGTTTTCATTTTCGTTTGTTTTTTTATTATTTTAATTCTGTATTAAACCAGTTTATTATCTGTCGGAAGAGGTGATTGGTGGTGTTTCCTCCCGATATGCCGTGATTGCGGTTGGTATATACAAGCTGACGGAAGTCCTTGTCGGCCTGCACGAGTG
This sequence comes from uncultured Prevotella sp., assembly GCA_945869265.1. Lineage (GTDB taxonomy): Bacteria > Bacteroidota > Bacteroidia > Bacteroidales > Bacteroidaceae > Prevotella. The sequence continues at coordinate 9,738 of CAMBOI010000015.1, read as the reverse complement.
CCTCCACATATTCGGCACTGTTCTGGAAGTGCACATTATCGTCGGCAAGTCCGTGGCAGATGAGCAGTGCGCCATGCAGTTTCGGTGCACGGGCTATCGGGTTCACCTCGTCATATCCCGAAGCGTTTTCCTTGGGCGTGCGCATGAAGCGCTCGGTATAGACGGTGTCGTAATAGCGCCAACATGTGGGTGGTGCGACAGCCACTCCAGCCTTGAACACAGGTCGTCCCTCCGACATCGACATGAGTGTGTTCCATCCTCCATAGCTCCATCCCCATATTCCTATGCGGTCCTTATCCACATACGACTGTTTTCCAAGCCACAAGGCAGTCTCCACCTGGTCGGCCGACTCCTTCTCGCCGAGGCGCAGATAGGTGCATTTCTCGAAGTTGGCACCTCGTCCGCCTGTTCCGCGTCCGTCAACGCACACCACCACATATCCCTGCTGAGCCATATACTGCTCAATCACGGCACCCTGTCCCTTGATACCGATGTTCCATGAGTTGAGCACCTGCTGATTGCCGGGCCCACCATACTGATACATGATTACGGGATATCGCTTCTTGGCGTCAAATCCTGCCGGTTTGATCATCCATCCGTTGAGCTTCACTCCCTCCGAGGTTGTAAAGGCGAATAGTTCCTTCGTTCCTGTTTCATATTTCGCCCATTTCCCCTTGAGTTCCTTGTTGTCGATGAGCACTGCAGTCTGCTTTCCTCCCACGGTGTTGAGGGTATATGTGAGTGGATTGTTGATGTCGCTCCACACGTTGATGAAATACTTGTAGTTGCTGCTGAAGATGGCACTGTTCTGTCCAGCCTTGTGGGTAAGACGCTCGGTTTTTCCGTTGGCCCGTGCCACAAACACCTGCTTGTCGGTTGCTCCGTCGGCATTGGCTGCATAATACACGTCTCCCGTGGCTCCGTCAATGCCATATACGTCGAGCACCTCATACTGGCCCGTAGTGACGCGTCGCTTCAACTGTCCCGTGAGCGTGTAGAGGTATAGATGGTTGAATCCATCGCGTTCCGACGGCAACAAGATATAGTTGCCCACGATACGTGTGTCCTGCACTGCTGTCTCCTTGATATACTTGTCCACCTTGTCGGTGATGACGAGTTTGGCGAGGGTTGACAAGGGGTTCACCATATATATAGAAAGGTGGTCCTGATGGCGATTGAGTGTGAACACAGCCACCTTCGACGCGTCTTCCGTAGCTGCTATCCGTGGTATATATCCGTCGGCATCGAGTGGCACTTCCATTTTGCGGGTCTGATGCGACTTGATGTCATAGCTCCACACCGTCACCTTCGAGTTGTCCTCTCCAGCCTTCGGATATTTATATGTATATAGTCCGGGATATGTGGCATATTCATCTTTCTCAGGATGACTGCCACGGAAGAGTTGCATGGAATATTGCTTCACCTTCGACTCGTCGTATTTTATCCAGCATATTTGCTTGCTGTCGGCAGTGAACACCATCGACGAGTTGGTCATAAACTCCTCCTCATACACCCAGTCGGGCACTCCGTTGATTATCTCATTAAATTTTCCGTCCTTCGTCACCTGGCTCTCGGCATTGTCGTAGAGCAGTTTGACGAGATAGATATTGTTCTCCCTTACGAATGCTATCATCGTGCCGTCGGGCGAAAAGACTGGAGTCTGTTGCGGTCCGGCGAGCGACAGTGCCACCATCTTGTTGTTGCGCACGTCGAAGATATAGTATTCTGCAGTAAACGAGCGGCGATAGATTGCCTTTGTGGCGGTCTGAATGAGGATAGTCCTTCCGTCGGGACTGACGATATATCCATCCACCCCGTCGATGCGTATCTTCGGCCCTCTCACGTTGTCGAGGTCAAACACTGTAGCCACCTCCTTACCGGTTTTGAAGGAGTATTTCACAATTTTTCTCTTGTCAGGTGAGATTTGCATATATGTCTCTCCGTCGCTTGCCGGTTTCACGGCGGCAAGGCGTTCGCCATAGAATTCTCCGTTTGAGATACTCTTCATGTCGAGTTGTTCTTTTGCATTCATTGTTGACAGTGTCATCATTGCCAATGCGCATAAAAGGATTAATTTTTTCATGTCTTTCTACGATTTTTCGTGATTTTGTCTGCAAAGTTATCATATTTTTCTAAACTTTGCAAAGAATTTGTGTTATTTTATTATATTTTTCGTATCTTTGCAAGACAGTTGCAGAAATCATTGTCCACAAGTTGGTTTTTATAGACCACAGATTTACACAGATTAGCACAGATTAAGAGCCAAAGGCTCTGATTGGGATGATTATTGATTGATGATTATTTTAGGCACGGATGGACACGGCTTTTAAAAAAGACACGGCTGGGCTGCGCATAGGAATGGCTTAATTAGCATTTAAGCTATACTAAAGTATAGACACGGCTCGTTACCGCAGAGCAAACTAAGCCGTGAACTTGCGAAGCAAGCCGTAATCACGAAGTGCCGTGGATATATCAATGCGGAGCCAAGCCGTGTCTTTATTTAAAATAAAGCCGTGGATTTCCGTGCAAAAAAGAAAATCTGTGATAATCTGTGGACAAAAAAAACTCAGTGGATAAAAAAAATCTGTGATAATCTGTGGACAAAAAGAACTCAGTGGACAAAAAAAAATCTGTGGATAAAAATGAAGAAGAGATACAACGACTATGGATCATGGATAAGGGAGCAATTCCCATATCGCGTGCAAAAAATATCAGTGGACGCCGGTTTCTCCTGCCCCAACCGCGACGGGAGGATAAGCCGTGGCGGTTGCGTGTTCTGCGACAACAGGACATTCAACCCCGCCTACTGCGAGCGCGAGAAAAGTATCACCCAACAAATCATTGCCGGCAAGGAATTCTTCTCGCGCAAATATCCCGACATGAAATACCTTGCCTACTTCCAGGCATACAGCAATACCTATGCCGATGTGGAACATCTGAAACGGCTCTACGAAGAGGCACTCGCCGTGGACAACGTCGTGGGAATAGTCATTGGCACCCGACCCGACTGCGTGCCCGATGCCACCCTCGACTATCTCGAAAATCTCAATCGGCAGACATTCATGATTGTGGAATACGGTATAGAGTCGGCAAACAACAACACACTGAAAATTATAAACAGGGGACATACATTCGAATGTTCCGCAGATGCAGTGAGGCGCACTGCCCAGAGGGGAATACTCACCGGTGCGCATGTCATCATCGGACTCCCTGGCGAATCTCCCGAGGACAGTATCCTACAGGCCGACATCATCTCCGCATTGCCCATCAACATCCTCAAACTGCATCAGATGCAGGTGGTGAAAGGAACGCGCCTCGCCGAGATGTATCAGGGCGAGGGCGCACAGCCTTATATATATAATAAGGTGGAAGACTATATCCAGCTCGTGGCAAACTATATCTCGCGACTGCGCCCCGACATCATCCTCGAGCGATTCGTGTCGCAGTCTCCCCCCGGCATGGTGATTGCACCGTCGTGGGGACTCAAAAACCATGAGTTCACCAACCTTCTCGACAACTACCTCCGCGAGCACGATATCACGCAGGGCTGCTCCACATCGCGCTTCCAAGCCGCAAGATAGTCAAAGAATGCCTTTGCCGAATGTATGCCCTCGGGGAATGTCTCATTGTCGGATGCGAAGGTGATGTGGTATCTCATCGCTTTGGCTATCTTACCCACAACAAAGGGATAGTTGCTATTGTCGGCAGGCAACTCGCTGATCACATTTGACGAGGGCACACAGATACCGAGCCCCACTGTCTCGCGCTTGTGTCCCACCGAGTCTTTTTCCGACACAGGCCAGTCGGTGCCCCAGCATCCACGCAGACCCTTACCGTCGGAATACTCCTTCGAACCCTTCACATTCACAAGACCCGTGGATAACTCTATCTCCGAGGCATCACGCGAGAAGAACACATCCACCTGACAGTCGCGCCTTCCGGCATAGAGGGTGTAATATGTGGTCATGTCGATGCGCTCCTCGGCAGTGCATGTGTCGGGATAACGGGCATTCCATCCCTTGTCAACCACCTTCACCACAGTGCGCAGCGGACCGCGTGCCACCACTGACAATGTGCGACTCTCCACATCCTGCAACATCTGCATCTCTCCGTTGTGCCATCCTCGCAAGGCTCCCACTCCGAAGGTCTTGCCCACCCAAAGCACATCATCGCCATATCCCGATGCCTTCTGCTCTGAGTCGGGATAGAACTGCGTGTCGCGCAACTCCAACGCACGGCGGTATTTGCCATAGATGTCCACCGTCTGACGCTCGTCGAAGTATATTCGGTAGGCCACCATGTCGTTCTCAAATGCCGGACCGTGATGATGAAGCATCCAATAGGGATTGGTGCCGTTATCAACAGTCAAACTGCTGATATACAGATCCTGCTTGTTGGAGCTCTTGATCTTCTTGTTGGTGAGCATCATCTCGGCATACACCTGCGGCTCGTATTTGCGGGGCTGCCCGCTCTCGGATAGCGTCACCGTGAAGTGGCAGCTCTTCTTTGGCCCTATCTCCTTGACAACAAACGAGAGCGACTCGTATTTTCCGTCGCCGTCGAGGTCGTCAAGCTGACATGGTATCTCTACGCCTTGCGCATCCATCACGAGCGCAGAGCCTACGGGCGACTCCAACTGCAGCGCCACGGGCACGGCAGTGCGACTTACCGACAATTGATTACTTACCGCCACCTTCATGTCGGCGGTCTGTGCCTCTGTCGCCATGGCAGCCACGAGGCAAAAGAGTGATAATAATGTTTTCTTCATCATAATTTAAGTTTGTTTTTTGTCGCCACAAAATTACACAATTTTTGCAATTTGTGCAATAAAAATGAGAAAAATAGATGATTTTTAGACTTTAATTTATCTTTTTTAGGTTAAAATTTGGTTATTACAACGAAATTTATTATTTTTGCACTTGATTTTAACACTCAACAATAAAAAAAAGGAACACATTGAACAAGTTTTATCTCATAGTGGCATTGATACTGATGATGTGCATCGGTTGCGAATGGCGTCTGAAACCCAACAACGGGGATTCCGACAACACATTCGCCGTTGAACGTTATGACCGTGTTCAGAGTCTCTATCTCACCACTGGCGACTTCTCTGCCCTTCAGCAGATGAGCACCAACTATCCCACTCAGACCCGCACCTTGATTGAGGACGTGCTGAAGATAGGCAATGTCAACGACCCCGAGATAAACACCAAGTTCCTCAATTTCTATCAGGACACCACCCTGCAGAGCATCATCAACGAGGCCGAACAGCAGTATGCCAACATGGACGATATCAACAAGGATTTCACCCATGCCTTCGACAAACTTCACAAAATCTTCCCCGGCATGGAGATTCCCACCGTCTATTCCCAGATTGGTTCGCTCGACCAAAGCGTGATTGTAGGCGACAAGTGCGTGGGATTCAGTCTCGACAAATATCTCGGCAAGGACTATACCCTCTACAAGAAATTCTATTCCGAACAGCAGCGCTCGATGATGACACGTCAGATGATTGTGCCCGATTGCATCCTGTTCTATATCCTGAGCCAATATCCCCTGCCCCACGACCGCACGTCATCACAACTGCAGTGCGACATTCACATGGGCAAGATACAATGGATAGTCAACAAGGTGACTGGCCGCAAGGTGTTTGCCAACAAATATGTGGCAACGGTGGCACGCTATATGAAGAAACACGCCAACACCACCGAGTCAGACTTGCTGAACTTGCCCATCACCGACACTCTGTCAAACTAGCCCACGTCTTTTTTCCCCTTGCATAGTATTGCCATAATATAGAGATGTCCATTCGGCCCGTCTCATTGTCAGTGCGTCGCGACTCTTGTATGCGCTTGCGGTCGGCGGCAAAGTCGGCCTTCCATTTGTTGAATGCCCTTCGCCCTCTCACCACCGCCATGAAGTCGCCCACATTGCGCTGTAGTATCAGCATCTGCAACGCCGCCACATAATCGAGTATCCATCTTACCAACATCACCTTATGCAACTCGCTGTCGGGCAGACACTTGTAGAGCATTGTAAGATTATTGCGGAAGTTGAGAAACGTCTTCATCGGATTACCCTTAGGCAGTGTTCCTCCTCCCACGTGATACACCTTGCTCCCGGGCAGGCAGTATATCTTGCGCCCGGCTATTGCCAATCGCCAACAGAGGTCTATCTCCTCGTTGTGGGCAAAGAACCGTGCGTCGAGTCCGCCCTGTTGCCAGTAGTCGGCAGCACGTATGAGGAGTGCGGCTCCCGTGGCCCACAGTATCTCTATCGGCGTATCGTATTGTCCCTCGTCCTTCTCCACTGTGTCGAATATTCTTCCGCGGCAGAAGGGATAGCCGTATCTGTCGAGCATTCCTCCGCAGGCTCCGGCATATTCAAAACTCTCGTGGTCATGCTCGGCGAGCAACTTCGGTTGGCATGCCGCCACGTCGGGATGCTGGTCCATAAAAGCTATCATAGGTGTCAGCCAGTCGCCATCCACCCTGATGTCCGAGTTGAGCAGCACATAGTATTCCGCCTCCACCTGTCGCAGTGCCTGGTTATATCCCTCGGCAAATCCATAGTTCTTGTCGAGGATAATCAGTCGCACGTCGGGATGATATTGGCGCAGATAGTCCACCGACCCGTCGGTCGAGGCATTGTCGGCCACTATCACCTCAGCCTCTCCCTTGTATTTCTTCACGCTGTCGAGGTATGTTCTCAACATCCTCTCCCCGTTCCAATTCAATATTACTATTGCTGTCTTCATTGACTTCAATATTTCAATATTTCAATATTTTAATATTTCAATCTTTCAATTTTCACTTTATCACCAGCGCAGATTTGTCGGAGTTAAACTCCCCGAGCCTCACGCTCATTATCTCGTTGTCATATTCCGGCTTCGCCATCGCCGCAGGCATCTCCACACGTATGTAATTCTTTGTGAATCCGTGCATCGCCTTGCCTCGCGGAGCCTTCTCAAACAGCACTTCCATCTCCCTGCCGATGTGGGCAGCATAAAATGCCTGGGTCTTCTCGTCCGACAAACGCAACAGCCTATGACTGCGCTCCTTCTTGTCGGCATCCGACACCACATAGGGTATCTTCAGCGCAGCCGTTCCCGGACGCTCCGAATATGGGAACACATGCAACTGCGTCACGTCGAGCCCACTGAGAAACTCGTATGTGTCCTCAAAGCATTCAGGCGTCTCTCCACGGCATCCCACCATCACATCCACACCGATAAAGGCATCGGGCATCATCGCCTTGATACGCCCTATCTTGTCGGCAAAGAGCTGGCGGTCGTAATGCCTGTGCATAAGTCGCAGCACCTCGTCGCTTCCGCTCTGCAGCGGTATGTGGAAATGTGGCATAAACGCACGGCTCTGCGCACAGAAGTCGATGAGCTCATCGCTTATCAGGTCGGGCTCCAAACTGCTTATTCGGTATCTGCTGATGCCCTTCACCTCGTCGAGTCGGCGCACGAGGTCGATAAATCGCTCACCGGTGGTCTTACCGAAGTCGCCGATGTTCACTCCCGTCAGCACAATCTCCTTTCCCCCCTCTGCAGCAGCCTCCTCGGCCTGCGCCACAAGCGAGTCGATCGAGGGATTACGACTAAACCCTCGGGCAAAGGGGATTGTACAGTATGTGCAGAAATAGTCGCAACCGTCCTGCACCTTCAAGAAATATCTCGTCCTTCCGCCTCTCGAACAGCTCGGCGCAAAAGTGCGTATATCCTTAGTCTTCACCGAATAATACTCGTGAAGATGTCCCTCGACATTCACGCTCCATTTCTCCGATAGAAACTGTATAAGGTTTGCCTTCTCGTTGGCACCCAACACTAAATCCACACCCTCGATGGCACTGATGCGCTCGGGCTGCAACTGGGCATAGCAACCGGTGACAACGACAAACGCACCCTCGTTGGCTCTCACCATGCGGTTGATGGCTTGGCGGCACTTGCGGTCGGCAACATCTGTCACCGAACACGTGTTGATCAGGCACAAGTCGGCCCTCTCGCCCTTCTTCGCGGTCTCAACCCCCATTTCGCGCAACATCTTGCCGAATGTGGAGGTCTCCGAGAAGTTGAGCTTACATCCTAGGGTGTAATACGCAGCCCTCTTGCCCTGAAATGCTGATGTGTCTATCATTCTTTATATATATAAATATGTGTAGCCCCTTAGTGGCATTCTTCTTATTGACGATGCAAAGGTAGCAATAATTATCCAAAAAACACTCAAAAAATCACGATTTAAAGAAGCAAAAACTTTTATTACAAACTTTAACATTTACTAAACTGCTGATTTATAACGACTTGTGAAAAAGTTACATTTTTACCCTAAAAAAAATCATAAAAAACGATACAACCTATCGAAAAAATGTCTAACTTTGCAGCGTTTTAATAAACATAATGATTGTTTTACAGATTTAAAAAGCTTAGAAAAATGAAGAAATTGGTATTTATGTTCGTAGCTGTAGTAGCTATCTCTTTCGCTTCTTGCGGTAACAAGACAAATCAGGCTGCTGCTGTTGATTCAGACTCTGTAGCTGTAGTTGATACTGCTGCTGTTGATTCAGCTGCTGCTGATAGCGCTGCTACTGACTCAGTTCAGTAATTGCTTAGCAATAGCCGAACTAAGGTAAAAAATTACCGCTGGTCTCAGACCAACGGTATTTTTTTTGTCTCTACGCCACGGCGCACGATACTCCTAAAGCGGTTCCCACGGCTGCGAGGATGGCCGATGCAAGGTTCCACAAAAACTTTATCAACCTCGACTTGTTCTCATTTGTCATAATTTAAAATTTTTCAATCTTTCAATCTTTCAATCTTTCAATCTTTTAAGAGCCCCGAAGGGCTCTTGTCCTACTCGTAGTAGTCCTCACCTCCGGTGCCACTTCCTGAGCCTGAACCTCCGCCATTGGGGTCACTGCCTGAGTCTGGGTCGGTGTTGTCACTATCTCCTCCCGGAGTTTCGGGCTCCGGCTCGTCAGTGGTAGGAGAGGAAGTGCGCGGCGACTGATAGGTGTTGCTCTCCTTGAGCTTCGCCTGAGAAGTCAACACAGATGACGAGAACTCCCCCACGCCCATTGCCACGAGCTTCACCTTGTCCACGCACTTCGAGATGGAGAACTCGTCGGCGCTTGTCGCTCCCATCTTGTGGGTGACTGACAGACCGATGCTCACAAGACCGTCGAGCGAGATGCGCTTGCCGTCGAGCGCCAACTCCTTGATGCACGCGATGGCATCGGTGATGATACCCGTGATGGTGCCCGGCGAGAACGGAGTGTTGTGCTTCGCCATGTGCTCAGCCAACCCCTTCACATCAACCGTGCCGTCGCTGATGATACGAGCATAGTACTTACCGAATGAAGGACTGTCCTTCAACTGCGACTGATAAATCTGATACTTCAGCATAATTATTCCCAAGCCCCCACCGACTCCCTCTTTTTGAGGAAGAACAAGATTATACCTAATTATTCTCCGGAGTCTCGGTGGTATAGGGCCAATCTTTAGCGTTGACTCCGTCGAACTTTTCACGCTGCAAAGGTACAACATTCCTCAAGCCTCAATTCCCGAAACGTCACGAAACGGCATGAACTTGCGAGTTATTGCGAGTTATTGCGAGTTATCTCGTCCACAGATTTCCACAGATATAATTATTTATTGGATTATCACAGATTTCATTCACCATTCCACTGAGTTTTTTGTCCACAGATTATCACAGATTAACACAGATTATTAAATAT
>CAMBOI010000014.1 GCA_945869265.1 uncultured Prevotella sp. | reverse complement strand
TGCTAAACTGCCGTGCGGGTTACCGTACCGGGGGTTCGAATCCCCCAGCTTCCGCAGCCTTTCCCGAAGAGTGCAAGATGGTGGATTCATCTAATGGTTAGGATACAAGATTCTCAATCTTGGCATAGGGGTTCGATTCCCCTATCCACTACTCTAAGGCTCTTTAAAACACACACATCATTTTGGTGGATTCATCTAATGGTTAGGATACAAGATTCTCAATCTTGGCATAGGGGTTCGATTCCCCTATCCACTACTCCTCCTTTCGTTAGTGGAAGTCGCGACGTCGGATTGACGGAGCGGCTTCCTTTTTTTGTAAACACAGAAGAGACAGAGATACACTCTGTCTCTCTATATTTATAAAAATGACATCAATATTCAAGGAGTTGGATTACGGCCTTTCCTCCGAATCCGATGGTCACATCCAACATATAGCAACTGGCTCCATCGGGTATGCACACTGTAGTATCGAAATGAAACCCTTTGGAATCAACCTTGCTGAATTCCACATTTGACAATATTGATTGTGACAGGAAGCGCATAGGCACTTTACCCTTGAAAATATCCTTCTGGATATCATGCGAATAAAGACACTCGGCACCCTTATACACACTAATATGCACAATGTTGTCGTAATATATATTGTCAACTTCCACGCCGTCCTCATTATATGTCGCCCGATGCACTTTATATCGGGTCGGGTTGATGGCTATATAGCAATGATAGCGCTGGTTGTCGTAGTTGACAACGGTGTCGCGCTTCACCACCTCAGTGTATGTGAGTACTTTCGGTTTTTGAGTCGAGAACAATCTTATGTCATCGGGATTGTCACTTTTCTGAAGTTTCACTATGTCGTCGTTGGAATTTTTAAACCAAAAGATATTATCCGAATATTTTACAATCGCATATTTTTGCCTATTCTCTCCAATAATGATAGTATCGCCGACAATCTTGAAGTATGCCGGTTGCGAAATCGAGTCGGGATAGTATATGGTGTCGCCTTTGGCACGGAAGTTCACTTCCTGGGTGTCGCTGTCAATCCACACGCCCTGAAGTGCCGTTTTGGCATTAGAGTCCTCGATCTGTGTCGCAGTTTTCTCGTCTTTCTGACGACAGCTGCCGAGGACTCCCAATGATAGTGTGATAATTATTATATGTCGAATCTTCATCAATAAATCTTTTTGCAGAAAAATCGATTGAGATATTGTCACTTGCCTATGCAGTGATACTCGAATCCATTTTCTTCAAGTTCCTCTGTATCAAATATGTTACGCCCATCAATAACAAGCGGTCTGATCATCTCTTTTTTGATAACAGCCCATGTAGGCAGACGGAATTCCTTCCACTCAGTGAGAAGCAGCATGGCATCGGCATCGAGCACAGCGTCATACATGTCGCGGCAGTATGTTATGGGCGCATTGGGCAGGCGTCGCTTGCACTCATCCATTGCCACTGGATCGTAGGCACGGATGTTGCAACCTGCTTTGAGCAGACTGTCGATAATCACGAGGGCAGTACTCTCGCGCATATCGTCGGTCTCGGGCTTGAACGACAGTCCCCAAAGAGCGATTGTCTTGCCCTTAAGCTCTTTTTCGTCACCATAAGCCTTTACCAATTTATTAAACAATACATGCTTCTGTCGCTCGTTCACTCGCTCCACGGCCTTCAGCACTTCCATCGAATAACCTGCCTTGTCGGCAGTCTTGATGAGAGCCTTGACATCCTTGGGGAAGCAAGAGCCGCCATATCCGCAACCGGCATAAAGGAACTTGCGCCCGATACGAGTGTCAGCACCAATTCCCTGGCGCACCATATTCACGTCGGCACCGACAAGTTCGCATAGGTTGGCAATGTCGTTCATAAATGAAATACGTGTGGCAAGCATCGAGTTGGCTGCATATTTTGTCATCTCAGCAGAGGGGATATCCATGAAGATGACACGGAAATTGTTGATGAGAAATGGTTTGTAGAGCTTTGTCAGAGTTTTCTTGGCCTTTTCGCTTTCAATTCCCACTACCACTCGGTCGGGAGACATGAAATCCTTTATGGCATTGCCTTCCTTGAGGAATTCGGGATTACTTGCCACGTCGAATGTAATGTCAACGCCTCGCTTGTCGAGCTCAGCTTGGATTGTCTCGCGCACTTTGCGTGCTGTACCAACGGGCACAGTACTCTTGGTCACGACAACAAGATAGCGGTTGAGATTCTCGCCAATAGTCTTTGCCACCTGAAGCACATACTTCAAATCTGCACTTCCGTCTTCATCGGGAGGCGTTCCCACGGCTGAGAAAACAATCTCCTGATCATTAAGCACAGAAGCCAAGTCGGACGAGAACTTCAGTCGCCCTGCCTTGACATTCTTTACAACCAGTTCGTCAAGTCCCGGTTCGTAAATGGGTATTTCACCATTATTCAGACGTTCAATCTTCTTTTCGTCAACGTCAATGCAGGTAACATTTGCTCCAGTGTCGGCAAAGCAAGTGCCGGAAACAAGTCCGACATATCCGGTTCCTACAATTGCTATATTCATACAATTTCAAATATAATGTTAAGACTAAAATAATTCGGCATCCTTCAACGAAAGGGCATCCAAGTCCTTGGCACTCGTCAGCACGTCATTGGCGTCGATAGGCCACTGGATGGCAAGGTCGGGATCGTCGAATCGAATACTTGCCTCAGATTGTGGCGCATAGGGATTGTCAACCTTATATGTGAAAACGGCTTCATCGCTGAGCACGAGAAATCCGTGGGCAAAACCACGCGGGATAAAGAACTGTCGCTTGTTCTCGTCGCTCAGTTCCACCATCACATGCTTGCCGAACGTAGGACTATTGCGCCTTATATCGACAGCCACATCAACCACGCGTCCCTTTATCACTCTCACAAGTTTGGCTTGCGAGAAGTCGCCCTTCTGATAATGCAGGCCTCGAAGCACTCCATAGGATGACTTCGACTCATTGTCTTGTATGAAGTCAACACGTCCGACATGCTGCTCAAACTCTTCCTTCTTCCATGCCTCAAAGAAATATCCACGGGCATCGTTGAACACCTTCGGCTGGATAATCCAAACACCGTCAATTTCTGTCTTAATATAATCCATAAATCACATTAATTTATCAAATTTCGCTGCAAAAGTAATCAATTTTATTGGAATAATGAAAGCTTTTTGTCTTTTTTCCTCATTTTAGCCTAAAATAATTTGGTTTTTTCAGATAAATGCAGTAATTTTGCAGTCGTGATTGAAATAGAGAGACATATAGAAATACTACTGCTCGACAACGACTGTGTCATTGTTCCAGGACTTGGAGGGTTTACAGCACATCATGTAGAGGCTCGTTTCGACGAGTCGGATGATGTGTTCTTGCCCCCATTGCGCACACTCGGTTTCAACCAGCAACTCAAGATTAACGACTCACTGCTCGTGCAATCATACATCGAAGCTTACGATATCAGTTATCCCGAAGCTCTGCGCAGGATTGAGGGAGAGGTTGAGGAATTGCGTCAACGACTCGTAAATGACGGTTATTACGAGATCACCGACATCGGTGTGCTGGAGATGAATGAAGACGGCAACATTATCTTCACTCCCTGTGAGGCTGGAATACTCACCCCGGAACTTTATGGACTTAGTTCGTTTGAGATGCAGCCGCTTATGGCTGAAGAGTCAACGACATCGGCGTCAAGCACACAAGTGCAGAAGTCGAATGTCGAACCTACGCCTATCACAACAACTGTATTCGACCAAGTAGGGCAAAAAGAAGAAATGTCAGCGAATGATGCCGGACAAGACACGGACACCGATGAAGATGCCGAGAAGACGATATGCATAAAGGTGTCGTGGCTGCGTAATGCCGGTATTGCCGCAGCTGCCGCTTTACTGTTGTTCTTCGTAATATTCCCCATGTCACATTCAGGACTTAAGAATGTGAATATTGGAGACTTCAACGGCACGTCGTTCTTCAGCAAACTGATGCCTAAGGACTCGCAAATGAACAATATAAACATTAGCGAGATAAAGGCGAGTGCCAAAGACAGTTCAAGGCAATCAGTGAAAGATTCAGTGAAAGACTCCATCAAGGGAATTGAGCCGAAGGTGAAGTCAGACACATTCTGCATAGTATTGGCAAGTTGCATTCCGCAGAAAAACGCGGAAAGATATGTGGAACAGCTTCACAAGAAAGGATTCGACAAAGCCTATGCGATGGTAAACAACAAGATGGTGAGGGTGATATACGGCAACTATACATCTGAAACCGACGCATACAATGACTTGCAGAAGATACGCTCGAAAGACGAGTTTGAGCAAGCTTGGATACTGAAAAAGAAAAATTGATTAATAAGATAACAGGATTATAAAAGGTGAAAAGAGTTAGATGCCCCAAATGTGACAACTATATCACATTCGACGAAACGAGATACAGCGAAGGACAGTCGCTCGTGTTCGAATGTCACGAATGTGGAAAGCAATTCGGCATTCGTATAGGAACGTCGAAACTAAAGGCGACCCAAAAGGAGGAAAATCCCGATGAGAACGCCAATGCCAACGGTGTCGGTTCGATTGTGGTAATCGAGAATGTATTCCACTACAAGCAGGTGATCCCGCTGAAGATGGGAGACAATGTCATCGGCAGATACATGAAGGGCAGCAAGACCAACACTCCTATCGAAACCAACGACCCGAGTATCGACATCAACCACTGCACAATAACAGTGAGCCGCGACAAGAAGGGCCAACTGAAATATACACTCAGAGACGGTCCGAGCTACACCGGCACTTTCGTCGATAACCAAATACTTGGCGACAAAGAACGACGAGTGATAGAAAACGGCACACTCTTCACTATCGGTGCGACAAGCATCATACTCAAGACATCGGAGGAAGAAGAAACCATGTAATTTAAATATCTAATTTATATAAAGCATAGAAAGAATGAAACCAACGGCAATACTTCTGCTGCACTGCCCTGACCAACAGGGTATCATCACGGAGATAACCAAATTCATAACGGATAATCTGGGCAACATCGTCTATCTCGACCAATATGTTGACCGCGAGGACGGCGTGTTTTTCATGAGAATTGAATGGGAACTCGACAAGTTCCTTATTCCAAGAGAGAAAATCAAGGAATATATCGACACTCTGTATGCCCAGAGATACGAGATGTCAGCCAATTTGTATTTCAATGACGTCAAGCCGCGTATGGCTATCTTCGTGAGCAAGATGAGCCATTGTCTCTATGATCTTCTCGCAAGATACAAGGCAGGAGAGTTTAACGTTGACATACCGTGCATCGTCAGCAACCACGAGGATTTGAGATACGTGGCCGAGCAGTTTGACATCCCATTTTACGTATGGTCGATCAAGAAAGACCACTCTAACAAGGCTGAAGTGGAGCAACAGGAGATGGAACTGCTGAAGAAGGAGAAAATCACATTCATCGTCTTGGCGAGATACATGCAGATTATTTCCGACGGAATGATTGCCGCCTACCCCAATCACATCATTAACATCCACCACTCATTCCTGCCTGCCTTCATCGGTGCAAAGCCCTATCATCAGGCATGGGAACGCGGAGTGAAGATCATCGGTGCCACAAGTCACTATGTGACAGCTGAACTTGACGCAGGTCCGATTATCGAGCAAGACGTGGTGAGAATCACCCACAAGGACAATCCCGAGAGTCTCGTGCTCAAAGGTCGCGACCTCGAGAAGATTGTTCTCTCGCGTGCAGTGAAGAAGCATATCGAGAGAAAGATCCTCACTTATCACAACAAGACGATAATTTTTAGTTAAGAATTAAGAGTTAAACGTTTGGGATTATGAACGTAGCTATAGTGAAATATAATGCCGGAAATATATATTCGGTGGTCAATGCTCTCAGAAGAATGGGCATTGAACCCGACTTGACCGACTCGCCCGAAAGGCTTATGGCTGCCGACAGGGTTATCTTCCCCGGGCAGGGAGAAGCTCACGGCGCAATGCAATACCTCAAGGAAAGACGACTCGACGAGGTGATTCGCAACTTGCGCCAGCCTGTTTTCGGAATATGTGTCGGCCAGCAACTGCTTTGCCGTCATTCTGAGGAAGGTGACACGGATTGCATCGGCGTGTTTGATGTCGATGTGAGAAAATTCGTTGCCAAGCGTCATGAGGACAAAATTCCAGCCATGGGATGGAACAGACTCACTGACCTTTCCTCTCCGCTCATGAATGGCATTAGCGAGGGCGACTACGTGTATTTCGTACATAGCTTCTACGTCCCTTTATGCGATGCCACCATTGCCACAACCGACTTTATCCAACCCTATAGCGCCTGTCTGCACAAGGACAATTTCTATACAGCACAGTTTCACCCGGAAAAAAGCGGTAAGGTTGGGGCAAGAATTATTCAGAACTTCTTAGATATCGAAAGATTATGATAGAACTAATACCGGCTATTGACATAATTGACGGAAAATGCGTGCGTCTGACCAAAGGCGACTATGACACGAAGACCGTATATGCTGACGACCCTGTGGAAATGGCAAGACATTTCGAGAAGACAGGTTTCAAACGTCTGCACATTGTCGATCTCGACGGTGCCAAGTCAAAGCACATCGTCAATGTTGACGTGCTCCGCAAAATCACCGAGTCAACATCTCTCATTGTGGATTTCGGTGGCGGCATAAAGACCGACGAGGATATACAGGCGGCATTTGCCAATGGCGCGCACATGGTGACAATCGGTTCGGTGGCTATCTCCCAACCGGAATTGTTTGCCGGATGGCTCGACAAATACGGTGCCGACAGGATTATCCTTGGAGCTGACGTCAGAAACGGCAAGATCTCCATCAACGGATGGAAAGAGGATTCGAGTCAGGACCTTTTGCCATTCCTCGCCTATTATATAGAAAAAGGTGTAAAGAATGTGCTGTGCACTGAGATTTCTAAAGACGGAATGCTCAGCGGTCCTGCCACACCACTCTATGCCGATATCATGAAGAAATACCCGCAGCTGAATCTCATTGCCAGCGGAGGAGTGTCTTCTGAAAATGATATTTACGAACTCAATCGCTACGGTGTGCCTTCAGTGGTATTTGGAAAATCCATCTACGAGGGGAAAATAGACATTAAACAAATAGTTGCATGGTCAAAGCGTAACGGATTGGCAAAGAGAATCATACCATGTCTCGACGTAAAGGACGGTGAAACGGTCAAGGGAACAAATTTCGTGAATCTTCGTCATGCCGGCGACCCAGTGGAACTTGGCAAGGCTTACAGTGATGCAGGTGCCGATGAACTGGTGTTCCTCGACATAACTGCCAGTTTTGAGGGCAGAAAGACATTCACAGATATGGTGACTCGTGTTGCAGCCGAGATAAACATCCCGTTCACCGTTGGCGGTGGAATCAACGAACTTGCCGACGTGGAGCGACTTTTGTATGCCGGTGCCGACAAGGTGAGTGTTAACAGTGCTGCCTTGCGACGTCCGGAACTCATCACCGAGATAACCAACAGATTCGGTTCGCAGGTGTGTGTTTGCGCCATAGATGCGCGCCAAGATCCCGACGGATGGCACTGCTATCTCAAAGGAGGACGCGAGCGTACTGAGCGTGGACTCTTTGAATGGGCGCGTGAGGCACAAGACCGCGGTGCGGGCGAAATCCTATTCACAAGTATGGATCACGATGGTGTGAAGAATGGATATGCCAACGAGGCTTTGGCAAGGCTTGCCGACGAACTTTCAATCCCCGTGATTGCAAGTGGCGGTGCCGGAAAGAAGGAGCATTTCCTCGATGCTTTCACCAAAGGACATGCTGATGCCGCTCTCGCAGCAAGTGTATTCCATTTCGGTGAAATACCTATCTCCGAACTCAAACTCTATCTTGAGAACGAAGGAGTGAACGTGAGGATCTAAAATTTCGCAAGAATTTTAGAATAAAAAATAAAATATAAAAATAAAAGTAATAAAGAATTAAAGATTAAGATATATGGAAATCGATTTCGAAAAAATGGGCGGACTTGTTCCTGCCATCATTCAAGACGCAAAGACTAAGACTGTGCTGATGCTCGGTTATATGAACAAAGAGGCATACGAGAAGACAACCAAGACAGGTAAGGTGACTTTCTTCAGTCGCTCGCGCCAGTGTCTTTGGACTAAGGGAGAGACATCAGGCAACTTCCTCGAACTGGTTGACATCATGGTTGACTGCGACAACGACACTCTTCTCGTCAAGGTGAATCCCACAGGACCAACCTGTCATAAGGGCACCGACACTTGCTGGGGCGAGAAGAACGAGGTTAATCCCCTACTCTTCCTCACTTATCTGCAGGATTTCATCAACACACGTCATGAGGAAATGCCAGAGGGAAGTTATACCACATCATTGTTCAAGGACGGTATCAACCGCATGGCACAGAAAGTGGGCGAAGAGGCTCTTGAGGCTGTCATCGAGGCATGCAACGGCACTAACGGCCGACTAATTTACGAGGGTGCCGACATGATTTACCACCTCATCGTGTTGCTGACGAGCAAGGGACTTCGTATCGAAGATCTCGCCAAGGAACTGCAAGTAAGGCACGACCCCAACTGGCATAAGCATTAATTGAGTAATAAAGAATCATAATAAATATGCTGATTAGCTATAAGAATGTCAATGTCTATCAGACGGGCGATGAACCGATACTCGCCAACGTGGATTTCCATGTTGACGAGGGGGAGTTCATATATGTTATCGGTAAAGTTGGTTCGGGAAAGAGTTCGCTGTTGAAGACTCTCTATTTCGAACTTGATGTTGATGAGGCGGATGAGGCTATCGTCATCAATCATGACCTGCTCAAACTTAAGCGCAAGCATATTCCGGCGCTTCGCCGACAGATGGGCATTATCTTCCAGGACTTCCAGTTGCTGGGCGACAGAACCATCTACAAGAATCTGCGCTTCGTACTGAAAGCCACAGGATGGAAAGACAAGCAAGAGATTGACCAGAGAATACACGAGGTGCTGAATGAAGTGGGACTTGACGACAAGGCTGACAAGTTGCCTCACGAACTATCTGGTGGCGAACAGCAACGAATAGCTATCGCAAGGGCAATACTCAACAAACCGAAGATTATCATTGCCGATGAGCCAACAGGCAATCTCGACCCTGAGACGGCTGAGAATATCATCAGGATGTTGAAGGAGATTTCTCAGACAG
Organism: uncultured Prevotella sp.; assembly: GCA_945869265.1. Classification (GTDB taxonomy): domain Bacteria; phylum Bacteroidota; class Bacteroidia; order Bacteroidales; family Bacteroidaceae; genus Prevotella. The sequence continues at coordinate 54,711 of CAMBOI010000014.1, read as the reverse complement.
GAACAGCTGTGGTGATGAGCACTCACAACATTCCTCTGCTTGACAAATATCCAGGCATCGTTTATCGATGCTGCGATGGCAAATTAGAGGAAATCACCGACGACTACAACAAAATCAGCATGAATTTTGACGATTCAACAGATAATACGGATAATTAAAAAAAAGGAAATAGAAATATGAAGGTAATGAAATTCGGCGGTACATCCGTCGGCACTCCTCAGAGAATGAAGGAAGTGACCAAACTCGTGACTGCATCAGGTGAACCTGTGCTTGTCGTTTTCTCGGCAATGTCGGGAACAACAAACTCGCTTGTTGAAATTTCGGATTATCTCTATAAGAAGAATCCCGAAGGAGCCAATGAGGTAATCAACAAGTTGGAACAGAAATACATGCGCCATGTCGAGGAGCTCTACTCCACTGACGAATGGAAAGAGAACACCCGCAATTTCCTTCTTGGCGTGTTCAACTATCTACGCTCGTTCACCAAGGAATTGTTCACCAGCTTTGAGGAAAAGAATATTGTGGCACAGGGCGAAATAATGAGTACCAACATGATTAACAACTATATGCAGGAACAGGGCATTAATTCGTGCCTGTTGTCTGCACTCGATTTCATGCGTACTGACAAGAACGCCGAGCCCGACTCAACTTATATCCGCGAGAAACTCAACACTATCCTCAAGGACAAGGAAGGTGCACAGGTATATATCACACAGGGATTTATTTGCCGTAACGCTTACGGAGAAATCGACAACCTGCAGCGTGGAGGCAGTGACTATACAGCCTCACTGATTGGTGCAGCCATTAATGCAGACGAGATACAGATATGGACAGATATCGACGGTATGCACAACAACGACCCGCGTGTTGTTGACAAGACCGATCCTGTTCACCAGCTCCACTTCGAGGAAGCTGCCGAGTTGGCATATTTCGGTGCCAAGATTCTCCACCCCACTTGCGTTCAGCCTGCCAAGTTTGCAGGTATTCCCGTGAGACTTCTCAACACAATGGACCCTGACGCCGAAGGCACCACTATCAGCAACAAGACTGAGTTTGGTAAGATTAAGGCGGTTGCAGCCAAGGACAATATCACAGCCATTAAGATCAAGAGCAGCCGCATGCTCTTGGCTACCGGTTTCCTGCGCAAAGTGTTCGAAATCTTCGAGAGCTATCAAACAGCCATTGATATGGTGTGCACGTCGGAGGTGGGTGTTTCCATGAGTATCGACAACAAGAGTCACCTCGATGAGATTGTCAACGAACTCAAGAAATACGGTACTGTAACTGTTGACAACGATATGTGTATCATCTGTGTCGTTGGAGATCTCGACTGGAGCAACGTGGGATTTGAGACACTTGCCACCGAGGCTATGAAGAATATCCCCGTGAGAATGATCTCATACGGCGGAAGCAACTACAACATCTCATTCCTCATCAAGGAGAGTGACAAGAAGCGCGCACTGCAGAGCCTTAGCGACACTCTTTTTAATAAGAATTAAAATATTAATGAATTAAAATATCAAAATTTTAAAGAAGACACATGCACAACTTAATAGGACAATTCGAGAAAGTAAGAACACCGTTCTACTACTACGACACCGAACTGCTTCGCAGCACACTGCGCACTATCAACGACGAAGCCGGTAAGCACGAGGGATTCAAGGTGCATTATGCCGTTAAGGCCAATGCCAACCCCAAGTTGCTCACCATAATCCGCGAAGCCGGTCTTGGTGCCGACTGCGTGAGTGGCGGTGAGATTGAAGCTGCTTGCAAAGCTGGATTCCCAACTGACGGAATAGTGTATGCCGGTGTAGGAAAGAGCGACTGGGAGATTAATCTCGGTCTTGACAAGGACATCTTCTGCTTTAATGTGGAGAGTCTTGCCGAACTTGATGTCATCAACCAACTCGCAGCTGCCAAAAACAAGGTGGCAAGAGTGGCATTCCGTATCAACCCCAACGTGGGCGCACATACTCATGCCAATATCACAACCGGTTTGGCAGAAAACAAATTCGGTATTGCCATGGAAGATATGGTGGATGTAATCGAAAAGGCTGCAGGTATGAATAATGTCAAGTTTGTCGGTTTGCATTTCCACATTGGTTCTCAGATACTTGATATGGGCGACTTCAAGGCTTTGTGCAATCGTATCAACGAGTTGCAAGACCAACTGGAGATTCACCAAATCATACCCGAGAACATCAATGTAGGCGGTGGACTTGGTGTTGACTACGAGCATCCCGACCGTGTGCCGGTGCCCGATTTCAAGTCATATTTCGACACTTATGCCCGTCATCTCAAGTTGCGCCCTGGACAGACACTCCACTTCGAACTTGGACGTGCGGTGGTATGCCAATGCGGTTCGCTCATCACACGCACTCTTTATGTAAAGCAGGGTTCGGTGAAGAAATTCGCTATTGTTGATGCCGGTATGACCGACCTTATTCGCCCTGCCCTCTATCAGGCATATCACAAGATAGAAAATCTGTCGAGCGATGCCCCTGTTGAGGAATACGATGTTGTTGGTCCTATCTGCGAGTCGAGCGATGTCTTCGGCAAGCAGGTGCCTCTCAATGCTACAAAACGCGGAGACCTAATCGCCATGCGCTCAGCTGGTGCTTACGGCGAGATTATGGCTTCGCAATACAATTGCCGTCCTCTGCCTGTGGGCTATACCACAGAGGACTTGCGCGCACTATAATTAATTTGTATGCTAATATTTGACACACTAACAATTACAGTATGTGGTGTGCTCCTGCTCATAGCGGTAGCCACCCCATTCTGTAATGTTCTTTTTAGACGACCCGATTTGGATTCGGAGTCATCTGTATCTAATGGAAAATCAGGCGAAAACATGCAAATGCCCGGTTTTTCTATCATTATCCCCGTCCACAACAATGCGATGGAGATAGAAAGGAATCTGCCCGGTTTACTCGAGCAGGAGTATTCAGGAAAATATGAGGTGATTGTAGTTGACGAATCGTCCAACGACGAGACCGAAGATGTATTGAAACGGCTGAAATCACAATATGCCAATCTTTACACTACTTTCATTCCCGACACGAGTCATTATCTGAGTCGCCGCAAACTGTCAATTACCATCGGAGTGAAAGCTGCAAGGTATCCGTGGCTGGTGATAATGTCAGCGGATTGCCATCCGTCGTCGAATAATTGGCTTGCCACAATGGCATCGCATTGCGACAATAACATCGAATTGATTCTCGGCGAAACAAGATATGACGATAATGCCACCGACTATGAACGACTCGACAACATCAAATCATGGTTTCGCCAACTCAAGAAGGCACAAAACTCAACGGCATATGCATATTGCGGACGAAACCTCGCCGTGCGCCGTGATATATTCATGAAGCATAACGGTTTTTTGAAAAATCTGAAATTTCTGCGCGGTGAATACGACTTTCTTGTCAATGAATATGCCACGCCTTACAATATATCTGTTGCCACAGAGAGCGATGCGCTTGTCATTCGTGAGGCTCCGACAAAAAAAGGATGGATAAACGAAAAACTGTTCTTCATCATGACTTCGCGTCATCTTGAGCGCAATATGGCGTATCATTTGCCCGTAATCATCGACACGGTTTTGCTGCATGCCACATTCGTGGCGCTCGTTGCAGCCATCGGTGTGTCGGCAGTCTTCGGATTATACATAATCACAGCTGCTGCCGGTGTTTCTCTCATCTTCAACTATCTCATAAAGATGTGGATAGCTTCGAAAGCGATGAAAGCCATCGACGAGGATATATCCGCCTGGAAGATACCTTTCCTCGAATTATCCGAGATATGGCGCAATATGTTCTTGAACATAAAATTCCTAAGAAGCAACAAGGAAGATTTCATACGACGTTAACATTATCAGCGAAATGAGAATACTGCATTACTATACGGCAAGCGATAAGATCTCACATGAATATATAGATATATTATCTAAAGCGATGACAGAACTCAACTATCTGTCGGGAGATAGTTGTATTGAGAATGTCAGTGCCTCTTCGTTGCATGAAGCGTTAAAGTTGATTAACCTATCTAATGTGGATATTATCCACCTGCATGGATGTTGGAGGGATTCCGATTTTATGCTTGTAAGAAAAGCCAAGAAGAGCGGAACTCGTATAATAGTGTCTCCACATGGACAACTTGAGCCGTGGGTTATAAATACTGATTATTGGAAGAAGCATTTTCCGCGTATCATAGTTTATCAGAAAAAGATTGTACGCGATTCCTTCGCCGTTGTGGTAATGGGGCGAATGGAGGAAGAATGCATGAAGCGCCTTGGTTGGAATGTGAGAATTGAGGTTGTGAAAAACTCAATGATCACCGACACTATTACTGAGAAGGAAATGGCAATCAGAATGCTCTATATATATAATAAGGTAATGGATAGCCATACGTTGTCTTTACTCAACGGCGATGAGCGCAATGCCTTTGCCGCCTTGCTAAAAGCCGGAGTGACCCACGACCAAAGATGGCTGACGGATGATGAGAAGGCAAGCGTAAGCAGTCTTTCGCCACTTGCTTGGCGACGCATAAAGATACACGCCTTTCACACATCCATTTTAGATACCATTGCCGATGCTGAGGCTATTCTTAACATTAGCCACGCCGAAATAAAGCCAGAGGCAATACCATGCTATTTGCCGCTTGCGGACAAACGCCGCGGATTGTTCACCAAGGAACTCAAACCGCTGCCTGCCGTCATTGCCGATGACAAGGGCTATCACACCGACAGTTTGTGCAAGTTTATGAAAATCCTGCAAAAGCATGCCGCCACAGGACAACTCACATTAAAGGATATTGTGGAGACAGCAAAACAAATGCGCCGGGCTCTTATTGACGAAATGGCATTTAGTGAGGAAATGAAAATCAAGGGGCTCGATGATTTCGTGTCAAGCATTATGCAGATACTGAGCGACTATACAAGTATGGAGGAAGGATTTATGCTTGCTCCTCCCAAAAATAACTCTCACACGAAGAAACTCGCATCAATGATTGATAATGAATTGCAAATAATATAATAATATGGAAACAATGACCCAGAAATCTCATCCAAAACACGACATTGACAAGGATATGCGCTATCTTAGCCTTCTGTCGCAGTCGTTTCCCTCGGTAGCTACAGCCAGTACCGAGATCATAAACCTTGAGGCTATACTCAATCTCCCCAAGGGAACTGAGCACTTCATGGCCGACCTGCATGGAGAGTATCAGGCATTCCGCCATATTCTCAAGAATGCCTCGGGAAATATCAAGCGAAAGGTGAACGAACTATTTGGAAACGACATACGCGAGAGTGAGAAGCAAGAACTCTGCACACTGATATATTATCCGGAAGAGAAACTCGAACTTATCAAGGCTTCAGAGAAAGATATCGACGACTGGTATCATATCACTATCCACCAACTGGTGAAGGTATGCCGGGATGTAAGTAGCAAATACACCCGTTCGAAAGTAAGAAAATCCCTTCCCGCTGATTTCAGTTATATCATCGAGGAACTGCTCCACGAGCGCACCGACGATTATGACAAGGCAAAATATGTAGCAGGAATCGTGGACACTATCATATCCACCGGCAGAGCCGACGATTTCATCATCGCCTTGTGCAATGTCATCCAGCGCCTTGCCATCGACCAACTTCATCTTCTCGGTGACATTTACGACCGAGGACCTGGCGCACATATCATCATGGACACAATGATGAAATATCACTCGTGGGATATACAATGGGGCAATCACGACATTCTTTGGATGGGAGCCACTGCCGGCAATGATGCATGCATCTGTAATGTGTTGCGACTGTCGCTCAGATATGCCAATCTTGCCACACTCGAGGAAGGCTACGGCATCAACCTTGTGCCGTTGGCTACATTCGCAATGGATGTGTATGGTGATGACCCTTGCACCGAGTTTATTCCCAAACTGCTGAAAGGAATGACTATGGATGAGAAGAACTTGCAGCTCACCGCCAAGATGCACAAGGCTATCAGTGTTATCCAGTTTAAGGAGGAAGCGAAGATCTTCAAGCGTCGCCCCGAATGGAACATGACCGACAGATGTATGTTAGACAATGTTGACTACTCACGCGGAGTTTGCACCATTGATGGTAAGGAATACGAAATGACAAGCAACTCTTTCCCCACCATCGATCCTGAACATCCCAGCGAACTGACATACGAGGAAAAGTTGCTTATGGGCAAACTGCATCATTCTTTCATGGTTAGCGAAAAACTCCACAAGCATATCTCTTACATCCTCAGTCATGGCTGCATGTATGCTATCTATAACAGTAATCTGCTGTTTCATGCCTCTGTGCCACTGAATGCCGATGGAACACTAAAGGAAGTGGAACTCTATCCTGGAAAGAAATTCAGCGGTCGCGAACTGATGCGACAGACGGGAATGCTCATTCGTTCGGCTTTCACCAACGATACTCCAGCCGACGAACGGAAATATGCCATCGACTATTTCCTCTATCTGTGGTGCGGCAAGGATAGTCCTTTGTTCGACAAATCTAAAATGGCAACATTCGAGCGGTATTTCCTCACCGACAAGGAGATATATAAAGAAGAGAAAGGCAATTACTTCAAACTGCGCGACAACGAGCAGATATGCGACAGTATTCTCGACGCTTTTGAAGTGAAGGGAGCCAACCGACATATCATCAACGGACATGTACCTGTGCATGCCTCGAAAGGAGAGAATCCTATCAAGGCCAACGGCAAACTGATGGTTATCGACGGAGGATTCAGTGAGGCATATCATAAGGAAACGGGAATTGCCGGATATACATTGGTGTATCACAGTCGTGGGTTCCAACTTGTTCAGCACGAACCATTTATGAGTGCTTCGGAGTCAATACTCAAGGGCACCGACATTAAGAGCACAACGCAGATTGTTGAGATGTCAGCTCATCGTATGCGTGTGGCCGACACCGACAAGGGAGCAGAACTGCGGATGCAGATTGAAGATCTCAAAAAACTGCTCTATGCCTATCGTCATGGAATCATTAAGGAAAAGAAATGAGAAAGATAATACTTATAACAGGCGGACAACGCTCGGGCAAAAGCCAACAAGCCGAACGACTTGCACTCTCGCTTTCCCCAAATCCCATATATCTCGCCACGGCACATATATGGGATGAGGAATTCCGCCAGCGTGTCACGATACACCAACAGCGCCGAGGTCCTCAATGGACAAATATCGAAGAGGAGAAGCTACTCAGCCGTCATGACGTGTCAGGACGAGTTGTTGTCATTGACTGCATCACTCTTTGGTGCACCAACTTCTTTTTTTCGCGTGAAAAGGCAGAATGGGAACAACCATCTGTAGATGACGCTCTTGAATGTCTGAAAAAAGAATTCGACAAATTCACTGCCCAGGATGCAACATTCATTTTCGTCACCAACGAAATCGGCAGTGGCGGTGTCAGTGAGAATGCCATACAGAGACGATTCACTGATCTCGAAGGATGGATGAACCAATATGTGGCTTCATGTGCCGACGAGGTAATCTTAATGGTAAGTGGAATTCCTGTTGTTATTAAGAGTTAAGAATTAAGAGTTAAGGATTATATGACGAAATTCAATATTCATAAGCCGGATGACAAGTTGCGTCAGGCGATAATCGACAAGATAGACAATCTCAACAAACCCAAAGGTTCGTTGGGACGTCTTGAAGAGTTGGCACTTCAGATTTGCCTTATAGAGCAGACACTCTCCCCCACTCTTCACAACCCTTGCCACCTTCTGTTCGGTGCCGATCACGGTATTGAACGCGAGGGAGTGAGTGTTTCACCCCGCGAGATAACATGGCAGCAGATGATCAACTTCACACGTGGAGGCGGAGGAGTGAACATGTTCTGCCGCCAGCATGGTTTCAAACTTCGCATAACAGATGTCGGTGTTGATTACGACCTCGGAATGTATCCCGATATCATCAATCGTAAGATAGCCAATGGTACTGGCAATTTCCTTTACGAACCGGCGATGTCTCTTGAGCAATACCAACAGGCTTTGAATGTAGGAGCCGAAATGGCAGATGCTTGTTTCAACGAAGGCAGCGACATTATATGTATCGGAGAAATGGGAATTGCCAACACTTCGCCTTCGAGCATTTGGATGAGTATCTTCGGAAATATTCCACTTGAGGAATGTGTAGGAGCCGGAGCCGGTCTTGACAACGAGGGAATACGCCACAAATACGAGATACTCAACAAGGCTGTAGAAAACTTCAAGTCATCCGGTCTTGATTGCAGTAATACTGAAAATATCATCCGCTATTTCGGTGGATTTGAGATGGTTGCCGCTATCGGAGCTATGCTTCGTGCAGCCGAATGTCATCTGATTATCATGGTTGACGGATTCATTATGACAGCTTGCGCTCTCGCAGCCTCACGACTCTATCCCGACATTGTCGATTATATGATTTTCGGTCATAGCGGCGACGAAGGCGGCCATGCCCGTATGCTCAGTCTTCTCAATGCCAAACCGCTACTGTCCTTAGGACTTCGTCTTGGCGAGGGAACTGGTGCATTATGCTCATTCCCCATCATCGACAGTGCTGTGAGAATGATCACCGAGATGAATAATTTCCAGAATGCCAATATTACAAAATATTTCTGACAATGAAATTATCCATTGACAATACGCGATGGTGGGAAACTCCACTTGCCGCACTCATATTCTTCACTCGCCTGCCCTTTTGGCGACTCGCCCAACCCGACAAGAGTTGCTACAGACGTGTTGTTGAGTATTGGCCGCTTGCCGGTTGGCTTACAGGCGGATTGATGGCAGCAACTCTCTATGGCGCTAGTTTGCTGTTCCCCTATCCTATTGCCGTCGTTCTTGCCATTGCCGTCCGACTTCTTGTCACTGGCGCTTTGCACGAAGATGGACTTTGCGACTTCTTCGACGGATTTGGCGGCGGTGGTCACGACCGCCAGCGCATTCTCGACATCATGAAGGATTCACGCATCGGAACATACGGAGTCATCGGTTTGCTTGTTTATGTGTTACTGCTCTTTTTCTGTCTTTATAGTCTTCCTCCATTGACAGCTGCAATTGTCATTTTCGCAGGAGATCCTTTCTCCAAGATGGTTGCCTCGCAGATAATCAGTATGATGCCTTATGCCCGCACCGAATCCGAAGCCAAGGCAAAGGTTGTGTATCGCCGACCGCCGTTGAAATCGGGTATTGGTCTTGCCGTTCAGGGATTATTGCCAGTGCTTGCCCTATACCTCTGGTCAAGTCATAACGGAATCCTAATCCATTGGGAATATCTCGTTTTCGCCCCATGCATTGTGATGTATTTCCTATATCGCCTGATATGGCATCGACTTCAAGGCTACACAGGCGATTGCTGCGGAGCACTATTCCTCTTGATAGAGCTATCCTTCTATCTCTCGTTTGTGGCTTCGTCAAACATATAACACCATTCCGGCATCATCGACGAATTGCGCCTGAGAAGATTTCCTCGGGCGCCCAATCGTCTGCCCGACTTGTTCTTCTCGCCGTTGGCGCCATATCTCACTTTGCATCCTTTTGCGTCGGCATTACATTCTATGACAATCTTATCGTCAACAATAGTCACTTTTACGGCAATATCCTTATTATCAGGAGTTATCACCCTAAATCCATAGTTCTTCACCTTGTTCACGTTGATAGTGTCAAATTCGAGCTTGCCACTATTATCTACCAACTCCTTACTGTCATTCTTATTAAAATCAATGATTGCAATCTTTCCTTCTATCTTTATATCTACTGGATAAAGTCCACGATCAGAATATCCATAACGCAGAATGTCCAATACCGCAGCTGCATTATATCGTCCGACAACCGTTTGACTCTTTCCGTCTAGATGAATTCTGTCATCCACAAAATCCAGGAAATACACAGGCGTACCAGCAACAAAACAAGAATCATCCCTGATTAGTTGCATCTGAGCCTGAGGCACTGAAATCTCATAGCACTCATAATTCTCGGGAACAAACTTATAACATTTAGCCAAACAACACGATTGGTAACCCACAATCTTCACGTCGCGCTTCTGTCCAGTGATGCTTTTCACATCCCTATTGATATCTGCAGCAAACTGGCGTAATAATTTTCGGTAATCCACTCTCGTATAGTCAAACATATCACTCTCGCCCTGCATCCAGCATACAGCAGGCACGAAAAACTCCATACCTTGTTTCTTGGCTTCTTCATTAGAACTCTTGATATCTTGAATAAGAGCTTCATACGGCGAACTGCCTTTTATGAGATTAGAGATAGCCGTTCCTCCCCTTCCATCGGCAAACACACACACCATCGTGTCCTTGCCCAATGCTCCGGCAAGTGCCTCTCCCATAGCAAACGCTGAATTTTCGTTTCTCCGGTTGCCATATCTGATAAGTCTCTTTATCCTTTTCTTCCAACCTCTATCCTCATAATATCCGAATCCATCGTCAAGTCCTTCACCCACAAGTCTTCCATTCCATTTTTCCGTCAAACCATCAATATCAGTCACCAATTCCGATTCCTCGCCCATGGCCAGACTCTGCCCATATACCGGTACGCACACAACCACTTTCGATTTGTCGCTGCCATCACAGGCCGTCAACCCACCAACAATAAGAATCGCCAGGACAATCATCCCGCACCACGGATTATTCCACTTCATCATCTTCTTCAGTATTTCAATATAACATATTAATATCAACAATACACATTAATTTCAATAATACGCTGCAAAAATACTAAAAACATCCATATATTAATCATAATTTATAATAAATCACAAATAAAAAACAAAAACTCCCAAAAAACCTTTGTTGTATCGGAAAATAATGCTACATTTACACCAAATAAAACAATAAATATCAAGAACGTAATGAATGACAACATACAACTAAGTGTGATCATTCCTGTTTATAACACCCAAGAGTATTTGGAAAGATGCGTCAATGGAGTGATAGCCAACAAAGGCATCAACATGGAGATTATCCTCGTTGATGACGGCTCCACCGATGCGTCTCCCTCACTGTGTGACAATTACTCTTTCAAATACGATTTTATCAAAGCTATCCACATTTCCAATTCCGGTCCTGCCACCGCCAAAAACAGGGGGCTTGAAATTGCCAGAGGTGAATATGTGGCGATGATTGACAGTGACGACGAACCAAAGCACGACATGTTTGAGCGAATGATAAATGCTGCAAAGAAGAATGACGCAGATATCGTATGCTGCAACTACCTCGAACGCTACGATGATGGCTCTACCCGCACTTTCGATTATACCAACGAAACGACAGTTTTAGACCATTACCATGGTGTTGAACATTTCTTGATGAAGAAAAAGATATACACCCAATGCTGGACAAAGATATATAGGCGTGGAATGCTTGAGCAATTCGAAGTGCGCAATGTTGAAGGATTGAAAACAGACGAAGATTTCATTTTCAATATCTGCAGTTTCGTACATGCACAAAAAACGTGCATTGTAGATTCCCCACTCTATATATATTCTATGAGAGGAACATCATTATCAAAAGACTATTTCAACAAGGACATCAATGCCTATATCAACAACCGCCTGTTGCGTTTTGACATAGTGGACAAAAGCCTACGATCTTATGCTAAGGACAATCTAAAACATGCCGTCTTCAACAGATTGTTCTACTCCAACGAACTCTTAGGTCGCATAGCTCTCTTTCCCAGTCACTTTTCAGACAAACGCACGCAAAGTGTTATCCGATATATGCGCCGGCATATATTATATGCACTGTCTGTACATCGTGAAATTGGATTTAGTATTATGGGATGTCTAATGCTTTTGCTCCCTACTCCAGTATATATGCGTTATCGACATAACAAACTTAACAAATGACAATTATGGCAAGATACACGATAATAACCATCAACTATAATAATGGCAAGGAATTGCGCCGCACTATCGAGAGCGTTATTAATCAAACTCTCACTGATTTCGAATATGTCGTTATCGATGGCGGTTCCACCGACGATAGTGTGAGTATAATAAAAGAGTATGCCGACAGAATAGACTTCTGGATTTCGGAGCGCGACAAGGGTGTGTATAACGCCATGAACAAGGGATTAAGTCATGCACATGGTGAATACGTTAACTTTATGAATTCGGGAGATTCGTTTTATTCTCCCACTGTTCTTGAAGAGATTGACAGTGAGATAGGAGATGCCGACATCTTGTTTGGCAATGTTTGCAATTCATTGTCAGGTAGGCGTTATGGTGGCATAAAGGCTGATAGCGAAGTGACATTCCTGACATTGAAAAAAGAGATAATATGTCATCAGGGCACATTTTATCGCCGCACGATATTCGAGCGCCATCCTTACGATGAGAGTCTCAAACTGATTGCCGACTGGAAAGTGAACGTTCAAGCCATTGTCTTCGACAACTGCAAGGTAAAGGTTGTTGACACTATCGTTGCCAATTACGACCTTACAGGTATGAGTTCCACCCAAAGCCAATTGCATGCCGAAGAGCGTAAGCGAGTGATGGCAGAACTTTTCCCCGAGCGTATTCTAAAAGACTACGAGCATCTCTACACCGAAGGAGAAATGCCGATAGTAAGTCTTCTTCCAGAACTGAAGAAGCGAGGACGAGTGCAGAAGATTGTTTATTCTTTTACAAAAAATATACTGAGAATAATAAAATAAGTCAACTTGAAATGCTTAGAATAATTTTGCCATAATTTCAAAAAGCAGGAATCTCATCTTGTTGGGAATACTATAATTCATTTTGCGCCACATGCCATTGGATTCAGGGAAATAACTCGCCCATTTTTTAATATTTCTCTTCTTCTTGTCTAATGCGTATGATGATTTACACAAGAACTTTCTCTGCAATAATTCATGATTCAATATATCGTAAACACCATTTTCCTGGTAAAAAATTTCCACCATCTGTATTGCTTTGGCAAAACTATTAATTCTGCTGTCACTATTCGTACTGCAATAATTATTCGGATTGTATTGCACATAATGATATAAAGCTTTGTCCACATAAGAGAAGGTGTTGGCATAAAAGAATAATTTGCAACAAAAGATATAGTCTTCACCAAAATGAATTTCGGGATAGAATGATAAATTATTTTCAACTATCACATCATGCTTAATAAACAATTTCCACAACACACCCTTTATTTTCAACAATGTCATCGCTTTCATTGCCTCTGTATGGTCTGCAGGATAATGTTGTTTAATTAATACTGTTTTGTCTGGATAGTCTTCATAATAGTCACACCCTACAATATCGGCATCCGTATGTCTTACATTTTCAACAAACTGTTCTACCATATCCCTCTCTATCCAATCATCGCTATCAACAAACAGGATATAATCTCCCGTTGCGTTCTCCAAAAGAATATTCCTTACTATCGCTATTCCCGAGTTTGTAGCATTGTTTATGATCTTGACCATATTGGCACGTTGAGGATACTTTTCCATGAAATTATGGAGCACATCCATACTATTATCCGGTGTACAGTCATTCACAAAGACATATTCGATATTTGGATATGTCTGCGAAAACAATGACTCCAGACATCTTGAGAAAAAATTCTCAACGTTATAAATAGGAACCAATATAGACACTCTCATATTATTCAGAAATGCTACTAATTTCTCACTTCATTATATTCATCCCAAATGATGGACGCAAGATATTTCTCACTCCTACAATGCAAGTCTGCGACTTTATCCTCAATCAACTCAGCTGTTTCTGAATTGTAGAAAATATCAGTAGCCTTTTCCAAGGTTAAACTATACATCTCACTTAATGCTACGATTATTCGAGCATATTTGGCATCCATTACAATTTGTTTAATATCTTCGCTCATAATCTTTCACTTTTAATATATTTTAAGCAATTGTCCAACATCTCCTGAGAGCGTATGCAATATTGAATATTGGGATGTTCGAATCTTAAACGTTCCAAAGCAACTTTCTCACTTATTTGACCGCTAAAGAATAAATCCAAAGTGAGAATTACTTTGTCATTGGCTATTCCACCAACAATCATATCATATTCATTTATTACATTTCCTTTCCTGCATTTGAAAACGAAATCAAGCCATTCACGATTATATATTTCGAATTTCAAAATATTCCATTCCGATGGGTTAAAAGAAAAGTCATAAACATTTAGCCATGATTGTTTATGCCGTCTTTTAAACCTTAATGCATATTTTTCGGCCTGCTCACGAATCGTTGTAAGATAGAAGCCTTTTCCAAAATCAAGGTAATCTCTTGAGTGGAATGTGTCAGGATTTTTAACTATCTCCGTAGAGGAATGATATAACGTCAAATTAATCATGCGATAACTCCTTTTTCTTTCATATAATCAACTATGTCATCTGTAAGATAACGAGAACTGAACGTGTGCAATACGTCATATGATGGCACAATGTAATCGTAAAGTATGCCAGAATCTCTCAATTTCTGATATACCCAATTAGGTGACATGTTTAAACGCTGTGAAACACGACCTATACAAAACGTAACAAACTGCAAAATATCCTTATCTAACATATCTTCATATTCAATACTCGTTCAACAATCGGAGCCATGTCATAATACTTGTATTCGGCAAGTCTGCCGCCGAACACGACATTCTCTTCCTTATCTGCCAATGCATTATATTGTGCATAAAGCTCCATGTTCTTGCTATCGTTCACAGGATAATACGGTTCCAATCCCTCATGCCATTCCTGAGGATACTCCTTGGATACTACAGTCTTGGAAATATCATAAACCTTGTCGCCAAACATCTCGAAATGCTTGTGTTCAATGCTCCTGGTATATGGTACATCTGCCGAGGTGTAGTTTACCACCGCATTTCCCTGATAATTAGGAACATCATATTCCTCATGCTCAAACCTGAGGCTGCGGTAGTCAAGCTTTCCATACTGATAAGCATAGAACTCGTCGATCTTTCCCGTAAATACCAACTTGTTAGCGAAATTTCTCCAATTCCTTATATTGGGCTTATCGTCGCTATCGCCAAAGAAATCCACTCCTACCATCGTGTCACAACCTTCCAACAAACCGTCAATCAGTTTGTTGTATCCACCGATAGGAATTCCCTGATATAAGTCATTGAAATAATTATTGTCAAACACAAACCTCACTGGCAGGCGCTTGATGATAAACGGCGGAAGGTCAACGCACTTCCTGCCCCACTGCTTCTCGGTGTATTCCTTGATAAGAATCTCATATATGTCCTTGCCCACAAGCATCAGTGCCTGCTCCTCCAGGTTCTGTGGCTCGCGCCCATTGAGTTTTTCCTTAGCCTCTCGCCTTTGTTCCTCGATTATCTGTATAGCTTCGGCTGGTGTGGATATATTCCACATCCTTGAGAAGGTATTCATGTTAAATGGAAGATTATAGAGTTTGTCCTTATATCTTGCCAACGGCGAGTTGGTGTATCTGTTGAACGGCACTATCGAATTGACAAAATCCCACACCTCCTTTTTTGACGTGTGGAAGATGTGCGCACCATACTTGTGCACGTTGATTCCGTCGATATTTTCACAATAAATATTGCCTCCCAAATGCCCGCGTTTGTCAATTACAAGGCATTTATTGCCTTGCTTTCCAAGCCTGTATGCCATCATCGAACCATAAAGTCCGGCACCAACTATAAGGTAATCGTAATGTTTCATATATGCAAAATTGTGATTTATTAGCAAAGGTAGTGATTATTCAGCATATAACAAGCGTTTTCGCTATATTTTTTTGAAAAATTATAATTTATACATTTTCTATAATACAAATCATATTGTCATAAGTCGGAAAAACAACTGAAACACTGAAACGTTGAAACGCTAATAATAAAATTAAAAATTACCTTTATTATTAAAAAAAGATAATAATTTGCGGCTATTCGAAAAAAATATCGTATATTTGCACTTGAATAATATACAACATGGCATAATTTCGTATGAAAGAACAAAATACAGCAGTAAAACCTCTGGGTATTCCCTACGGCATGATGAACTTCGTGGCAATTCGCGAAGACAACTATTACTATGTCGATAAGACTCGATTTATAGAGAAGATTGAGAACTCCAATCGCTACTTCTTCTTTATCCGCCCTCGCCGTTTTGGCAAGAGTCTCACCATGTCGATGCTCCGCCACTACTATGATATCAACACAGCAGATAAGTTCGAACGACTTTATGGCGACATGGTTCTGTCCTTCATGTATAAATATTTGGACAACAGATGCAGAATTCCCGATACGATGCTCGATGATAACATCCGTGTTGACTATAACAAGCTTCGTATGCTCATACGCAAGGACAAGGAGTTTGCTAATGACGCATCAGTCATACAGACACTTGTGTCGCAAGGCTTTGTCACCGGAGAGATAAAGGAAGGATTCCCTGCTGAGGATATCGCCAAGGACAACAACTTCATCAGCCTGTTGTATTACTTCGGATTGGTCACAATTGGAGGTCGCTATCAGGGAGACACCAAATTTATCATTCCCAATGAGGTTGTTCGTGAGCAGATATTCTCCTATCTACTTGACGCATATCGCGACAACGACCTCACATACGACGATTATGACATCAGGAAGAGTCTATGAGAAGATAGAAAAATGTAAAAGAAATGAATAATCATAGTGTAAAGCCAAGATTAAAATGGGTTGACACCGCCAAGGGTATATGTATTATTTTGGTAATCTTATACCATACCACTGAGCATATCATGGATTTGAGTCCTGCTATAAGAGATATGCTAAGGGCAACACGCATGCCATTGTATTACACAATAGCAGGACTGTTCGTATCCATCAAGAGTCCACAATTATTTCTTAACAAGAAAATAAACAGACTTATCATTCCGTTCTGTTTCTTTGTCCTTTTGGGAAATATGGTAGGATATGTAAAGTCACTAATAGAAAACACGGATTTCACGTATTTCTCCCCTTTGTATTATGTTATCACAGGAGATGCTGCCGGCAAATTCATTAATTCTCCAGTATGGTTTCTGTTCTCATTATTTGACGTTTATCTCATATTCATGTTTATTGAAAAATTATCAACCTATTTCAGCAAATACAAGATACTAGCAAAACTCACCTTGTCGTTATTAGCCGGATTCTGCGGCATTAGATGTAATAGAATGGGTATCGACCTTCCCTTTTTCCTCGACTCATCACTTACGGCCACTCCTTTCCTCATTTTCGGACATATAATAATGTCAAGAACAGATTTCTTCAAGAAAGACTACAATCGAGTGATATACCTGTCGTTATCCCTTGTTTTAATAGGCATCGCTTTATTTACTGCCAGTGGAGATATTGATTATCGCATCAATAATTTCAAGACATCTCTATTCCACATATATTTTCCTGCTTTTATGGGTGTAGTAGGTATCCTGATGTTTACAAAAGTTATAGGCACAATTCCAATTATAACAAAAATAGGGCGATATTCGATAGTATATTTAGGCACCCATTATTTATTCTTTAAAGATTTAAGGTTGTTTTTTGAGACACATATAAGTCAACAACAAGTGATAATTATTGATCTTCTAACATTCTCATGTTCCGTCATTATATCAATGGTATTATGTTGGATATTGCTGAAGACAGTTCCTTTTCTCATTGCACAGGAAGACATCATTTATATTGGCAATGTTGAAAAGTTTCAACAGAGACAATGACAAATCAAATCCAATTGTCATCAATTTGATATAACAAACAGAAAGAACCTAGTGATATATAAGGCACACCTTATAAATGCAGGTGTGTGATAATTTTCATAAAACCGTTCCATCTTCAAGGCATTGCCAAGCATGTCAAAGGCAAAGCGATGATGGCTGTATTTGGCCGTATCTGAGTTATAGAGATTGCCGGTAGAACCTGACATACCATCTATTAATGGGACGTGAAGGAAAGGGACAAATACATATTTCTTACGCGATATGATAGTATCGTATAAGAGATGTTCAAAGAAATATCCTTGAGTGTCGTTGATGGAATTCTTTTTTGCAAGGAAATCTTTATGACAGAATGACTTCGGAAGAATGACAAGACGACTGTCTATCATGTTGTCGTGAGGATAGAATGTCTGGATGGTATCGGTAATCATTCTTCTATTGTCCTTGACGAGTTGTGAGATATTTCTCACTATCAATCGTCCCGTTATCTTCACTACGAAATCACATTGTCCAAGCAACTTGGAAATACGAAAAGCCTCTTCCATAATGAGTGCCTCGCCATATCCCTTGCCCTTTGATTTGTCAAAATTATTACCGTCGAAGGTGATGTATTCCAATCTTCCTGAGGCGATGTGCTCTTTGTAATCTTCACTGAAATCACATAAAGTGTTTTCACAGAACACAATCGGCTGTGTTGTCTCACGAAGATAGAAATCAAGTGCCTCACGATACTGACGCAAGCGTTCGGATGTATCATTCAAGACAGTAAATGGCATACCACCAGGATTGACACATGCCGTAAGCAATATGACATATCTTCGCTTCATAACACTTACTTCATTATCTCATCAAACCCTATTAATCCGTTGTCGTTCTGATTCATTGCAGAACCAAAGCCCGACTGGAAGCCCTGTGTCTCAAGTACTGCGCACTCAGGTGCCTTCAACTGATACTCCACCATAGGATGATGCATCATAAGATCGACATGGAGATAACCACGAGTGAGTATCTTTGGCAGTTCTATCGTCTTTCGGATAGTAAAATCTCCTGCCGGCAATTTCATCAGATTTCCATAATAATGCCCAGGGGCAAATGTGGCAAGCGGCATACCTTCCTTGTTATTGAAAACAAGCATCACATCGGTTGTCAATGGCTCTGACGAATTACCTTTAATGCATACTTCCATACTGCGCTGCTCTGACTGGATAACGCTTTCAGCCTTATCACTACCATTGATTGTGATGTCATCAATGCGCATCGTAGGTTTCACCCATTTCACTCGGTCAATGATTTTCTTTTCCGTTGACTGGTTGTCGTTCTTGAGATAATGAGCTACGCTCGACTCTATATCACCTGTATATTCAATACCGCCGTTCTTCATCACCACTCCCTTCTTGCAAAGACTCTTCACTGCCGCCATATTATGACTCACAAAAAGCACTGTCCTGCCCTCTCCGTTTGCCACATCGTGCATCTTGCCGATAGCCTTCTTCTGGAACTCGGCATCGCCTACTGCCAATACCTCATCCACAACGAGGATTTCAGGATCCAAGTGGGCGGCAATGGCAAAGCCAAGGCGGACAATCATTCCCGAGGAATAGCGCTTCACGGGAGTGTCGAGATACTTTTCAACTCCAGCGAAATCTACTATCTCGTCGAGCTTGCGGGTGATTTCGGATCTCGTCATTCCCATAATAGAGCCATTCATGTAGATGTTTTCACGACCTGTCATTTCAGGATGAAAACCGGTGCCTACCTCAAGCAGAGAAGCAATGCGGCCTTTCACCTTTATTGAACCAACCGTAGGAGAGGTGACACGAGACAATATCTTCAATAGTGTGGATTTACCGGCTCCATTTTTACCGATGATTCCGACAACATCTCCTTGCTCGACATCGAATGAAATATCCTTCAATGCCCATACAAAACGGCTGTCGCCCTTCTTTGTGCGGTCGTTCACCTCACCAATCTTCAGATAAGGGTCTTCCTTGCCGCGGACACGTGCCCACCAGCGATTAAGGTCCTGGCTCAGTGTACCTGTGCCAAACGTGCCAAGCACATACTGCTTGCCCACTCCGTCGAATTCTATTACTTTTCTGCTCATAAATGATTCAATATTTACTATCTCAGTTTCCAATCGTCAATAGTGCCTTTCTCTGATGAGAAATTTATGCCGAGACATATAACCTTGCGGCGGTCGGCTGCATATGGTTTGGCATAGCCTTTGTCCTCTATCTGCTTCAATGCGGCAGACGCACTGCCGTTGAGCTTGAACTCAAGGATATAGACGTAATCCGGACATTCAAGCACGCAGTCAATCCTGCCCTCACTCGTCTCCTTCTCTACCAATGTGTTGTATCTACCAAGCATCTGCATAATGAGATAAAACGTGTATTGGAAATAACGCTCGCACTCAAACGCATCTTGCTTGCGCTGGAAACGATAGGTGACCGAAGAAAGCAATGCCGTCATCAGCTTCATGAATGCCTCGATATTGCCATTTTCAAGAGCGTCGGTCACATCTTCAAGCCATGTGGCCGGTTGAGCGCGTCCTTCCTTAAAATAGTCACCTGCAAGTACTGAAATAAAGCCAGAACGAACCTCATCATTAGGGAAGTCAAGCAAGTAGGTCTGTCGGCGGGGATTGCAAGCCTTGATGGTGAGATAGCCGCTCTGATATATCATCGGCAATGGTTGCTCAACGTCGGCCTTATAGTCGATAAACATCTCCGCAGGATAGTATTTTCCAATGAGTTCGTTGATGTTCTCATTGCTGTGGGCAAGAAGGCGGACAAGGTAGCCAGGAGTGCCCGATGCAAACCAATAGTTGCGCATGTCATTCTTCTTAAAGCAGTTGAGGATACTGAAAGGATTGAAAATGCCAATCAAATTACTGCTAAAATGATAGCCGTCGTATTTCTTCTCCAACCGAGAGACCGTTTCATGATAATCATTTCCATTGGCTGCCGCAAGAGAGTGGATAGACGAGTCAAACACATTGAGAAGTTCATCCTTTGTAATACCGCAAAGCGACTCATAACGAGCATCCATGCTAATGTCGTCGGGTTGATTGAAGCCGCTGAACACGCTCACCTGCGAGAACTTGGTAACTCCCGTGAGCATCACGAAATGGAGGTCTTCGTCGGCGTCCTTAAAGACTCCATAGAATCCTTTGAGAATATTACGGTTGTGAGACTCGTATGTTATCTTCTCACCGTTATCAGCTACATAATAAAGAGTTTTGTCGTCCATCACATCAAGCAAGGGTTTGTCATATTCGTCAACTAATACGACTGTTCTTAGCCCTGTCTTATCATGCGCTGCCTTTATGACATGCTTGAACCTGATGGCACAATCATCAGAATTGGTTGTTTTGCCATATATTCTCTCCAACCCCTCGACAAAATCAAGTAATACCGCCTCTAAGGTGCCAAGATTTGTGAAATTTGAGGTACCAAACGAAAGATGGAACACAGGATATACATTCCATTCCTTCTCAAGAGCATCAATCTTCAAGCCCTTGAACAGTTCCTTCTGCCCAAGGAAATAGCTCTTCAATGTGGATATCAGCAGGCTCTTGCCGAATCGGCGAGGACGGCTAAGAAAGAATATACTTCCGCCATGCGCAAGGTTGTATATCATTTCTGTTTTATCGACATATACATATCCTTCATTGATAATTCGTTCGAATGTCTGTATTCCTATAGGGTACTTCATAATTCTAAATTTTGGTGAAATAAATCAAATCACATCCATGAAATTCTTTTGCACACGGTTGAATACCATAATGCCGAGAAGGAGAACGACGATAGCAAAGGCTAAGCTGTAAAGGAGATACGACCACTCGAAGACTCCGACGCCAGTGAAGCCATACTTGAATGTCTCGGTGATGGCTGTCAGAGGATTGGCTACAATCAGCCATATCTTGTCGGGATAGTTGTTCTTCATCACCGACAGCGGATAGATGACGGGAGTGGCATACATCCACAGTTGGACACCGAAGGAGACAAGGAAACGGAGGTCGCGGTATTTCGTAGTCATTGAGGAGATGACAAGGCCGAATCCAAGTCCTATGCAAGCCAGCATAAGGATGAGCAGCGGCAAGAGGCAAATCGTCCAGTTGACATTGAAACCTCCTAGGGTGAAGGCATAGTATAGATATACCACCAAGAACAGCAAGAACTGTATGCCAAGCTTTATCAGGTTGGATATGACAATGGAGAAGGGTACGACGAGGCGGGGGAAATACACCTTTCCGAATATCTGCTGGTTGGCGTTGAATGTGTCGGAACACTTGGTGAGGCAGTCGGCAAAGTAATTCCAACATACGAGTCCGGCAAGATAGAACACCGCCTGGGGCACTCCGTCGGTGGATATGCCAGCTATGCCGCCGAACACAAACATGAACATAATCGTTGTCAACACGGGTTGTATGAAAAACCACACAGGGCCGAGTATGGTCTGCTTGTAGAACGTAACGATGTCTCTCTTGACGTACATCCTCAAGAGATCGCGATAGCGCCACACCTCCTTGAGGTCGAGGCTGAACAATCGCCTTTTATTGTCGATGATTATGTCCCATTGGTCTTGCATATTTCTTACTTTTTGATTTATGATGCAAAGATACGTTATTTTCTTCTTTCCACCAAATTTTTCATGGATTATTTTTGCATAATCTCGCAACATTAACATTTTGTCCAGTGGCTTTTAACATTTAGCCCCATAGCGACTCTAATGTGTCTCCATTGTTACTCCAATACTGCTCCACTGATTCACTGGACTTACACTGGAGTAACACTGGACTTATACTGGAGCAACATTTGACCTTCAAAAATGCCTCGGTTGCGTTTCACGTTTCAGTGTTTCAGTTGATTCTCCAATATAGCAAAAGTCATAAATTAAATTTATTTATATATTTATATATATAAATATATAAATAAAAATTTTTATATAGAAAACAACCTTCCAGAATTAACTGAAACGCTGAAACGTGAAACGCTTTAAAACCTGAATCCATTGTTGCCGGATGTTTTCCACTGAGAACAGGGACGATGTTTGCAAAGCATTTTCAGACATCTCGACCCATTTTGTTGTAGAGGCCATGCGATTTAGTGCAAGAGCCATGTCGTCGATGTCACCACAGTTGAAGAATGTGCCGCAGTGGCGCCCTTCGAGCAGTTCCTTTGCCACGGGCAAGTCGGATGACACAATGGGCAATCCATGAGCCATTGCCTCGACGAGAACAAGTGGTTGACCCTCCCACCTCGAACTCAGCACATATACACTCGCTCCTGCATAATGGCGCTGAATATCCTTGGTAAAAGGGCATAGCTTAACCCTCTTCTCAAGATGGTTCTCGATAATCAACTGCCTGTAGATAAATTCCTCTTCACCCTCGCCCACTATCTCCAATGTCCAATCACTGTCCGTTTGGGCGAAGTTGGCGAAGGCCTTGATGAGCAAGTCGAAGCCCTTGTGCTTGGGAGAGAATCTGCCGATGGCAAGAAATTTCTTATATTCAGAAGATGCTTTTCCCCGTGGTTCTAATGTCAGTGGATTGTATATTGTCATACACTCCAAACCGAGATTATCACGGAAAAGACTTGCATCGGATTTTGACAAAACGACAATACCATCGAGCCTTTTCATCTCGTTGGAGAAGAACGATTTCAATCCTGGAAGATAAGGGTTATTCTTTTCAAATAACGCATCGTAACTATTATGCATCCATGCAGTTACGTTCTTTACGTTCAAGCGTTTTCTGATAGATGCAAGATGTAATGAGAGAAAAGCATGGACGCCAATAACGGCATCATATTCGCCGCCATTAACCTTTGCAATCAATTGCTTTTTATACGACGGTCGGAAAAAACTATATGAATAAAGTTTGGACGTCGCACTGTTATGAGGCAATACCATTTTGTAAAGAAAACTAATACATTTACAAAAATAAAATTCCAAGTCGCGATTGCCCTGATATGTTATATATTCGAATTTCACTTTCGACTGTCCATATCCATACATGGAATGATTTACGTCAGTATCCGTCGAAAGAATCGTCACGTCGTGCTCATCCGAGAGAGCCTTGGCAATAACAGCCAGAACCCTCTGCACACCACCGAATCCGAACACCGTGTCGGCATAGAAAAGTATCTTCATAATCTCGATTGTTTACATTTACACCGCAAAATTAATAATAAAAACTGAAGAATAACCATAATCTACGCTTAATTATTCTTAAAATATCAATCAAATATGTCATTTTAAGTAGGAAATTGCGTATATTTGCAGTTGTAAAAGCTGAATAATATGGAAAAGGCAAACAACAGACATGCATACCTGATAATGGCACACAATGAATGGGAACTGCTCAACACGCTGCTCTCACTCATCGATGACCCGCGCAACGACATCTTCCTGCATATCGACAAGAAGGTGAAGACAATGCCGAATTTGTATCAACCGAAGCATTCCAAACTGTATTTCACTCCCAAGCGATACGACGTGAGATGGGGAGACGTGGGACAGGTACACTCGGAGATGCACTTGTTCCGCACTGCCTTTGAGCATGGGCCATATCAATATTACCATAAACTCTCTGGAGTGGATCTGCCTATAAAGCCCCAAGACTATATCCACGACTTCTTCGACAAGCACGAGGGTAAGGAGTTTATTGGATTTTTCACTCTCACCGACTTTATCAAGGGTGACATAGAGCGCAAGAGAAGGCGCTATTATTTCCTTATGCGCTGGAACTACCGTACTCCTTTTGTGGCGAAATGGAAGGTGACTCTTGCGAAGATTGTGCGCCATGCGGCACTGAAGATACAAGACATCCTGCATGTTGACAGAGGCAACGAACTGACATTCAGAACTGGACACAACTGGGTGTCGCTTACAGGAGATGCCGTGAAGTATCTGCTCGATCAGGAAGACTTCATCAACCGACGTTTCGCTCACACTACCTGTGGCGACGAGATGTACAAGCACTCCATACTCATCTCCAATCCCGAAATCCGCGAGCGCATCTTCGACCTTGACGATGGCATACACAGCTGTATGCGATTCATCGACTTCAACCGCGCCTCAGCCGAGCAGAAGCGCAGAGGCGAGCCATATACCTGGCAGGACGATGATGCCGAAGAACTCCTCAAGTCGGAATATCTATTCGCCAGGAAGTTCTCAAGCAAGTATCCTGGGGTGATTAAGGAGATAGAATCATTTATAAAAGAAAACTAACACCCTATTTACGGATTATGAAAATAGTTTATATATTTCATGCTTTTGCCTCTAAAGCAGGTGTAGAGAGAATTCTATCTATTAAAATGAATTATCTTGTAAGTCATTATGGTTATGATGTAACATTTATAACATATGAGCAAGGAAATCATCCCTTTGCATATTATCTTGACAAAAGAATTAATCTAGTTGATTTGGATGTGCCCTTCTATCCATTATACGCATTAAATCCATTGAAGCGTTTCATAAAAAAAAGCAAGATAAAACATTTGTTTAAATCAAAACTAAGTAATATTCTCGAAAAAATCAATCCAGATTGTGTTGTCTTGACAACTTACGATTTTGATAAATTTGAAAGTATATTATCCTTGCCTTATCGTTTTATCATTGAATCTCATGTATGTATGTCAGATATCAGGAATGAATTAAAGCATAATAATTTTTTCATTAGATATATTGCAAAAAAAGTAGATAATAAATCTTTTAATTATCTCGACAAAACCACATGTATGGTAACATTGACCGAAAGTGATAGAAACGAATGGAAGAAGCGCACTTCAATTCCAATACACGTCATTCCAAATTTCGCATCACAAGTTCCGGATTGTTGTTCATCATACTCCATGCGTCCTAATAGGATATTGAGTGTAGGGCGATTAACCAATCAGAAGGGATTTGACTATCTGATTAAATCATGGTCAATAATTGCTCACAAATTTCCTACTTGGAGAATTGATATTTTCGGGCACGGCGAGTTGCATAATTATCTACACAACTTGATTATTGAGCACAACTTGATGCAATCTGTAAAAATCAACGTACCCACAGACAGAATATTTGATGAATACAATAACAGTTCTGTATTTTTATTGACATCAAGATATGAGGGTTATGCTCTCGTCTTGATTGAGGCCATGAGTTGTGGTGTTCCCTGCATATCTTTCGATTGTCCTAATGGCCCAGCCGAACTTATTACTCATGGAGAGGACGGGCTTTTGGTTCCGCTTGGTGACATTGAGAAATTGGCTGAATCTATTGAATGGATGATTACCCATGAAGAAGAGAGACTGAGAATGAGCAATAATGCAAGACTAAAGGCAAAGCAATACACAGCTGAAACAATTATGCCTCAGTGGGTGGAGCTATTTGAAAAAGTGGCTAAACAATAAAGTTGGCTATCAGTATTTTCTTGAAGCCAATAGATTTCTTACAATAATATACATACTTGGGAAAAGTCTGAATAATTTTAGACTTTCTGGAATGTATGTTCTATCCACTTGTTGTAGAAGTTGCAGAAGAGCCTTGATAATCTCTTTTTTTCTATTGAAGATGCTGCGGTAATGGATGGTAAACCACAAGACGATATTTATATTTACACAGACGTTGTCAGAGAGCTTTTTCCTTACATCTCCAGATGTGTCTTTGGCAAGATTGGCAACGATGTCTATTGCTTGGCAACCAAGCAACATTTTCTCCGTAGTGACATTAGCCATGCAAGATGAAGAGTTACGCCTATAGAGATACAACAAGACATCAGCATTGACAAAAGTCCTGCTTTTGAGTATTGCTTGGGTTATGAAAGCCCAATCCTCCATAAATGCCACCTTTGGAGGAAACGACAACCTGTTATCTGTTATCAGTTTGCGGGAGATGAGATATCCCCAGCAATATCCCTCCTTCATGCGAGTGACATTTACGATAGCCTCTTCGCCTGTCATTATCTGAATAGAACTATTGTCATGACTACTTGAAAAATCCTCACATACAGCATCTTCAGGAACTTCCTTGTGTGCTGCCTTAACGATATCGGCCTTGTTCTCAACGGCAATCTTTATAAGCGTACTAAGACTACCAAAGACCAACATATCGTCTGCATCGACAAACGTGATATAATCTCCCGTTGCTTTCTCCAAGGCATTATTTCGCGCACAAGCCACTCCCTGGTTTTCTTGTTTGATAACAATGACATTTTGGTATCTCTTGGCATATTCAGACGCCAATGAGTAGCCGCTGTCCTTGCTTCCGTCATCAATGACGATCACCTCAAAATCAGACTCATTCATTTCTTGTCTGAATATCGTGTCAAGGCATTGCTTGATATATTTCTCGCAGTTATATAGCGGAATTATTATTGAAAGAATAGGATGATTATTCATAATGCATTTATATTTCTGTTATAACTTTTTCCATTTGATATTTCCAAGAAAGATGTTCAACGGTCTTTCTGATTTCAGCAGGATTGAAGTCGTGATTATCTATATAGTCAATTATCTCTCCCACATTGACTGGCGATTCATCGGCTGGTGCCTTGATAATGTATGGTTTGTCATCAAAGTCGCTATCATTTTCTGAATAGATGAATGATATTCCCCTTGCGGCATATTCACGATTTTTCAACGTTTTTATCTCTGTTATGCCGCTTCTGTGACGACCAAGACTGCCAATGGCAAACACGCATTGGTTAAACACCTCGTCGAGTTTGTCGCCAAAAAGTTTGCCGTGATTTATGATATATTTCTCTATTCCATATTTTTTTGCCATCTGCTCGACCGTAAGATAACCATTGCTCGTCGTTCCACGGTCATCTTCCCAACCGACAACATGAAAATACACTTTTCTGCCATTTGGATTGCTTTTGTAATACTCTCCAAGGCCCGCAACCAGTCGGTCAAAGCCATGCCAATAATGAATTTCCGCTACGGCAATAAGATGAATGTCCTGCTGCTTCTTGGGATTATGAAGAGGAATGCTGTCCAAGTCGATGCCATTACTTATGCAGATGGTGCGTTTGCCAAAAATGCTCTCCTTGTTTGAGAACGTCACGATAGCCTCCATCTTGGCGGCAAGCGCCCTTCTGAACATCATATCAATATAAAGTGGTATCTTGTATTTAAGAGGATAACCTTTGAACTCATGGTCGTATGGATAAGTAGGAATCTCTGTCACGCACTTAATTCCATACTTCTTTAGTTTCCCGAACAGGCCCACAAGCACGGGACTTGCATTCATAAAACTGCGGGCATAAACCATTTCTATGCCATTCTCAATGCAATAACGGTATATACATCCGAGATCAATCCTTGAACGTAAAGCTGCCATTGCTCCCAAACCATAGTCAGCTATAACCTTGCCATCAACATATCTGCAACGATGTCCGCGAGAGTCAAAGTCGTAGTAGCAGAGATGAACCTCATGTCCATTCTTCCGTAACCCTTTCACCTGATAGTGGATTTTCTTGCTTATGCCGCTCTCTTCTGAGAAGCCGTGATATACGAGGAATAGTATTTTCATCTTGAAACAAAATTTAAAATATTGTCTATCAATAATGCAAATTCAATTATCTGATTTATGTTGTATTGACAAATAATCTCTCATCATCGAAGGAATCCAAAATATCATACAAATTTTGTCAAAATATCTACGATATAACCGCATTTTGATAAGCCATTCAAAAGGCTTTGTTAAAAGCAGAGTCATAAGAAAAAGTATTGGACGTATATTCACAATATGTTTAATTAATATCTTACGGATAATTTGCCTTAGTATTCTTTCTTGCTCTTCAACATCTGGTATAGATATTCTGGCATTGTTAAGGAAATCCAATGCTCTATTCGCAAGATTAAATACATAAAAGCTCTTTCCCGCGTAGCATTTACCTTGCAAATCTTCCTCATATACAGATAGTATGGATATATACCCCTTTAGTGTTTCTACAGCTTTTGCATATTTAAAGTTCATGGTTTGCCCATTACCATTTTTCTTATAGAAATATGTTATGTCTGATATAACAACGGCTTGATTTGCCATTGACTGTAATTGAAAATTAAAGAGGTCGTCTTCGGATACATTAACATTGCTTTTAAATCTCAAGTCGTATTTATTCAACATATCACGCCTTATCAACATGTTCCATACTGTATAATGTGCTAAAGTACCTTGAAACAGATAATTGAGATTATTTACAACCCTATCTTTTGAAATGTCAAATTCATTGGTGTTTAATATCTCATTATAAGCATTTCCAATTATCAAATCTGCATTCGAATATTTAAGATGTGCTTCAAATAGAGTTTGAAGACACTCTGGATATAAGTAGTCATCAGAATCGATAAAGAACACGAAATCTCCAGTTGCGGCATCTATACCGTCATTTCGTGACGTTGAGACTCCTTTGTTCTCCGTGTGGTTTATTATCCTAAAGGACATCTTTCCGTTATTTGTTTGATAATCTCTGGTTAGTTCTCCTATAATATCCATTGAGTTGTCTGGAGTGCAGTCATTGACAATAATGCACTCAACAATAGAATGGTCGATTGTTTGACTCATCACCGATTCTATACACTTAACAATGTGTTTCTCTACATTGTAAACGGGAATTATTATAGAAACATTCGGATTCATAACTCTATTGATAATTATTCGAAACAACTCTCCCACCCCTCAATATACGTCTTGTTTTCCCAAGCTTTTTTCTTCATTTGTGGGAATAATGTATAGATGATTCTCTTAAATACGTATTTCTGTATTGTGAAATGCCTCCACCCGGATGCTTTTTGATATTTCATAAAGAGTTTTTTGCCTGGAAGATAGCATCCCAATGACCAAGGTTTTGTAGGACCTAAGTAATGGAAAACCACAGGATCGATTCTGGCTTTTCGTATCTCCTCGTGCATTTCTGTGGGATAGTTATCAAGATTCCTGTGGAAATAATATTGTGTGACATTATACCTAGCAGACAATTGCCTGCGCTCATCGTTAAGGATTACGTTCAGGGCATCCTGGTCGTTGTATATCAATTCGTTTCCTTTGTCAATAATATACTCCAACAATCTATTCTGAACGTCATGTTTCCTCCAGTAATCAAGATTCATTACAATGACTCCTGAATTGAGATAATTATTGCTAATTCCTAACCTACCCAATGTTTCTTTATCTTGATACCACAAATCAGGCGCCATTGCCACAGCCACGTTATTTACATCTGTTTCCCACAAAGATTTCAAATCCTTGCAAACTACAAGGTCGCAGTCGAGGTATATCACCTTATCCAAATTGGGTAACATTGAGGGCAGAAGGATACGGGCGTACATCATAATATTGCCATAATGAATCTTATCATTTGTAGGACAATCTTTCAGTATTCCCAAGTCAATTTCCAAAAACTTCAATACAACTTTATATCTGTCGGCAATCGTTTGTAATCTCTTTATAGTGCTGCTTTTCAATCCATTATGCAATAAACACACCATCACATCATCGGAAGTAACGTTGATTCCGATGGATGTCACGACAACCCCAAACATGGGGGCCAATTTCTCGTTTGAACAGCATGCAATGTGTATCATACTTTATAATTGTTATATTGAATAAAAATTATTCCATCCCTCAATATATGTTTTATCTTCCCAACCCTTTTTCTTCACTATGGGAAACAGAGAATAAACAATTCTTTTCAAGGCATGTTTCTGTATTGTGAAATGCCGCCACCCAGATGCTTTTTGGTATTTAATAAAGAGTTCTTTGCCTGGAAGATAGCATCCCAATGACCACGGTTTTGTAGGACCTAAGTAATGGAAAACCACAGGATTGATTCTGGCTTCTCGTATCTCCTCGTGCATTTCTTCTGGATAGTTATCAAGATTCCTGTGGAAATAATATGGTGTGACATTATACTTGACAGGCAATTGCCTACGCTCATCTTGAAGGACTGCATTCAGGGCATCTTGATCCAGATAAGTCAACTTGCTTCCCTTTTCCGCAATAAAACTTAAGAGTTTATTTCTGATGTCATTCTCCCTCCAATAATCCAGATTCATTACAATCACTCCTGCATTAAGATATTTTCCATTGTTAATACCTAATCTGCTCAATGTTCCTTTATCTTGATACCATAAGTCGGGCGCCATTGCCACCGCTATGTCGTTGACATTTGTTTCCCACAACGATTTCAAATCCTTGCATACTACAAGGTCGCAGTCAAGGTATATCACCTTGTCCAAATTGGGTAACATTGAGGGCAGAAGAAATCGAGCATAAGTCATGACATTGGCATAATGAAGTTTTGTATTTGTAGGACAGTCTTTCAGTATTTCCAAGTCAATTTCCAAAAACTTCAATCTCACATTGTATCTGTCGGCAATCTTTTGTAATCTCTTGACAGTACTGTCTTTCAGACCATTATGCAATAAATACATCATAACACCATCGGAAGTGACGTTGATTCCGATGGATGTCACGACAACACCAAACATTGGTGCCAATTTCTCGTTTGAACAGCATGCAATGTGAATCATATTGTTATTTCTGTTTTATAAGATTATCTTCCGAATCCTCGTATTTCTCCTTTTTGAAGAAGATGCGACTGATACCTTTAAGCTGAACACGAGCACGATAGATGAGGCTGCTGAATATATTGCCATTGCCGAGAGTGCCATAACCGGTGACTGGGCGTGCCTTGCGTTTGTGCACAAAGGCTATGCGGCCGTATTTTTTTAATGAGAGAGCAAGCGACCCATCTTCTCCGCGACGGATGTCGGTGCGGATTTTTTCCTTGCGGGCATAGTCGGCATTGAAGGCGAAGGTCATACCGCGGATGCAGAGCTCCGGACGCTTGAAATGCTGAATATATAAGAAGGTGTCGCGTATGAACTCGAATATCCATAGGCCAAAGGCGGAATGGTTCTCATCGGGATAGTAACTCCAAAAACCTCCCACGCATGACACGCCAGGCTTTTCGAGTGTCTGCATCATAGTGTCAACATAATGCGGCGGATAGAATGTGTCGGCATCTATAAAGAAATGGTATTTCCCCTTGGAATTATCCAAACCGCATTGACGGGCAAAACCGGGGCTTTGACGCATCTCGTTAAAATATCTTACTCCCAATGCCTTAAACACTTCTTCTGTATTATCCTTTGAATTATTGTTCACTCCAAGGATTTCTATGGGATATGATGTTTGCAGCTCACTTAGCGACCATAGGCAGGCGGCAAGTCTTTTGCCTTCGTTATATGCAATGACGACTATCGACACAAGCGGATTGTCGCTCTGCATCGCTGCCAAACGCTCACGAGTGGAGATAATCACATCGTCGGGCACCTCACTAAAAGGCTTTTCATATATCGAGAGATATTTACTATACCACGCCATACTTTAATCTTAAGTCTGATTTTCAGTTAAACTGCATATATACGGCACAAAAATAGCAAAAATATCACAATTGGCAAAACTTTTTATGAAAAATCATCAATATTTTTATGAAAAATTACGTTATTCGGATAAAAAGCAGTAATTTTGCACCCATGAGAATAGATATTATATCAGTTTTGCCCGAAATGATTGAGGGCTTCGTCAATGAGTCAATACTGGCAAGGGCACAGAAAAAGGGTCTTGCCGAGATACATCTTCATAACCTGCGCGACTACACTCTCGACAAGTGGCGACGCGTGGATGACTATCCCTATGGCGGTTTTGCAGGGATGGTGATGCAGTGTGAACCTATCGACCGCTGCATATCTGCTCTGAAGGCCGAAAGGGATTATGACGAGGTGATATATACATCGCCCGACGGCGAGCAGTTTAACCAGCATGTGGCAAACGACTTGTCGCTTAAAGGCAACCTTATTATATTATGTGGGCACTACAAGGGTATCGACCACAGAATACGCGAGCACCTCATCACCCGCGAGATCAGTATTGGTGATTATGTGCTGACAGGAGGCGAGTTGGCTGCTGCGGTGATGGCTGATGCCATCGTGAGGGTTGTTCCGGGAGTGATTGGCGACGAGCAGAGTGCTCTGTCTGATTGTTTCCAGGACGACCTCCTCTCGGCTCCTATCTACACCCGTCCCGCCGACTACAAGGGATGGAAGGTGCCCGACATCCTGCTCAGTGGCAACGAGGCCAAGATCAAGCAGTGGGAAATGGATCAGGCTATGGAACGCACGAAATTGCTGAGGCCGGACCTTTTGAAAAATTGAAATATTTCAATTTTTCTAATCAGAGCCCTTGGCTCTTAATCTGTGCAAATCTGTGATAATCTGTGGTCTGAAAAACCATCTGTGGTTTGAGTCTTTTTTGTCCACAAATTAGCACAGATTTACACAGATTTTTTAATATCTAAAGATATTCAATTTTTCCATCTTTCAATTTTTCAATTTACAATACTCCTCCCCTAATTGGAAGCCTTCCTCATACAAGGCCTCCAGTTTTTTTTCGTCTTTCTCTATCCTGTCCACATCCATTGGGCGCAGGGGACGGATTACATCCACGAGTCCCTTGTCTTCCATCTCTTCCACCATATCAAGCTGATGGTTGTATTCGGCTATGCGCCTGCTAAGGGCAACACGCAAACGGGGATATTTCTTGTAGATGAATTTAGGAATCTTGCGGTCTTTGGATGTATTGCGGTAGCCACGATTGCGTGTCAACACAAGTACGTTGCGATCATATCCCATGTCAATGGCGCGCCCAACCGGTATGCTGTCCACAATACCGCCATCGAGATAAGGCTGACCGTCAACATCAATCACATTACTAACATAAGGCAAACTGCTACTGGCGCGACATATATCAAGCAGCCTTTGTCGGTCGCCATCCTTCTCCGTCAGGTATTCGGCGCGCCCAGTGTTACAGTTGGTCACAACCATCTCGAAGGTTGAAGGCGAGGCGAAATACGTGTCGTAGTCATAGGGAATGAGTTCGTTGGGAAATCGGTCGTAGAGCAGTTCGGGGTCGAAAATGCAGCCTTGTGTGACGAGATGTCTCAATCCAATATAGTTATATTTCACGAGCATGTCGATATTCGACAACCGTGCCCTACGCGGCTGGCGGCTAATATACGACAAACCATTGCAGGCACCTGCCGACACCGCCACGACATAGTTGAAATACAAGTCGTACTTCATGAATGCATCGAGCACTCCGCTTGTGAACACGCCTCTCATTCCTCCGCCCTCAAGCACTAATCCCATTTTTCGTATTATCATAATCAATTCAATGTTATAAATTGCTAATTATCACAATAAAGTTATATTTTTTGTGCAAAGGTATAGTTTTTTTCGAAAAAAATGCGTATCTTTGCATGGTTTTTTTAAATTAATAATAAAATTTAGTGCTTATGTTTGGGAGAGAGACCTATATTAATCGTAGAAATGAGTTGAAAAAACTCGTTAGTGATGGTATTATCATCTTATTCGGCAACAACGAGGCGCCGATGAACTATCCAGCAAATGCCTATTATCCTCACCGACAGGATTCGTCGTTCATATATTATTTCGGTCAGCACCGCGAAGGACTCGTAGGCGTGATCGACATCGACAACAACCGCGAGACGCTTGTGGGCGACGACATTGACGTGGTCGACATTGTGTGGTACGGTTCGGTTGACTCCGTTAGCGACTTGGCTGCACAGGTGGGAGTGGAGAACACTCTGCCGATGAAGGGACTTACGGGTATCGTGCAGGATGCCCTCAAGAGCAAGCGTAAGATACATTTCCTGCCTCCCTATCGTCACGACACTATGATACAGATTATGGACCTTCTTGGCATTCACCCCAACCAGCAGAAGGAGTCGGCTTCGCTCGAACTCATCAAGGCTGTGGTGAAGATGCGCTCCACCAAGGAGCCTCAGGAGATTGAGGCTATCGAGAAGGCATGCGAGGTGGGATATAAGATGCACACCAAGGCCATGCGACTCGTGCGCCCGGGAGTGACCGAGAAATTCATTGGCGGACAGGTCGATGGTATGGCCAATTCTTATTCATCCAAGGTGAGCTTCGCCACTATCTTCAGTCAGCACGGCGAGATAATGCACGGCAATCCGTCGATGAACCTGCTTGAGGCCGGACGCCTTGCACTGTGCGATGCCGGTTGCGAGTTGGATGACTATTGCTCGGACAACACCCGCACTATGCCCGTGAGCGGCAAGTTCGACCAGAGGCAGCGCGAGATCTATTCCATCGTTGAGGCTTGTCACGACTATGCCCTCGAAGTGGCTAAGCCTGGAGTGAAATGGTATGACGTGCACATGAACGTGTGCCGACTGATGACCGACAAGCTCAAGGAACTCGGACTGATGAAGGGCGACACCGAGGAGGCTGTGAGAGCCGGCGCTCATGCGATGTTCCTGCCTCACGGACTTGGACACATGATGGGTCTCGACGTGCACGACATGGAGGCTCTCGACCAGAAATACGTTGGTTTCGACGACGAGGTACAGCCATCCGACCAGTTTGGCACCAACTGCCTCAGAATGGGTCGCCGCCTGCAGGAGAACTTCGTGATGACCGACGAACCGGGCATCTACTTCATTCCGGCTCTCATCGACGACTGGAAGGCAAGCGGGCACTGCAAGGAGTTCATCAACTTCGACCTTCTGGAGACATATAAGGACTTCGGTGGTATCCGTATCGAGGACGACCTCCTCATCACCAGCGACGGCTGCCGATTCCTCGGCAAAAACCGCATCCCCTATCATCCCGACGAGGTGGAGCAGTATATGGCCGAAAACAAGGAGTATTAATAAATCATGCAAAACATAAATAAAAACGTAAATAAGAAATGAAGAAATTAATTATTCTCTCGCTCGCCGTCTTAATCAGCGGCGGTGCAATGGCAGCCAAGAAGAAGGAAGCTGTCAACAAGAACAAACCGGTGTTCACAACAGTATTGGAAAACAAGATCTCGAGCATCAAGGACCAGAGCCGCAGCGGCACGTGCTGGAACTACTCCACTCTCTCCTACTTCGAGAGCGAGATACTCAAGAAGACCGGTAAGGAGTATAACCTCTGCGAGATGTTTGTGTGCAACAAGACCTATATGGACAGGGCCATTCAGGTGGTACGCCTCCACGGCGACTGCCAGTTTGCCGAGGGCGGTTCGTGCTACGATCCTCTCTACTGCATCCAGAACTATGGTATCTGCCCCGAGGATGCAATGCCTTTCCCCGGTTCACTCTATGGCGACTCTCTCAACAATTTCAATGAGTTCTTCGGTGTGATGTCACCTTATGTTGATGCCGTGGCAAAGAGCGATGCAAATAAGATCTCCTCACAGTGGAAGGTGGGTCTTCAGGGCATACTCGATGCTTATCTCGGCAAGTGCCCCGAGAAGTTCACATTCGAGGGTAAGGAATACACCCCGAAGTCATTCGCCGCAAGTTTGGGTCTTGACTGGAACGACTATGTCACCATCACCTCTTACACTCATCATCCATTCTACACACGCTTTGCAGTAGAGGTTCAGGATAACTGGCGTAACCCTCTGTCTTACAACGTGCCTATGGACGAGATGATGCAGATTATCGACAATGCCCTCGAACAGGGCTACACCATCGCATGGGGCGGTGACGTGAGCGAGGAAGGATTCACTCGCAAGGGCGTGGCATACAACTACGACGTGAAGAAGATGCAGAGCCTTAAGGGCAGCGACGCAGCCAAGTGGATGCGCCTTGAGAAGCAAAAGAAGACCGAGCTCTTCGACTCCCTCGGATGCAAGGCTCCCGAGATTATCCCCACACAGGAGATGCGCCAGGAGCGCTTCGACAATTGGGAGCTCACCGACGACCACGGCATGCTCATCTTCGGTATTGCAAAAGACCAGTATGGCAAAGAATACTACATGGTGAAGAACTCATGGGGCGAGACAGGCGACTACAAGGGCATATGGTATATGACCAAGTCGTTCATCGCAGCCAACACCATGGATTATATGGTAAACAAGAATGCTATCCCGGCAGAAATACGCAAGAAACTTGGATTGTAAATGAACTTTGAGTGGAACTATACACCGCCCACTGAGGATAGAATCCGTGCAGCCAAGGAGCTGGCGGAAAAAATCGGAATGAGCCCCATTCTGGCCGACCTCCTTATACAAAGAGGTATAAAGACAGAATCGGCGGCCAAGAGGTTCTTTCGTCCCATGCTCAGCGAACTTATCGACCCGTTTCTCATGAACGACATGGACGTGGCTGTCGATAGGCTCAACGACGCTATGGGACGAAAGGAGCCTATCCTCGTATATGGCGATTATGACGTAGATGGATGCACAGCCGTGGCACTCGTTTATAAGTTCCTCCTGCAGTTCTATTCTAATATCGACTATTATATCCCCGACCGTTATGACGAGGGATACGGAGTGAGCCGCAAGGCCATCGACCAGGCCAAGGAAAAGGGAGTGAAACTGGTGATCATACTCGACTGCGGCATCAAGGCCAACGAGGAGATTGCCTATGCCAAGAGTCTTGGCATCGACTTCATCATCTGCGACCATCATGTGCCCGACGAAGAGATGCCGCCCGCAGTGGCTATACTCAATCCCAAGCGCAACGACACCACTTACCCCTTCCACGACTTGTCGGGATGCGGTGTGGGATTCAAGTTCATGCAGGCGTTCGCCAAAAACAACGGCATTCCGTTCTCGCGACTCATCCCGCTGCTCGACTTCTGTGCAGTGAGTATAGCGTCGGACATCGTGCCAGTGACAGGCGAAAACCGCACCTTGGCTTTCCACGGACTGAAGCAACTCAATCAAAATCCGTCTATCGGACTCAAAGCTATCATCGAGACATGCGGACTCACCGGACGCGAGCTAACCATGAGCGACATCGTCTTTAAGATTGGACCACGCATCAATGCCTCGGGAAGAATGCAAAACGGCAAGGAAGCGGTGGATCTGCTTGTGGAGAAAGACTTCAAAAAGGCTCTGTATCAAGCGAAGCTCATCAACGGATATAATGAGCAACGCAAGGACATCGACAAGCAGATGACCGAGGAAGCCAATCTGATAGTGGAGAAACTCGAGAACCAAAAACATCAGTCGTCTATCGTGCTCTACGACGCCAACTGGAAGAAAGGTGTCATCGGCATCGTGGCTTCGCGCATCACCGAGATATATTTCCGACCTACCATCGTCATGACCATGAGCGACGGTATGGCTACCGGTTCGGCGCGCTCAGTGGCGGGCTTCGACATCTACGAGGCCATAAAGAGCTGCCGCGACTTGCTCACCAACTTCGGCGGTCACACCTATGCTGCAGGACTCACGATGAAGGCGGAGAATATACCGGCATTCAAAAAGCGCTTTCAGGCATATGTTGACAAGCATATCCTCCCCGAACAGACACAGGCAATACTCGACATCGAGTCAGTGATCGACTTCAAGGACATCACCAAGAAATTGCTCAACGACCTGAAGAAATTTGCCCCTCACGGGCCTTGCAATCCCCGACCGCTGTTCTGCACACACAATGTCTATGACTACGGCACAAGCAAGGTGGTGGGAAAGAATCAGGAGCACATCAAGCTCGAACTTGTTGACAGCATGTCGAGCAATGTGGTCAATGGCATCGCCTTCGGACAAAGCGCATCGGCCAGATTCATCAAGAGCAAGCGCAGCTTCGACATCGTATATACTATCGTGGAGAATGCCTACAAGCATGGTGAGGTGCAACTGCAGATTGAGGATATTAAGCCAAACTTGGAAGGTTGAAAGTTTAAGGTTGAAAGTTAAAATTGAAGATTGAGAACTGAAGATTATTACAAGGAGATACTGCGGAAATATTGGGGCTACCAGGATTTCCGCAGTATTCAGTTGAATATCATCCAAAGCATTGCCGAGGGGCGCGACACACTCGGACTTATGCCTACAGGTGGCGGCAAGTCGATCACATTCCAGGTGCCGGCTCTCGCCATGGAGGGCGTGTGCATTGTCATCACACCGCTCATTGCCCTCATGAAAGACCAGGTGGCTAACCTGAAAAAGCGACATATCAAGGCGGCTGCCGTTTACTCGGGTATGACAAGGGAACAAATCATCACCACTCTCGAAAACTGTATCTTCGGCGCAGTGAAGATTCTGTATGTATCTCCCGAAAGACTCGCCTCTAATCTATTTCTCACCAAACTCAGACATATCAACGTCAGTTTCATCACTGTCGATGAGGCTCACTGTATCACACAATGGGGATATGACTTCCGACCGTCTTACCTGAAAATTGCGGATATCAGGCAACATATTCCCGACAAACCAATACTCGCACTCACGGCAACCGCCACTCCCGCTGTTGTTGACGACATTCAGGACAAACTGCATTTCAGGGCAAAAAACGTGTTCTCTATGAGTTTTGAGCGCAGCAATCTCGCTTACATTGTGAGAAACACCGAGAACAGGGCGGCCGAGATGCTGCACATACTCGACAAGATTGACGGTTGCGCCATCATATACGTCAGAAACAGAAAGGAAACCAAAGAACTGGCGGAATTCCTTTGCAATAATAATGTCAAAGCCACATTCTATCATGCCGGACTTGCCGACAGCATAAGAGACGAAAGACAACGCGAATGGCAGTCGGACAAAATACGCGTTATGGTGGCTACAAACGCCTTCGGTATGGGTATCGACAAACCGGATGTGCGTATCGTGATACATATCGAGGCGCCTGACTGCATCGAGTCGTATTTTCAAGAAGCCGGACGCGCCGGTCGCGACGGCGAGAAGGCGTATGCCATTTTGCTCACCAATCGTTCGGACATTGCCCGATTGAGGAAAAGGGCTGTTGCCGACTTTCCCGACAAGGAGTATATCCGTAAGGTATATGAGCATGTTGCCTATTTCTTCCAGATAGCCGTCGGCTCGGGATATGGCATGGCTTTCAAGTTTAACATAATGAAATTCTGCCGTAACTTCAAGCATTATCCTGCCATGGTAGAGGCTGCACTGCGAATACTCGAACAGGCGGGATATATCGAATACAACTGCAACGACGACGCCAAGTCGAGGGTGATGTTCGACCTGAAGCGCGACGAACTCTATCGTCTCCACAACAACTCGCAACTTGAGGACAAACTGATCGAGACATTGCTGCGCAATTACAATGGTCTGTTTGTTGACTACGGAATGGTTGACGAGGACTTTCTCTCCCACCTCATCGGGTGCGAAGAGACAGAAGTGCACGAGTGTCTCAAACTGCTCGCGAGAAAACACATCATCAGCTATATACCCCCAAGGGACGAACCGCTTATCAGATACGTGCAATCGCGCGAAATCACCGAGCGCATCTCTATACCTTATTATATATATGAGCAACGACTTGAGAAATCCAAGGAGCGCACCGAGGCAATGATTTCCTACATGACTTGCGAAACGGAATGCAGGAGTGTGATGCTATTGGAATATTTCGGAGAGAAAAATGGCAAGAGATGCAATATGTGCGACGTATGTACATCAGCCAATGATGATGAAGACGACATGGAATATGCCATTAGACGGATTATGGAGTATTTGTCGGACGGCACCCCGAGGACATACAAGGATTTACGCGATTTCGACCATAAGATAGAAACGAATGTACTCGCCAACGCTCTCGATTATCTCTTGTCGGAGGAAAAAGTGACCACCGACGGTATTCATATCACCTCAAATAACGCATAATTATTAGTAAAATTCTCATTTTTCTTGATTTATATGACAAAAAGTAAGTTTTTTGCTATTTTTTTAGATAAAATGTTTGTTTATTCCAAATTTTTATGTAACTTTGCAGCCGCAAACAAGAAATTGAAAGAAAAAAGATAAAACATATTATATTAAACAACTAAAAAGAGAAATTATGATTGCAGCACAAATTGTTGAGGATCTTAAAAGAAGATTCCCGAATGAGCCTGAGTACATTCAGGCAGTTAGTCAGGTTCTCCCCACAATTGAGGAGGAGTATAACAAGCATCCCGAGTTTGAGAAGTCAAACTTGGTAGAGCGTCTTTGCATTCCCGATCGTGTGATTGAATTCAGAGTAACATGGGTTGACGACCAGGGTAAGGTGCAGACAAACATGGGTTATCGCATCCAGCACAACAACGTTATCGGTCCGTACAAGGGCGGTATCCGTTTCCACAAGTCTGTCAACCTCGGAATCCTCAAGTTCCTTGCATTCGAGCAGACATTCAAGAATTCTCTTACCACATTGCCAATGGGTGGTGCAAAGGGTGGTTCCGACTTCTCTCCCCGCGGCAAGAGCGAGGGCGAAGTGATGCGTTTCTGCCAGGCTTTCATGACCGAGCTCTATCGTCATATCGGTCCTGATGAGGACGTGCCCGCAGGTGACATCGGTGTAGGTGGCCGCGAGGTAGGCTATATGTTCGGTATGTACAAGAAGCTCACTCACGAGTGGAGCGGTGTGCTCACCGGCAAGGGACGCGAGTTTGGCGGTTCGCTCATCCGTCCCGAGGCAACCGGTTACGGTACAGTATATTTCCTCCTTTCAATGCTTGAGACACGTGGCATTAGCCTTGAGGGCAAGAAGGTGCTTATCTCTGGTTCGGGTAATGTTGCCCAGTATGCCACTGAGAAGTGCATCCAGCTTGGAGCCAAGGTTCTTACCCTCTCCGACTCAGATGGTTATATCTACGATCCCGATGGTATCGACCGTGCAAAGCTCGACTATGTAATGGAGCTGAAGAACGTGGAGCGCGGACGTATCAAGGAGTATGCCGAGGAATATCCCAACGCTGTTTATCATGCTGGCGAGCGTCCTTGGGGCGAGAAGGCCGACATCGCACTGCCTTGCGCCACACAGAACGAGATCAACGGCGAGCAGGCTCAGACGCTTGTTGACAACGGTGTCTTTGCCGTAGCCGAAGGTGCCAACATGC
The DNA here is from genome assembly GCA_945869265.1 of uncultured Prevotella sp. GTDB lineage: Bacteria > Bacteroidota > Bacteroidia > Bacteroidales > Bacteroidaceae > Prevotella. Next base: position 13,124 of record CAMBOI010000014.1, on the reverse strand, counting down.
CTTCTACTCCCGAGGCTGTCAAGGCATTCCAGGATGCCAAGATTCTCTATGCTCCCGGTAAGGCATCTAACGCCGGTGGTGTGGCAGTGTCTGGTCTTGAGATGAGCCAGAACTCAGAGCGTCTGAGCTGGACATCTGAGGAGGTTGACAACCGTCTGAAGCTAATCATGAAGGATATCCACGAGAACTGCGTGAAGTATGGCACACAGCCCGACGGATATATCAACTATGTCAAGGGTGCCAATGTTGCCGGCTTCATGAAGGTGGCAAAGGCCATGATGGCTCAGGGCATCGTATAAATTCCCCTATAAGTAATACACTAAATTTTATTAAGGGCGGATTCTCTTATGAATTCGCCCTTCTTTTTGTCTTTTCAATACTATTTTGCTTCATCAAATGTTAAAAATGTGAGATTTTAGCACTTTTCTAAAAAAAAGTCAAGAAATTATTTGGTTATGTGAAATTTTGTCACTACCTTTGCACCCGTTATCCTGAAAACAATCTTATTTACCGCTAATGGAAAAGACTAATACCTATTGAAGATATAGAGCGATTGTCTGTGAAGACAGTCGCTTTATTCGTTATATAAATATTAATAACGCATAGTATTAGTCTAAAAATAGTTAAATAATCATAAATACGAAAACAAATTCCTAATTTCTAATCCCTATTTCCTAATTTATTAGTACCTTTGCACCTGATTTAGTCCGTGAAGGCTCAATAAAGCGGGGACACGATGCCCTCCGCCTTGCGGAAACCGTTTTAAATTTTTAATAAATGTACGCAATTGTAGAAATTAACGGTCAGCAGTTTAAGGCCGAACAGGGCAAGAAGCTCTTTGTTCACCACATCAAGAATTCAGAGGAAGGCCAGGCTGTTGAGTTTGAGAAGGTCCTGCTCGTTGACAACGAGGGAGCTATCAAGGTTGGCGCACCTACCGTAGATGGTGCAAAAGTAGTGTGTGAGGTGGTTAATCCCCTCGTTAAGGGTGACAAGGTTATCGTCTTCAAGATGAAGCGCCGCAAGGACTATCGCAAGAAGAACGGACACCGCGAACAGTTCACTCAGATTGAAGTTAAACAAGTAATCGCTTAAAATTTTGGAGGACTAAGAAATGGCACATAAAAAAGGTGTAGGTAGTTCTAAGAACGGACGTGAGTCAGCTTCACAAAGATTGGGCGTCAAGATCTGGGGTGGCCAGACCTGTGTAGCAGGTAACATCATCGTGCGTCAGCGCGGTACTAAGCACAACCCAGGTAACAATGTTGGTATCGGTAAGGATGATACCCTCTATGCATTGGTTGACGGAGTAGTAAACTTCAAGAAGGGACGTTTCAACAAGAGCGTCGTTTCTGTAATACCAGTTGCAGAAGCCTAATTTTTATCAATTAAGATAATTTATTCCAAACAAACAACAGAGTCCCACGCCTCTCACGAGGTGTGGGATTTCTGCTTTTTATCGACATAATGTCTTCTTTTTCCACTTTTTATCCATGTTTTTATATATTCTTCAACAAATAAATGTCTTTTTGCTTCGCTAAATCATAAATATTTTGTAACTTTGCAGCATTTAAAAGGAATAACGTTTAATTAAACAAAAAGAATATGCTTACATTAAAGCTCATAACAGAGGAAACTGACCGCGTCATCAGCGGATTGGAGAAGAAGCATTTCGCAGGTGCCAAGGAGGCTATCGACAATGTGTTAGCCGTTGACAAGCGCCGTCGCGAGGCTCAACAGAAACTTGACAAAACCAAGCAGGAGGCAAAGCAGTTTGCCGCCCAAATTGGTGCGCTCATGAAGCAGGGCAAGAAGGATGAGGCCGAACAGGCCAAACAGCAGGTTGCTGAACTCAAAGCCCAGGACAAGCAGCTTCAAGAGATTATGGATGCCGCCGAGAAGGAGCTCACCACCCTACTCTGCCAGATTCCAAATATCCCCTACGACGAAGTGCCACAGGGAAAGGCTGCCGAGGACAATCATGTTGTGAAGAGCAATCTCAAGGAATGTAACGGCAATGACACCGTGGGCAACTGGACAGTAAATCCTGAAAATAGCGAGGCTAAACTGCCCCACTGGGAGTTGGCAAAGAAATACAACCTTATCGACTTCGACCTTGGAGTGAAGATCACGGGTGCTGGTTTCCCCGTATATATCGGTATGGGAGCACGCCTGCAGAGGGCACTCATCAATTTCTTCCTCGACGAGGCACGTGCTGCCGGCTACACCGAGATTATGCCGCCTACGGTGGTCAATCAGGCATCGGGTTACGGCACCGGACAGTTGCCCGACAAGGAGGGACAGATGTATCACTGCGAAGTTGACGATCTCTATCTTATCCCCACAGCCGAAGTGCCTGTCACCAACATCTATCGTGATGTCATTCTCGACGAGAAGGATCTTCCCGTCAAGAACTGTGCCTACACTCAGTGCTTCCGTCGCGAGGCTGGCAGCTATGGCAAGGACGTGCGCGGTCTCAACCGTCTGCACGAGTTCTCTAAGATAGAGATTGTTCGCATCGACAAACCCGAACATTCCAAAGAGTCACACAAGGAGATGCTCGCTCATGTAGAAGGTCTGCTCCAGAAACTTGAATTGCCCTATCGCATACTGCTTCTCTGCGGTGGCGACCAGTCGTTCACATCTGCCATCTGCTATGACTTCGAGGTGTATTCCGAGGCTCAGGGTCGTTGGCTTGAGGTATCGTCAGTCAGCAACTTCGACACCTATCAAGCCAATCGCCTCAAGTGTCGCTATCGCCATACCGAGGATAAAAAGATTGAGCTTTGCCACACCCTCAACGGTTCGGCGCTCGCCCTCCCGCGTATCGTGGCTGCCATCCTCGAGGACAACCAGACTCCCGATGGCATCAAGGTGCCCAAGGCTCTGATTCCATATATGGGATGCGACGTGATAAGTTGAAAGTTTAAGGTTGAAAATTGAATTGCTGCGCATAATGGGAGCTGTAAATATTCATGAAGAAAGTAAAAGATTTGCATTAGAAATCATAAAACTATATTCTTTCCTTAATAAGGAAAAGAATGAATATATCTTGGCAAAGCAACTGTTAAGAAGTGGCACAAGTATAGGTGCAAACGTTCGCGAGAGTAAAAATGCTCAAAGCCAGCTGGACTTCTTGAATAAAATAAACATTGCGTTAAAAGAAGCTGATGAAACTCAATATTGGTTGGAACTACTATATGAGTCAAACTATATTTCAGAAGAGCAATTCAGATCTTTATTCAATGACAGTAAAATTATTGTCGGTACACTAGTAAATATTGTAAAAAGCGTAAAAGAAAACATTAATAAAAATAAAATTTGAAATTTGAAATTTGAAAGTTGAAGATTGAATCGCTGCGCAGCAATTCAATTTTCAATCTTCAATATTCAACATAATAACTATGAATAAGATAATCAAGAAGAAGCAATTCTCCGAGAAGGTTTACCTCTTTGAGATTGAAGCGCCTCTGATTGCCAAGAGTCGCAAAGCAGGAAACTTTGTTATTGTACGAGTGGGAAACAAGGGCGAACGTATGCCTCTTACAATAGCCGACTCAGACGTTAACAAGGGCACTATCACACTTGTCGTACAGAAAGTGGGACTCTCGTCCGTAAAACTGTGCTCACTCAATGAGGGTGATTACGTTACCGACGTGGTTGGCCCACTCGGCAATCCTACACATATCGAGAAATTCGGTACTGTCATCTGTGCCGGTGGTGGTGTCGGCGTGGCTCCCATGCTCCCCATCATCCGTGCACTTAAGGCTGCCGGCAACCGTGTTCTATCGGTAATTGCCGGCCGTTCCAAAGATCTTGTCATCCTCGAAGATGAGGTGAGAGACAGCAGTGACGAACTCATTATCATGACCGACGATGGTTCTTATGGCGAAAAGGGTGTCGTTACCGTCGGTATCGAAAAACTCATCAACCAGGAGCACATCGACAAGGTATTTGCCATCGGTCCTCCCATCATGATGAAGTTCTGCTGCCTGCTCACACAGAAATACAATATCTCTACCGACGTGTCGCTCAACACCATCATGGTCGATGGTACCGGTATGTGCGGTGCCTGTCGTCTCACCATCGGTGGCAAGACCAAGTTTGTCTGCATCGACGGCCCTGAGTTTGACGGAGCTCTCGTTGATTGGGACGAGATGTTCAAGCGTATGGGCACATTCAAGCGCGAGGAGCAGATAGAGATGGAGCACATGCAGGAGCACCTCAGCGGTGTGGATGTAAAGGACGTTCCCACTGATGAGGATGCCGATGTGGCAACATCAAATACAGCTTCAACAAATGCAGCTGCAGACGTTGATATAGAGACACTTACCGACCGTAATGCAGAATGGCGCAAGACCCTTCGCTCTTCAATGAAACCCAAGGAGCGCACTGCCATCGAGCGTGTGCAGATGCCAGAACTCGATCCTGTCTATCGTGCCACCACCCGCACCGAGGAAGTCAACAAAGGACTCACCAAGGAGATGGCCATGCGCGAGGCCCAGCGTTGTCTCGACTGCGTCAAACCATCATGTGTCGAGGGATGTCCCGTCAACATCAATATCCCTTCGTTCATCAAGAACATCGAGCGTGGCGAGATTCTTGCTGCCGCCAAAGTGCTGAAGCAAACCTCTGCCCTGCCCGCCGTCTGCGGTCGTGTATGTCCGCAGGAGAAACAGTGCGAGAGTAAGTGTATCCATCTCAAGATGAACGAGCCTGCAGTGGCTATTGGTTATCTCGAGCGTTTCGCAGCCGACTATGAGCGTGAAAGCGGTAAGATGTCTCTCCCCGATATTGCCCCGTCCAACGGTATCAAGGTGGCTGTCATCGGCTCTGGTCCTTCCGGACTTAGCTTTGCCGGCGACATGGCAAAGCAGGGATTTGAAGTTCATGTATTCGAGGCTCTCCACGAGATTGGAGGCGTGCTGAAATATGGTATTCCCGAGTTCCGTCTGCCCAACCGCATCGTGGATGTCGAGATCGACAATCTCAAGAAGATGGGAGTGCATTTCCACACCGACTGCATTGTCGGCAAGACCATCTCTGTAGAGGAACTTGAGGAGATGGGCTTCAAGGGTATCTTCGTAGGCTCTGGAGCTGGACTGCCCAACTTCATGAATATCCCTGGCGAGAATGCCATCAATATCATGTCGTCCAACGAGTATCTCACCCGCGTCAACCTTATGGATGCTGCCAATCCCGAGACAGATACACCTATCAATCTCGGTAAGCACGTCATCGTCGTAGGTGGTGGAAATACCGCTATGGACTCATGCCGCACGGCTAAGCGTCTTGGTGCCGATGTCACCCTCGTCTATCGACGCTCCGAGCAGGAGATGCCCGCACGTCTCGAAGAGGTGAAGCATGCCAAGGAGGAAGGCATCAACTTCCTCTGCCTGCACAATCCTATCGAGTATAAGGCCGACGAAAAGGGTGCCGTATGTCAAGCTGTTCTTCAGGTGATGGAACTTGGTGAACCCGATGCAAGCGGTCGCCGCAGTCCTGTACCTGTTGAGGGCAAGACTGTCACTCTCGATGTCGATCAGGTGATTGTTGCCGTAGGTGTATCTCCCAACCCGCTTGTACCCAAGTCTATCGATGGTCTTGAGTTGGGACGTAAGAACACTATCGCTGTTAATGATGATATGCAGAGCTCGCGTCCGTCGGTATATGCCGGTGGTGACATCGTGCGTGGTGGCGCAACCGTAATCCTCGCAATGGGCGACGGTCGTCGCGCGGCAAAGGCAATGGCTGAGAAGTTGGCGAAATGAACGGATTATATACTATCATAATGCTCATACTAAGCAACGTCTTCATGACGCTTGCCTGGTATGGGCACTTGAAACTCCAGGAAACGGGCATCTCCGCCAAGTGGCCGCTGCTCGGCGTGATTGCATTCTCATGGGGCATAGCATTCTTCGAGTATTGCTGCCAAGTGCCGGCCAACCGTATGGGATTTGAGGGCAATGGCGGACCGTTCAATCTTGTGCAACTGAAGGTCATTCAGGAGTGCATCAGTCTCGCCGTCTTTGCCGTAATTGCCAACATCTTGTTTCAGGGGCAGAATCTGCATTGGAATCACATCCTTGCTTTCTTCCTTATAATATGCGCGGTTTACTTGGTGTTTATGAAATGAGGAATTAGGAATTAGGAATGAGGAATGAGGAGCAGTTATTGGAACATCGGCTGACAAGGCGCTTTCAGAAAGCTCTTGTTGACTACTGCCTACTTGACGATGGCGACAAGATACTCGTCGGATTGTCGGGCGGCAAGGATTCCCTCTGTCTGCTCGAACTTCTCGCCAAGCGTAGCCAGATCAACCGACCCTCATTTTCGGTTGAGGCCATACATGTCAGGATGGATAATATAGAATATTCCACCGATACTGGCTATCTTGAGTCGTTTTGTAATAATCTTAACGTACCTCTTCATATAGTGACTACGGGGTTCGATGATACAATCAAGACCAAGAAGCCTAAATGCTTCCTCTGTTCGTGGCATCGCCGTAAGGAGATGTTCAATCTCGCACAGGCGCTACATTGTAACAAGATTGCCTTGGGGCATCATAACGACGATATCATTCACACGGCTCTGATGAATCTCACATTCCAGGGACATTTCTCAACAATGCCCGTAAAGCTCGAGATGAAGAAGATGCCCCTCACGATTATCCGTCCGCTCTGCCTCATTGAGGAAAAGGACATAAAGAGATGGTCAGAACTGCGCAAATATGAAAAACAGATTAAGCAGTGTCCCTACGAAACAGCTTCTCATCGTGCTGATATACGAAACATATTCAATGCAATGGAAAGTATGAATCCCGAAGCAAGGTATTCTATATGGAATGCTCTTGAATCTGAAATGAAATTAATTGAAAAAGCAAAAGAATGATAATGAAAGGAAAAAACATAGTATTAGCAGCTCTTCTCATTCTTCTGCCATCTACAATGGATGCGCAGAAGAAAAGAAGTACGGCCAAAACGAAGTCAAAACCCAAAGTCAGTGTAGTTGACACTGAATATGAAGAACGTCTTGAGAGTATGAGGAACTCCATACAAAAAGTGGTGTTCATCGACAGTATTGTTGTCAAGAAGTCGCAACTCCTCAGTTCGTTGAATATTCCTGATGAAGCAGGAAGTGTTGAGTCGTATAACAATTTCTTCAACACCACTGACCAACCCAATGCCGTTGTGTATATCAATCAGTTGAAAAATAAATGTGTCTTCTCAAAATTTGCCGATGGCGGTTGGGATCTCTATTCCTCTGAAATGATAGGCGACAAGTGGTCGCGCGACATCCCGCTCAAGGGTCTTGATGTCCTTGGCGACGATGTAGATATCAATTGGCCATTCATGCTTGCCGATGGCACCACTCTTTATTTCGCGGCAAAGGGAGAGGAAAGTATTGGTGGATTCGACATCTTCATGACTCGCTACGACGAGACTACAAAGTCGTTCCTCAAACCAGAGAATATCGGTATGCCGTTTAATTCCACAGCCAACGATTATCTCTATATTGTTGATGAATATGATGGTTTCGGATGGTTTGCCACCGACCGTAACCAACCAGAGGGTATGGTGTGCATTTATTCTTTTCTTCTTAACGACGTGAGAGAAAACTATATCGTGGATGAGTATTCTCCTGAGCAACTGCGGCAGCTATCTGAGATTCATAGTATATCCCAGACATGGTCAAGCCTTAATGTCCGCAACAATGCACTTGAAAGACTTACTGATGTTTACAAACGCAAATTCACGCAAAAGAAAAAAAACGACTTCACCTTTGTCATCAACGACGAGTTGACATACACTACACTCACTGATTTCCGTTCTCCCGAAGCTGCAGAAAAATATGTAAGTCTTAATGATCTTAGCGGGAAAAAGAATAAGCTCGACATATCTATCGATCGTGCACGCAATGCTTATCCCACTGCAAGACAACCCCAACGTGAGCAATACAAGCAACAACTGCTCGCTGCTGAAAAACAAAGCGAGAAATACGAAATCGAGATAGCTAATCTTACAAAAGAGATTAGAAGAATAGAATTAGCGAAACTTGGTAAATAACTTAAATACAGAGAGGTATATTATGAAGCACTACATTCCAGAATCCGAGTTGATAATCAATGATGATGGTTCTATTTTCCATCTTCATCTGCGTCCCGAACAGTTGTCCGACCGTGTTATCCTCGTTGGCGACCCCGGTCGTGTCAAACTCGTGGCATCACATTTCGACACCATCGAATGTGAGGTGTCCAATCGTGAGTTTAATACAATCACGGGCTCATATCAGGGAAAGCGCATCAGCGTTTTAAGCACAGGCATCGGATGTGACAATATCGACATAGTGATGAACGAACTCGACGCACTTGTCAATATTGACTTCTCCACGCGTATGGAAAAAGATGAGCTTCGTTCCCTGAGTATTATACGTGTCGGAACATGCGGCGGATTGCAACCCTTCACTCCCGTCGGCACCTTCATAGCCTCTGTCAAGAGTATCGGTTTCGATGGTCTTCTCAACTATTATGGCCATCGCGATGAAGTGTGCGACACTGATTGCGAGGCAGCATTCGTCAAGCATACCTCGTGGCTCTCTCAGATGCCTGCGCCTTATGTTGCAGTGGCCGATTCCTCGCTCATCTCCCGTATTGCCGGCGAGGATATGGTAAGGGGTATCACTTGCGCCTGCGGCGGATTCTATGGCCCTCAGGGCAGATGCCTGCGTCTGCCACTTGCCGACCCCGAATTAAACAGCAAGATAGAGAGTTTCGAATACGACGGGTTGCAAATCACCAACTTCGAGATGGAAAGCAGTGCCCTTGCCGGTCTCAGCAGTCTTCTCGGTCACAAGGCAATGACATGTTGTATGGTTGTCGCCAACAGGCGTGCCAAAAACACCGATACTAATTATAAAAACGATATCGACAAACTCATTCTCACTGTTCTCGATAGAATATGAATTTATCCGACAATATCTGCGCTATGGCTACTCCCTCGGGAGGAGCTATAGGTATCATACGTATCTCAGGTCCCGACTCCATCACAATCGCAGACCGTCACTTTAGTCGTAACATTTCCGAAGCCAAGAGTCACACCCTTCATTATGGTGTCTTTGCCTCAGATTCCTCTATGCCCATCGACGACGTGATGGTTGCCGTCTTCCGTGCCCCACATTCATATACGGGTGAGAATTCCGTTGAAATTTATTGTCATGGTTCGAGATATATCATGTCGCAGATTATCCGCACCCTCATCGAGGCAGGATGCCGACAGGCCGACCCTGGCGAATACACCCGTCGTGCATTCATCAATGGCAAGATGGATCTGAGCCAGGCAGAGGCTGTTGCCGACCTTATTGCCGCCACGGGCAAAGCATCTCATGACATGGCCCTCGGTCAGTTGCGAGGCAACATCTCCTCAGAACTCTCCCATCTGCGCGACCAATTGCTCAAGATGACCTCACTCATGGAACTCGAACTCGACTTCAGCGACCATGAGGAACTTGAGTTTGCCGACCGCACCGCCCTCTTCCACCTTGCCACCACCATTCAAGAGCGCATCTCATCGCTTGCCTCCTCCTTCTGCACCGGTCAAGCCATCAAGCAAGGCATTCCCGTGGCCATCATCGGCAAGACCAATGTTGGCAAGAGCACACTTCTCAACCGCCTTGTGGGAGAGGAAAAAGCCATTGTGAGCGATATCCATGGCACTACCCGTGACATCATTGAGGACACCATCGATATCCACGGCGTCACCTTCCGTTTTGTCGATACAGCCGGTTTGCGCACCACCGACGATGTCATTGAGCAAATCGGCATTGAGCGTTCCTATTCCGCCCTTTCCAAGGCGGCTATTGTCCTATGGGTCATCGACACTCCCCCATCCGAAGAAGAACTCAGCGACATCACCTCGCGATGCAAGGGCAAACAAGTTATTGCCGTCATCAACAAGACGGATAAGTTTCCCGCCACCCCTTTATCCACCTCCGGTCAGTCATTATCCATCCCCTTCTCCACCCTCTCCATCAGTGCATTGAATGGTACAGGCATCAACGAACTTACCGATGCCATCTATGCCAAGTCAGGCATCCCCGAGATTGGCGAGAACGATGCCATCATCACTTCTGCCCGTCACTATTCCTCCCTCCTTCAAGCCCAGGAGAGCATCACCCGGGTTCTAGATGGTCTTGAGATGAACATCCCCAACGATCTTCTGAGCGAAGACCTCCGTCAATGTCTCGATGCCCTTGCCGACATCACCGGTGGCGTCATCACCCCCTCCGAGGTTCTCAACAACATTTTCTCCCACTTCTGCATCGGTAAATAGACCGTCTGACCATACTTGCAAAACGTTTTTGTAAGAATGGACTCATACGTTCCATTCCGACACTAATATAAGCACCTCTGCAAGACCTTTGTACAAGGCAAGAGTTATCAATTACAAATGGATAACATCAAAAATTTAAAATAAAACATATCAAAAACTTAAAATTTGTTTGGTAATCAAAATAAAATGAGTACCTTTGCACAGAACAATTTTTAACTATAAATATTCTTAAAATGATAAAAAAGACACTTTTTTCCAGTTTTGTCTTGATGGCAATGACGGCTGCTGCTCAAAAAGCAACGATAACAATCGATGTAAACAAGCCTTTACATGCAGTTTCACCTACACTTTTTGGTATTTTCTTAGAGGATATCAATCTTTCTGTGGATGGAGGTCTTTACCCTGAGTTGGTGCGCAATCGCTCTTTTGAGGACGCGGATTCGTTATGTTTTTGGCAATTCCGCTCTTTGCAAGGCAAAGCCAAAGTGAGAAAGGCTGACCTTTCTAATGCGAAAAATCCAGCAGTTCCTCTCAACGCCCGAAACCGACTGTTTTTGAATGTTGATGTGCAAGGTGATTTTACGCTTTCTAATGATGGCTACTGGGGCATGAATGTGGAGAAAGGAGAGAAATATGACTTCTCTATTGCTTTGCGCACTCCTAACTCTTATCAAGGAAAGATGAAAGCCAAGATAGTTGTTGGTGACAACGTGTTGGCAGAAACTGACATCTCTGATGTAACAGGTGTTTGGAAATATACGAAAGCCACATTGATTCCTACGGAAGCAAGTACCAATGCACAACTTGTCATTGAAGGCAACGGAAAAGGCGAGGTGTGTATGGATATGATTAGCCTTATTCCTCAGAAACGATGGGGAAAGAGCGGTGTGAGGAAAGACCTGGGTAAAGCCTTGGACAATCTTCATCCTACCTTCTTGCGTTTTCCTGGTGGTTGCTGGGTAGAAGGAGAGGAAATTTCTCAGCGTTATCAATGGAAGAATACCATCGGTAATATCGACAGTCGCATACCTTTATGGAATTTATGGGGATATACAGCAACTCATGGCATAGGATATCATGAATACTTGCAGTTGGCTGAAGACCTTGGCGCAGAACCGTTGTTCTGTATTAATGCTGGAGTCTCACACAAGGAGACAATACCGTCCGATGAGATAGACCAGTGGATTCAAGATGCGCTTGATGCCATTGAGTATGCCAACGGTCCAGTAACGAGCGTATGGGGAGCAGCCAGAGCTCGCAATGGTCATCCTGCACCTTTCAAACTAAAATATATAGAAGTGGGAAATGAGAACTTTGGTAGTGTCTATTTCAAGAATTTCGAGTTGATAGCCAATGCCATCAAGACTCGTTTTCCAGAAATGCAAATCATCTCTAACGACTGGAGTGGCTCACATCCTTCAACTCCTTCCCATGCGATGATTGACGAGCATTATTATAATACGCCAGATTGGTTCATACTCAATGCCAATAAATATGACAATCGCAAGCGTGGAGGAGAAAAAGTGTTTATTGGTGAGTATGCCGTAACTAGTCAATGTGGAAAGGGTAATCTCAGAGGTGCCATTGGTGAAGCTGCATTTATGACGGGATTGGAGCGCAATTCCGATTTGGTGGCTATGGCTGCATACGCTCCTTTGTTCTGCAATGTGGAGCATCAGCGTTGGCCAATCAACTTGATTAATTATGATAACCATCGTTGGTATGGTCTGCCAAGCTATTATGTACAGCAGATGTTTGCCGAGAATCAGGGCACAGTTACGCTGCCTGTTTCTGTGACGGGAAGTCCACTTGTGGATATTCCATCTAGTTCAGGTGGCATTGGTCTGGGTACTTGGAAGAATAGTGCGGAGTTTAAGGACTTGAAGGTTACTACGCCAAAGGGCAAAGTGCTGTATCAAAACAATTTCTCGTCTAATATTGATGATTGGGAGAAGCTGGGTGATGGAGAATGGAACGTTAGCAATGGTGTGCTTAGTCAAAACTCTTTGGCAACAGATGTTACTGCTTTTGTTGGCAATGACAATTGGCGAGAGTATGTTGTTACTTTGAAAGCTCGTAAGTTGTCGGGTGAAAATGGTTTCCAGATATACTTCCATCATCAGAAGGGAGTAAACAATCGTACTCGTTGGGACATAGGTGGTTATAGCAATTCCATCAATCAGATGCAGACGATCATGGATTCTCATAGCATCAACTATTCAATCGAGCCAGGACGTTGGTATAACATCCGTCTGGAAGTATCCCCCCTCACGGTTAAGGGATATATTGATGGTAAATTGGTGCAGCAGGCTTCGCTTGCTGATATAAACAGAAAGACAGTTTGTGCCAGTGCACAAAAAGACGAAAAGTCGGGTGACATTATTGTCAAGGTTGTGAATGCCGGTAATCAAGATCTTACCACAAAGGTTCTGCTCAATGGAATCGGAAAGGTGGCTGATCTGGCAGAGGCAACAGTCCTTTCTTCTGGAAGTAGTCTTGATGAAAACAGCCTGGATGCTCCAACTAAAGTTGTTCCACACAAGGAGCAGGTACGTATCAATGGCAATCATTTAGTACATAAGTTCCCTGCAAACTCTGTTACGGTATTCCGTATTAGTAAGAAGTAATGTAAGCGTCTCCACGATGACGTATTGCATATCAATTAATTTGGACGACGCAATACGTCATAGCGGAGACGCTTACCGTCATTCTGTCGGCTTGATGATGACTCTGCGATAAGCGGGCAAGGCGTACTTGCTTTGGTCGTGTACCTCGCAGATGATGTGAATCTCATCG
>CAMBOI010000013.1 GCA_945869265.1 uncultured Prevotella sp. | reverse complement strand
TACCAACAGGCATTGCCTGCTTGTGGACGACACGAAGAAGGCGAAGGAGAAACACTTCCTTTTCGCCTCTGTAGTTGATGCCTTGGCTTTTGCCGACAAGCATAACAATGAAGACTCTCTATGGACGGAGATATACCTCTGTCCATCTGTGTATTGGATGGACAACCCTGACGACGAGGCGATAAGAAGGCCCAATCCGGGAGAGGGAACACCTTACGCCATGGAGGTAAAGGCAAGCCGACTGAGACTCATCGGTCTTGGCGAGAGTGCTGAAGACGTTGTGCTTGCCTGCAACCGCGGACAGACACAAGGAGCTGACGGCAATTTCACCATGTTTCATTTCCTTGGCAGTAATGTAGAGGCTGCAAATATCACATTTGGCAATTACTGCAATGTTGACCTCATATATTCAAAGGACAAAAGCAAGAACAGAAAGCGGAGAAAGGATGCCATAGTGCAGGCTCAGATAGCCATCTGCGCGGGCGACAACTACAGGCTTGACAACTGCCGATTCATATCACGACTTAACCTCTGCCCATTCGTTGGGGCAAAACATACGGTATTCAACAACTGCTATTTCGAATGTACCGACGATGCCTTGTGCGGTACCGGAGTATATAACAAATGCCGGTTTACTCTGTTCAGCAGCAAACCGTTCTATACCACCGACCATGAGACGGGAGCTGTATTCCGCGACTGCGATATTCATAGCAAGACCACCGGCATACAATATATTAACAAGGTAAGCGGGCCCGTAACATTGGAGAACTGCCGATGGACAAGCGACGACCCCACATTGAAGATAGAATGGTGCAAACGTCCCGACCCTCGACATCTATGCTCGATGAAGAACTGCACTCTCAACGGCAAGCCCCTTGTCCTGCCCACTCCCACTGAACCCCTGCCATTGCAGTTGCCACCCTTTGCCATGCAAATACAGACAGACATCATCCCCGGAGGATGGACATTGGATTGCCATAAGCCCAAGGACACAATGGACTACGACTGGCAGGCTGACAACACCCGCCCCTCTTGGGGATATGCCGAGGGAGTGGATGGAGCTGAAGGTTCGTGGGGAATGGTGCAGTTGCAGAAAGGGGCAAGAATGATGTTTACCCCTAAGGATGAGACTGCTAAAGTAGGCAACCAGGAATGTATCGTAACCCTCGACCCATGCAAGTCGGCTGGACAAGGATTCGGATCTGCCACCGGGCAGTATCTTGACATCTGCATCAAGTTCGACACACACACTCTGACTGGCTATGGCATACGCTTTGTACGCACCCCCGACTACGATCATGCCGTGGAGGTATGCCTCGTGGAATACATCAATGGCGACATTCGCAAGATTTCCACTCCCGAACGATGCGACATCTACAGGCGAGGATGCCGTGTGGAGATGTCCGCACGTGGAGATACTATAACTGCCAAGGTGTCCAACTCCAATTTCCCCGATGTCACCCATACCCTCACGGCGAAGATGCCATCACCCAATACTTTCGGTGGTTTCCATCTCCAACACACGGGAAGTACAGGTTCCTCAGCTACAGTAATAAAGTCAATAATGATTAAATAATTCAGATATAAGATGAAAGAACTTTTATTGGTTTGTATTGGAAGCTTCTTCGGAGGCGGAATGAGATATTTGGTGGCATTGCTGCACGAAAGGCTTACCGGTCCGACAGCAGTGGCTTACGGTTCGTTTCCATGGGCGACATTTGCCGTGAATGTCTTAGGATGCCTGCTCATCGGATTGTTTACGGGCATAGCGGCATCAGGCCATCTGCCTGCACAGTGGAAGTTGGTGCTCGTCACGGGATTCTGCGGAGGTTTCACCACCTTCTCCACATTCATGAACGAGAACTACCTGCTTGGCAAGGACCACCTGCTGATGCTCGCCATCTACACCTTGGCAAGCCTCGCTCTTGGAATGGCTGCACTTGTTGTGGGTTATAAAATTGCAGAAACATTATCATAAAAATGGAAAAAATATCAGAACAAACAACAACGCCAATAGGCGAGAAGGAGGAAGCAGTAATAAGCGAGAGGCAGGAGGCGGTGCTCGCCTATCTTGAGAAGCATGGGATTCCTTTCACTTGCTATAACCACCCCGAGGGCAAAACCATCGAGGAGGCCAAGCAATGGTGGAAGGACGACGGCAGTGTGCACTGCAAGAACCTGTTCTTCCGCAACCATAAGGGAAACAGGCATTATCTCGTGTGTTTCCACTGCGACCACGACCTCGACATTCATAACTTAGAGCACAGACTCAAGGAATCACTCATTTCACAAGGCCTACCCTCGTGCGGCAAACTCTCGTTTGCATCACCCGAGAGAATGATGAGATACTTGGGATTGGAACCGGGAAGTGTATCTCCATTCGGACTTATCAACGACACGGAGAACCATGTCCATCTCTTCCTCGACGACGAGTTGCGCAATGCCACTACCCTATCCTTTCATCCCAACGACTGCCGAGGCACGGTAGTGATAAAGCGGGAAGACTTCGAGAGGTATCTTTCTATCGTGGGAAATACCTATGAATACCTCAAACTGTAATTAAAACATGGAGACACAAAGACTTATTATCTGACAAAATGGCAGAATACATAAGAAAATATGCAAAAACATGACTTCTTGGCACACCTTTTGCCGACGGATTTCTTGAAGGCTAAATAGCCACAAACAAGAAAATAATATAATAAAAAAAGAATAGATATGCAAAAAGGTAACATCGGGGTTACTACTGAGAACATATTCCCCGTAATCAAAAAGTTCTTGTATTCTGATCATGAGATTTTCCTGCGCGAGATGGTATCAAATGCAGTTGACGCATCGCAGAAGATGAAGACTCTCGCTGAAAAGGGTGACTTCAAGGGCGAACTGGGCGACCTGACAGTAAGAGTGAGCCTTGATGAAAAGGATGGTACACTCACTATCAGCGACCGCGGTATCGGTATGACCGAAGAGGAAATCGACAAGTATATCAATCAGATAGCATTCTCGGGCGTCAACGACTTCTTGGAGAAATACAAGGACAATGCCAATAATATCATTGGTCACTTCGGACTTGGTTTCTACTCTTCATTTATGGTGAGCAAAAAGGTAGATATCATCACCAAGAGCTACAAGGATGGAGCAAAGGCTGTGAAATGGAGTTGTGACGGTTCACCGGCATACGAGATTGACGATGCCGAAAGAGAGAGCCGCGGAACTGACATCGTGCTGCACATCGACGACGACTGCAAGGAGTTCCTTGAGAAGAACACTATCCAAGGCTTGCTCAACAAATATTGCAAGTTTATGCCTGTGCCGGTGGCATTCGGCAAGAAGACCGAATGGAAGGACGGCAAGGACGTGGAGACCGACGAGGACAATATAATAAATAATGTGGAGCCCCTGTGGACAAAGACTCCAAGCACACTGAAGGACGAGGACTACAAATCGTTCTACCGCACGCTCTATCCTATGCAGGACGAACCATTGTTCTGGATACACCTCAACGTTGACTATCCGTTCAACCTTACGGGTATCCTCTACTTCCCACGTATCAAGTCGAACATCGAACTACAGCGCAACAAGATTCAGCTCTATTGCAATCAGGTATTCGTCACCGACCAGGTGGAAGGCATTGTGCCCGACTTCCTCACACTGCTCCACGGAGTGATCGACTCACCGGATATCCCATTGAACGTGAGCCGTTCGTATCTGCAGAGCGACCGCGACGTGAAGAAGATTGCCACATATATCACCAAGAAGGTGAGCGACCGTCTGCAGAGCATCTTCAAGGAAGACCGCAAGGGATTTGAAGAGAAATGGGACGACCTCAAGATCTTCATTAATTACGGAATGTTGAGCGAGGAGTCGTTCTACGATCGCGCCAAGGACTTCGCACTGATGAAAGACACTGAGGGCAAATACTTCACATTCGACGAATATCGCACTCTCATCAAGGACAACCAGACCGACAAGGACGGCAACCTCATATATTTGTATTCCACTAACAAGGAGGAGCAGTACAGCTACATCGAGACAGCCAAGGCTAAGGGATACAGTGTGCTGCTTATGGACGGCGAACTCGACGTGCCTACAGCATCAATGCTGGAGCAGAAACTCGAGAAGAGCCATTTCACACGTGTGGATAGCGACATCATCGAGCGTATCATCGTGAAGGAGGATGCCAAGAAGGAAAGTCTGGAGGCTGACAAGAAGGAGCATCTCTCAACCGTGTTCACCACCCAGTTGCCTAAGTTGGACAAGGCTGAAATCTATGTGGATGTGGAGCCAATGGGCGAACAGGCTCAACCTGTGGTTATCACTCAGAGCGAGTATATGCGACGCATGAAGGACATGAGCCGTCTGCAGGCTGGCATGAGCTTCTATGCCCAGATGCCCGACTCATACAACCTCGTGCTCAACTCCGACCACCCTCTCATCAAGAAGGTGCTCGACGACTGCGAGAGCAACACTGCCGATGCCCTCAAACCTATTGAGAGTGAAATCAAAGGACAGGAGGCTCGTCTTGCTGCACTCCGCCAGTCACAGGACAAGAAGAAACCCGAGGAAATCACCCAAGAGGAGAAGGACGACGTGAAGAACACCGAGAAGACCTTGGAGGAAGAGAAGAACAAGAAACGCGAGATATTCGCCAACTATGCAAAAGGCAATAGTATAGTTCATCAGCTCATCGACCTTGCCTTGCTTCAGAACGGCATGCTCAAGGGAGCTGCCCTCGACAAGTTCCTCAAACGATCAATAGAACTGATTAAGTAATATGACATTATATCCGAAGTTGATTCTTGATGCGCTCGCCACGGTGACGTATCCTGGAACAAAGAAAAATCTCGTGGAGAGCGGCATGGTGGCCGACACTCCAAGTATCAACGGCATGAAGGTGAAGGTGGTGTTGCAGTTTCCTCGCGACACCGACCCTTTCCTTAAATCCACCCTCAAAGCTGCTGAGGCTGCCATCCACTATCATGTATCCAAGGATGTAGAGGTGGAGATTGAGACAGAATTCAAGTCGAAACCTCGCCCTGAGGTTGGCAAACTGCTACCTGACGTGAAGAACATCATTGCAGTCAGTTCTGGCAAGGGCGGTGTGGGCAAAAGTACGGTGGCTGCCAATCTTGCCATATCACTTGCACGCCTTGGATATAAGGTGGGACTGCTTGATGCAGATATCTTCGGGCCCTCTATGCCAAAGATGTTCCATGTGGAGGACGCACGTCCTTACGCCGTGGAGAAAGACGGCAGACAGCTTATAGAACCTATCGAGAAATACGGAGTGAAACTGCTGAGTATCGGTTTCTTCGTAAATCCCGAGACTGCCACATTGTGGCGCGGAGGTATGGCATCCAACGCACTCAAACAATTGATAGCTGATGCCGACTGGGGAGAGCTCGACTACTTCATCCTCGACACTCCTCCAGGCACAAGCGACATACATCTCACTCTGCTTCAGACACTTGCCATCACGGGAGCTGTAATCGTAAGTACTCCTCAGAATGTGGCATTGGCAGATGCACGCAAGGGTATCGACATGTATCGCAACAAGAAAGTAAACGTGCCCATCCTCGGACTTGTAGAGAATATGGCATGGTTTACTCCAGCCGAACTGCCCGAGAACAAGTATTACATCTTTGGAAAGGAAGGCTGTAAGCGACTTGCCGAGGAGATGCAGACACCTCTGCTCGCCCAGATTCCTCTGGTACAGAGCATCTGCGAAAGCGGTGATGAAGGCGAACCCGCAGCTTGTCATATCGACACTGCCACTGGTCAGGCATTCATCAATCTTGCCCAAGCAGTAGTCACAGTTGTCAACCGTCGTAACAAGGAACAGGAACCGACAAAGATTGTAAAGGTGAAGAAATAATATTTTATCACTAAGAATAAACGAAAAAAGAGAGTGGCGAACATTTGACTTCGTCACTCTCTTTAAATTTATTAACTATTACCCAAAAATGTTCTTTTATTTGAGGTTCAAGCCACGGTTGTTGAATGTGGCGTTGAGCACGAGAAGGTACTTGTGATACTGATCCTTGTTGAGGATGTAGTTCATGTACTTAAGGTCCTTCTTGATAGCCTTTTCCATGAGTTCCTTGCGGTCCTCATCACTAGCCTGAGCAGCAACCATCATCTCGCCGCAGAAAGTGTGATGTACATCAGATACACTCTCGAGCTGGTCGGCTGTAAGGTTAAGAGCCTCGCTCAGCTTGTTCATGTTCACGCTCATGTCGAATGCGCTCATTGCGCTTGTTGCGTTTGCGTTCTCGTCTTTTGCAAATGTTGTGGTCATGCAAAGCACTGCCATAACTGTCAAAATCATCTTTTTCATAATGTTACCCTTTCTTTTACTTTAATCTTTTTACCTAAATACAATCTTTAAAATCTCTAATAACTATGTGTCTTGTCGTCCAGAACTTTGTTGTTCTTTTGTCCTTTTGACGGTGCAAAATTACTACTATTTTTGCAACTGACAATGCTTTTTGTCGATTTGTTTGCGTACACAGTCGTATTTTTGACATTGGTCAACAAAGAACGGCAAAACCCGAAATAGGTCAATTCAGGTTACAAAACCATTACACAATCTTAGGGTAACGACGTGTCCATCCATCCCATCTAAGGCGCATAACGCCTAAGAAAGCCTCGCCGAAGATACCGCCGCTCATCTTACTAACGCCCTCACGACGGTTGACAAAAATTACTGGCACCTCCTTAATGCGGAATCCTATCTTATAAGCAGTAAACTTCATTTCAATCTGGAAGGCATAACCACGGAAACGTATCTTGTCGAGTTCTATAGTTTGTAGCACACGACGACGATAACACTTAAAGCCCGCAGTGGTGTCGTGCACCTTAAATCCCGTGACAAAGCGCACATACTTACTTGCAAAGTAGCTCATGAGGACACGTCCCATAGGCCAGTTGACCACATTCACTCCCGACACATAGCGCGAACCGATGGCAAGGTCGTAGCCTTCGTCGTGGCAAGCTGCATAAAGGCGGGGAAGGTCGGCGGGGTCATGACTGAAGTCGGCATCCATCTCAAAGATATATTCGTAGTCATGCTGCAATGCCCATTTGAATCCAAGGATATAGGCAGTGCCAAGTCCCAACTTGCCGGGGCGCTCCAACAGAAAAAGTCCACCGGCAAATTCCTCCTGCATAAGTCTCTTGACGATAGCCGCCGTACCATCGGGCGAGCCGTCGTCGATCACGAGGATGTGAAACTGCTTGTCGAGTGCATTAATAGCACGGATGATCTTCTCGATGTTTTCCTTCTCATTATAAGTAGGAATAATTACTATGCTGTCACTTGTTGTCATACTAAATAGGACTATATTTGTGAATTTTATCGGCAAAGGTAATGCAAAATCAAGAAAGAACAAAATAATTTCAGTCTTTTTTGCCATTTTCTTACATATTATTTGTAATTTTGCACCCTGTAACACATGAATTGATGAATATTCAGGAATTAAGTCAATTATATGCCCACATGCCACAGGTGGCTGCACTTGCAAAAGTGATGGGCGATAAAAAGTCGAGAAACATCTTTCTCGACAGTCTTCTTGCGTCTTCTTCCGCAATGCTCTTCGGCAGTTTGACCACCAAATGCAATGCAAGAATCCTCTTTATTATGCAGGATGCGGATGAGGCTGGTTATCTGTATCACGACCTCACTCAGATATTAGGCGACAAGCGAGTGCTGTTCTTCCCGTCTTCTTATCGCAGGGCAGTGAAATACGGTCAGAAAGATGCGGCAAGCGAGATACTGCGCACGGAAGCTCTGTGTGAAATTAAGAATGAAAAATTAAAAAACAAGAAAGATAGTGATGGTGGGCATGGTAATTCGCTCTTCATCGTATCTTATCCTGAGGCATTGGCAGAGTTGGTGGTGTCGCAGAAAAGCATGGACAACCGAATGTTGACATTAGCCAAGGACGAGGAGAAACCGATGGAAGAAATAGCCTCAACATTGAGGGACTTTGGATTCTCTGAGGTTGACTACGTATATGAACCTGGTCAGTTTGCCCGTCGTGGCAGTATTCTTGACGTATATTCGTTCAGTAGCGAATATCCATTCCGAATTGACTTCTTCGGCGACGAGATAGACACGATACGCACGTTTGAGGTGGAAAACCAGCTATCCAAGGATAAATGTGACAGTGTGACCATCGTGCCCGAACTGTCGCAAAGTGCAGAGGACAGGATCCCTATACTGCAATTTCTGCCCAAAGACACTATGCTATGCATGAAAGACTTCACCTACGTATGTGATACTATTAATAAGGTGTACGATGAGGGATTCTCGCAACAGGCACTCACAGAACAGACTGCGGGTGCCACTGAGGTGGAGCAGCAGGAAATCATGAAACGCATGAGAAGCGAGACTCAATTAGTGAGCGGCAGCACATTCATGCGCGATGCCCTTGATTTCCGCATGATAGAGATTGGTCATAAACCCACTCGCCATGCTGATACCACAATAAGATTCGACATCAAGCCCCAACCACTGTTTCACAAGAACTTCGACCTGCTGAAGAAGTCGATTGAGGATTATCAGCTGATGGGTTATAAGGTGTATATCCTTGCAGACAGCAGGAAACAGCAGGAGAGATTGAAGGAGATATTGGAAGCCCCCCCACCCCCCGGAGGGGGGACTGGATGCGCAGAGGAATCCATTCTGGAAATCCCCCCCCTGGGGGGTGGGGGAGCCGTGGATGGCTTTGTTTTCGTTGACAAAACCTTGCACGAAGGTTTTGTTGACAATATGCTTAAGGCATGCTTCTTCACCGACCATCAGATATTCGACCGATTCCACAAATACAACCTCCGCTCCGAAAAAGCGCGAAGCGGCAAGGTGGCACTCACCCTAAAGGAGATAAGTCAATTTGAGATAGGCGACTATGTAGTGCATATCGACCACGGAATAGGCAAGTTTGGCGGACTTGTGCGCATGCCGCAAGGTGACGGTTATCAGGAAATGATAAAGATAACCTATCAACGTGGTGATGCCATCTACGTGTCGATACATTCGTTATACAAGGTATCCAAGTACAAGGCACAGGACAATGGCGAACCCCCAAGGATGTCAACCCTCGGCACCGGTCAATGGGAAAGGATGAAGGAACGTACGAAGTCGAAGATAAAGGACATCGCGCGCGACCTTATATTATTGTATGCCAAGCGACGCAAGGAAAGGGGCTTCGCCTTCAGTCATGACTCCTATCTGCAGCACGAACTCGAAGCCAGTTTCCTATACGAGGACACCCCCGACCAGCTGAAGGCTACCAACGACGTTAAGGCCGACATGGAGAAAGCCCGCCCTATGGATAGGCTTGTATGCGGCGACGTGGGATTCGGCAAGACCGAGGTGGCGGTGAGAGCTGCATTCAAGGCTGCCACCGACTCAAAGCAGGTGGCAGTGCTTGTGCCGACAACCGTTCTCGCCTACCAGCATTACCAGACGTTCAGCAAGCGACTGAAGGATTTCCCCGTTAGGGTGGATTATCTCACGAGGGCACGAAGTGGCAAGCAGACAAAGCAACTGCTGAACGACCTGGCAGAGGGAAAGATAGACATATTGATTGGTACGCACAAACTGATAAGCAAGCAGGTGAAGTTTAAGGACTTAGGCCTGCTTATTATCGACGAAGAGCAAAAATTTGGAGTGAGCACCAAGGAGAAACTCCGCCAGATGAAGGTGAATGTGGATACACTCACGATGTCGGCCACCCCAATCCCACGCACACTGCAGTTCTCATTAGTAGGTGCGCGCGACTTGAGTGTGATACAGACACCTCCACCTAACCGCTATCCTATACAGACAGAGATTCACACGTTCAGTCCTGAGATAATTGTAGATGCTGTCAACTTCGAGATGAGCCGCAACGGACAGGTGTATATCGTCAACAATCGCATAAGCGACCTGCAACGCCTAAAGGACACTATACAGAAATACATCCCCGACGTGCGTATTGCCATCGGTCATGGTCAGATGAAGCCCGAAGATCTAGAGCACATCATCCTCGACTTTGCCAATTACGACTACGACGTGCTCATATCCACAACCATTGTGGAGAACGGTATTGACATACCCAATGCCAACACCATTATCATCAACAGTGCGCAATACTTCGGCCTAAGCGACCTGCATCAGATGCGCGGACGAGTGGGACGAGGCAACCGCAAGGCATTCTGCTATCTTTTAGCCCCTCCCCTGTCAGCCCTCAACCAGGAATCACGCCGCCGACTTGAGGCTTTGGAGAATTTCAGCGACCTCGGTAGCGGTATAAATATTGCCATGCAGGATCTCGACATCCGTGGTGCCGGCAATATGTTGGGTGCCGAGCAAAGTGGATTTATTGCTGACCTTGGCTACGAGACATATCAAAAGATACTCTCTCAAGCCGTATCCGAACTCAAAAACGACGAGTTTAGCGAAATATACAAGGAAGAAATCAAAAGTGGAGAAATGGACGGCAGCGATTTCGTTGACGACTGTTCGCTGGAAAGCGACATAGAGATGTACTTCCCTGACCAATGGGTACCTACCGACAGTGAGAGGATGCTACTCTACAGGGAATTGGACAATCTGAAGAGTGACGACGAACTGAAAAGCTACAGGCAGCGACTCATCGACCGATTTGGCGAGATACCCAAGGTGGCAGACGAACTAATGAATGTTGTGCCACTGAGACGCAAGGCAAAACAACTTGGTTGCGAGAGACTGATGCTGAAGATGGGACGCATGACAATGTTCCTCGTCAGCAATCCCAATAGTCCTTACTATCAAAGCCAGGCTTTCGACTCCATACTCAACTATATTTCGACAAACCCGAGAAGATGCAATATTCGCGAAAACAACGGAAAGCGAAGCATTGTAATCAACGACGTGAAAAGCGTGGAAGAGGCTATTGTCGTTCTTGAAAAGATATCTCTTCGAGAACGAAATTAAGAAATTAAAAAATATATGACGATAGTATTAACTATATTAGTGTATTTTGCGGCATTATATCTGTTTAGCCGCATTATGACAGGACGGAAGACAAACAACGAGACATTCTTCCGCGGCAACAGAAAATCACCTTGGTATATGGTGGCATTCGGTATGGTGGGAGCCTCGATATCGGGCATAACGTTTGTGTCAGTACCCGGCATGGTGATGAAAATGGATATGACCTATATGCAGACATGCATCGGATTCATCTTCGGCTATTTTGCCATAGCCTTCATATTACTGCCCATATATTACCGCAACAACTTGACAACAATATACTCCTATCTCGGCAAGCGTTTGGGGAGAAGGTCATACAAGACCGGAGCATGGTATTTCCTGTTGTCAAAGATTATTGGTGCCTCAGTGAGATTTTATATTGTATGCGTCATTCTACAAGATTATGTGTTTGTTAATATCGGTATCCCATTTGAGATTACCGTGGCAATAATGGTGGCACTGATATGGCTATACACCAGAAAAGGAGGCATAAAAACACTCGTATGGACAGATACCTTCCAAACCACATGCCTTTTTAGTGCTTTAATCTTGATTATTGTAAATGTTGCCTCATCTCTCGACATGAACATCTCAGAAGCATGTCATGCAATAAAAGACAACAGCATGAGTCGCATTTTCGTGTTCGACGCTCCCAAGTCAACACAATATTTCTGGAAACAGTTCTTAAGCGGAATATTCATAGTGATTGTAATGACAGGACTCGACCAGGACATGATGCAAAAGAATCTCACCTGCAAGTCACTTCGTGAAGCTCAGAAGGACATGTGCACCTACGGATTTGCATTCGTTCCCGCCAACGCCCTCTTTTTGGGGCTTGGTATATTGCTTGTGCTACTTGCCACAAAGACAGGCATTCCCCTCCCCTCATCTGGCGACTCACTCCTCCCAATGTTCGCGGCATCTGGATATATGGGCGAAACTGTGGTCATATTGTTCACCATTGGTATTGTGGCGGCATCATTCAGCAGTGCCGACTCTGCCCTTACTGCCCTCACCACATGCTTCTGCGTGGACATCATAGAAAAAGCCGACGACGAGAAGATTCGCCGCAGAACTCATATTCTGCTATGCACACTGTTCGTCGTGTTCATTCTCCTCTTCAAAGTAGTCAACTCCACAAGTGTGATCGATGCTATCTACATAATATGCTCATATACCTATGGACCATTGTTAGGCCTGTTCGCCTTTGCCATATTGTGCCCACGAGTACGTCCGATGGACAAGGCAGTGCCATATATCGCCATTGCCTCGCCAATTATCTGCTATGCCATCGACAGTCTCACACAAACGGTATGGGGGTATAAGTTCGGATATGAACTGCTGATACTCAACGGCACACTGACTTTCACTGGTTTGCTTGGTTCTCGATATATTCAGAAGGCTGCATGCCAAACTCCTTCTTGAAGATGGTGGCAAAATACTTCGGGTCCTTGAATCCCACGCTGTAAGCCAAGTCGCTCACTCGAATGCCAGGGGTGGACTTGGCCAGACGACAAGCCTCCTTCATTCTCATGTCACGTATAAAACTGGTGGCATTCATACCCGTAACAGCACGAAGTTTATTGTATAAAGAAGACGCACTCATACCCATGTCCGATGCAAATGCCTCGCGGTCATAATCGGAATCATCAATATGTTTTTGAACACAGGCAATCGCCTTGTCGAGGAACTCCTTGTCGGGCGAGGGCATGGAAGTGGTCTTGGTGCGCACATCCTCGATTGTCTGTTGCTTAAACTCATGAGTGATGCGTTGTCTGTTTTCAATCAAGTTATTGATACGCAGTTGAAGATCCTTCAGTTTGAAAGGCTTTGTCATGTATGAATCAGCACCAATAGCCAGCCCTTCCTCCCGCTCGGATTCCTGAGTCTTGGCTGTGAGTAAGATGATTGGTAAATGTCTGTAGTCGCTACTGTTCTTTACATACTTTACCAATTGATATCCGTCCATCACTGGCATCATAACATCCGAAATGATAAGATCGAGTTCCGTCTTATGTATT
This sequence comes from uncultured Prevotella sp., assembly GCA_945869265.1. Taxonomy (GTDB): domain Bacteria; phylum Bacteroidota; class Bacteroidia; order Bacteroidales; family Bacteroidaceae; genus Prevotella. The sequence continues at coordinate 51,466 of CAMBOI010000013.1, read as the reverse complement.
TCATCAATAGCTTCTTTGCCATTGCGTGCAGTAGCTACATTATATTTCCTCGACAACAAATGTCTCATCATCAGCAGCAACTCGACGTTATCCTCTACAATAAGAATACGATATGCATCATCATCTGATGAATCCTCCGCTTCTGTCAATTCGGGGTCTTCATTTTCTCTACCCTTATCGTTTAGAGAAAAATCCTTTTGGAAAATCGGGTCATCTGCATCCACATCAAGTACAAATGATGCAGGTCGGTTGATATCCACCTTATTTTTCTCGTCAATTTGCGAGACATCAAATGATTCTTTGTTTATTGGTAGAACTATAGTGAATATTGTACCCTTTCCCTCTTCGCTCTCATATGAAATCTCTCCATTATTGAGATAAACAAGATCACGCGTTAGCGAAAGTCCAATACCGGTGCCCATCGTATTGAAACGTCTGTATTCCCCGTCATAGAAAAGTTCAAACAAATGCTTTTTTCGTGACTCAGGAATACCACAACCATTGTCTTTCACACTGATGATTACCCTATCATATCGGTCGTTAGTCCTTACAGTCAACTCCACCCTGCCATTTTCTCCCGTGGTGTATTTTGCCGCATTCGACAAAAGGTTGAAGATTATCTTGTCCAACTTATCGGTGTCAATCCACCCCATCATACTCTCGGGTTGGCATTTAATACTAAAGGCAAGATTGTTTTTAGCCATAAGGGGGATTATCGTACGTGCGGTATTACGTATATAAGCCATAACATCGCCATGGGATACCAGCAATCGCAGTCGTCCGTCCTTTGCCTTTGTTGTTTCAAGAATCTGTTGCAGAAGCCTAACAGATCTTTGGATATTTATTTCCATCAAGGCATACTGACTTTTGTATTTGGGTTCTACCTCACGAAGATTTTCAATTGAGGCTGATAAAACCGTCAAAGGCGTGAGAAGTTCGTGGGTCAAACTGGTAAACAACATATTCATCTGAGCCTTCTGCCTTAATTCGGCATTACGCTGATTAAGCCTCATAACAACAAGGATTGCTATGATGAGCGCAAATACAAGGATTTCTATGATGTCTATTAACTCCACAATGATTATATTTTGGGTGCGAAGATACAATAAATTATTCAAAAATCATCATTTTTGCACTAAAAAATCGGCAAAAAGAGCAATTTTTGTTTAATTTGCGTGATTTTTGGTTGAAAATGCGTGATTCTATCGAAAAATCGACCTCAAATAACTTAGAATAAACCTCTGTTAGAAATTGATTGATTATCTTTGCATCGCAAATAAGAAAGAAAGTCTATACGTTATAAGAGTATTAATTTGAATATTAATGGTTAAGGTTTATGGTTGATTAATTTAGTTTTTAAAGTTTAAAAGAACTTCGCTGAGAAGCGAGGTTCTTTTGAAACAAAAAGACGAATTGCCATCCATTCAAAGCCTAAGCTAAAATAATGAGAAAATAACATGTCCAACAATATAAATATCGATAATATGAAAACTGTCATTCTAGATTTTGATGGAACACTCAATAAGGCCTGCACTGCAATTAAGACTGTGAAGGACACTCTTAAGGAAATGTATGCCATGGGCGTTACACTTGTCTTGACGAGTAAGCAGGAGCAAGAGCTGTTGGAGAATACCCTCGACGAACTTAATCTCTCCAACTATTTCTCTATGATAGTATCAGCTGATAATGCGAAAGCTACTGGCAAAGACAATAATATGGTACAGATGGTTCTCGAGCATACCGATAGTGACCCATCACAAGTACTGATAGTCGGTGAGAATACTGAGCATATTGAATTAGGCAAGAAGGCCGGCATCAAAACATGTGCAGTGAAATGCGGCGATAATAATAGTGCCACGGCCGGAGCTGACTACGTCATCAATGACATCAGAGCCTTGCTCGACATCGTATGACAGAGCTATTATCAAACAATGTATTAATGAGAAGGGCATCTCCTTGGCGGAGATGCCCTAAATTATTTATGTAAAATTACTGATTAAGCAAATATCTTTCTGCCTCTATAGCTGCCTGGCAACCAGAGGCAGCAGCCGTTATCGCCTGACGATAAGTTGGGTCGGCGACATCACCAGCAACAAACACTCCAGGAATCTTGGTGCGAGGCGTACCGTCAATCTTCTTCAGATATCCAATCTCATCGGTGTCAAGCCATTCCTTAAAGACGTCACTATTGGGTTTGTGGCCTATAGCCAAGAAGAATCCGTCGATGGCAATATCCACCTTTTCCTCATCAGGTTCGCCTTTGCGCTTCACGAGATGAGCGCCTTCAACTCCATCCTCACCAAACAACCCGATGGTGTTATGCTCGAAGAGAATCTCAATATTATCCTTTGCCATCACTCTCTCCTGCATCACCTTAGATGCACGTAGATAAGGTTTTCTGACAATTAGATACACCTTCTTTGCTAATCCCGAGAGATAGAGAGCATCCTCGCAGGCCGTGTCACCACCGCCGACTACGGCTACAGTCTTCTTGCGATAGAAAAAACCGTCACAAGTGGCGCAAGCCGAGACACCCAACCCATTATATTTGCGTTCGTCGTCAAGACCCAGATACTTTGCCGACGCTCCGGTGGCAATGATGACGGTTTCAGCCTTGATTACATGACCATCCTCTACTGTCAATGTATAAGGAGCCTCTGACAAGTCGGCCTTCACGATAATACCATCTCGAATGTCTGCACCGAAATGCTCTGCCTGCTCTCGAATGTCCATCATCATTTGATTGCCGTCCACTCCTTCGGGATAACCTGGGAAGTTTTCAACTATTGTCGTCTGAGTTAACTGACCACCTGGCTGCAATCCGCAGTATTCAACAGGTTGCAGGTTGGCTCTCGACGCATAAATAGCAGCCGTATAACCGGCTGGACCGCTGCCAATTATTAGGCAACGAACATGTTCTGGAGATTGTGCCATATTCATTTAATAATTTAAATATCTTCGTGCAACAACTGTTGTATGCGCTCCTCAATGACATCAATGCTCGTAGTTGGTTCGAATCTGTCAACGACTATTCCTCGCTTGTTAGTAAGGAACTTGGTGAAATTCCACTTGACATCAGGCTTCTGCTGATAGTCGGGATCTTCCTTCTTTAGCATTTCATCGAGAATTCCGCTCAACTTATGGTTGGTGTCCCATCCCTGAAATCCCTTTTGCTCAGTAAGATACTTGAACAGAGGGTCGGCATCAGGGCCATTCACCTTCACCTTCTTAAATCGTGGAAACTCTGTGCCGTAATTCACCTTGCAGAACTGATGAATAGACTCATCTGTGCCAGGAGCCTGCTGTCCAAACTGGTTGCAGGGAAAATCAAGGATTTCAAATCCCTGACTATGATATTTCTCATAGAGTTTCTCCAATTCTTCATACTGCGGCGTGAATCCGCACTTTATGGCTGTGTTGACGATGAGCAGCACCTCGGGTGCATACTCCTTAAGAGCTATGCTCTTTCCTTTTCTGTCCTTGACAGTAAAATCAAAAATTGTCCTCATTTTCTTTTCTTTGTATAAATGCACTGCAAAGATACGTCAAATAATGGAAAATACAAAAGAAAACGTGTTTATTTTTTATACTTTAACAAAATGGATAAAAAAAAGAATGTATCGGATATATGCAACTATCCGACACATTCTCATAATGAGTCCAATTTTAAGAATAATATCTTATTTTTTGGCTGCCTTACCGTAGCGGCTGAAGAACTTGTCAACACGTCCAGCTGTATCAACAAGCTTGCTCTTACCTGTATAGAACGGGTGTGAGGTGCTTGAGATTTCGACTTTTACGACTGGGTAAGTTTCGCCTTCAAATTCCACTGTATCGTTTGTCTTGGCAGTGGAACGTGTAAGGAACATATCGCCGTTGGACATATCCTTAAATACGACGGGGCGATAGTTCTCTGGATGAATACCTTTTTTCATTTTTAATTCTATTATTATAATTACAATTTAATATATTCTTACTTTTGGGGTGCAAAGGTACGAAGAATAATTAAGAATTAAGAATTAAGAATTAAGAAAATTACTATTCGCCCTAATATTTAACTTTTTTTAGTTAATAACAGAGCTTTCATTCTTCATTTTTCATTAAATACACCACAGTCGGTAGATGGTCACTATATCCCTTTAGCCATTTAGGACCAATTATGGTGCGAAGCGGTGTTCCTTTAAACGGGCCATCGGGTTCGAGCATATAGTCGCGACAGAACACGTTGTGTCCATATAATGTGAGCGACTTATATTTGGGCCTTTTTGAATTATCGACTATAGATTTCGACAGAATAATCTGGTCAAATAGATTCCAACGTCCCATATACTCCAATGTTCCATGTCCCTCCACAAGTGTATTCCAGAAGGGATTATATAGGTCTTCTCTGTTTTTCACCTCCCACGGATAGCGTTTGGCACCGAGATCAATAGCCATTGACTCGTCCATCGGGTCGTCGTTCATATCACCCATGACGATAAGTTTGAGTTTGGGGTCATCCTTTAACAGTGAATCCACAACCACGCGTAACTGTTTTGCTCCGAGTTTTCGATAAAACTCCTCGCTATATCTGCTTGGTAGATGATTCACCACCACCGTCAAGTGTTCTCCAGCCAAAGTGCCACTAACGATGAAGAAACCGCGAGTGAAATAATTACTATCCTTCTCAAGCACTTGCACATAAGGCACGAGTTTGGTATCTCTCACATTAAACACAGAGGGATCATATAGCAAGGCACAGTCGATTCCTCTGACATCTGGTCCTTCGATATGTTCATATCTCATGTTTTTCTTCTTCAAAGGCGGTTGGGCGCACAAATCATCGAGAACCCTTGAATTCTCAACTTCTGCCACCCCAATGACGGCGCAACCATCGGCAATGCTGTCGGTGCCAAGTTGTCCGAGTACTTTCGCCAGATTATGCAACTTCAATTGATATCTTTCTGTGTCCCACTTATAACTTCCTTTAGGCAAAAATGCAGAATCCATCTTTCCCTCATCATGTATAGTATCAAAGAGATTTTCCAGATTATAAAATCCTATGGCATATTTCTCCATTTTGCCATTTGCCAAAGCCTGTCCTGCCAATATCAACAGTACAACAAACAATATAACTTTGCTTTTCATTTGTATTACGTATGTTTACACCTTATTATATATACAGTATTCAACTTATTGATACAATTCCCTCTATATACTTCTTTAAGATATGTATTCCCGAACGATTTTCTCCCCCAAGCGGGATAATCAAATCAGCAAACTTCTTCGTCGGTTCGATAAACTGCTCATGCATCGGTTTAAGAACCTTCTGATAACGGTCTATCACCATCTCCACAGTTCTTCCCCTCTCCACACAGTCGCGTTGTATATTTCTTATCAGACGTTCATCACTATCGGTATCCACAAATATCTTAAGATCCATCATATCTCTCAGTTGCTTGTTGAGCAAAGCCATGATACCTTCAATGATAATCACTGGTCTTGGCTCCACATGCACTGTAGCCTTCTCACGGTTGCATTTCAAATAGGAGTATGTGGGTTGTTCCACTGCCACTCCGTCTCTAAGCCGTTTCACGTGCTGCACAAGCAGGTTCCAATCGAAGGCGTCGGGATGGTCGAAATTTATCGCCCTTCTCTCCTCCTCTGTCATGTGGGAGGTGTCGTTGTAATATGAGTCAAGAGGCACAACTGCCACATAATGTGGTGGCAGGGCCTCCACAATCCTCTTTACAACTGTAGTTTTTCCCGAGCCAGTTCCGCCTGCAATACCAATAATCTTCATTTTTCTTCTTCGCTTTCTGTTTCAATGATATCAGCTTTGTCAATACCTCGTTTCTTTAGGTTGATCTTTGTGGCATTCACCACCTCACTTGCCCCATAAAGCAGGCAACACCATCCGATGATAGTCATCGGCAACGAAGCTGCCTCCATCGGCTGGAACATGACATAAAGTCCAGCAAGGAGGATGAGGGATGGCGACACCCAAAATCCCCATGCCATCTTTCCCCACCTACGGGCATTATACAACGACATAAACTGGTTGAGCGCGCCAAGTATGAGGATTCCGCCCATGATGTACATCAAGATTTCCACGAACACAGCAGGAGATGTCACGAGCAATACACCAAGAATGATACTGCCCACCCCAACAAGCGGGAATGTGGGTTTGCCCTTCGATATAATCCTACCCTCCATATCAGTGATGGTATAGTCAGAGGTATTTTTGCATGCATGTAGGTATGCCACTGTAGCGAACACCCCCGAAAGCAAAAACATAATGCCGATAGCGAGAGTAATCCACGTAACGGTATGGTCGGGATAGCGCAACAAGAGCACTCCGATAATGATAGAGCAAATAGCTCTAAAAAATGAACTTTGTACTATTTTCATGTCACTATTGCTTATTTTTTTCTGCAAAAGTAATAAAAAATATTGGTATTGCAATTTTTTTTTGTACTTTTGTGGCAAAAAAAACAAAATTATGACGATTTTATATTTAATTAGGCATGGAGAAACGGTGGATAACTCCAATAAGATAATGCAAGGTCAGACTCAAGGAGAGCTCAACGAAAAAGGCATTAACCAGGCTCGCATGGTGTCAAAGAATCTCACTGAAGAACATTTTGACGCCATTATTTCGAGCGATTTAAAAAGGTCTTATGACACTGCCTCTATTATTGCCGAACCTCATTTTCTCACCGTTGTCACTACCCCATTACTGAGAGAAAGGGATTGGGGCGGTTTCACTGGCAGATACATTCCCGACCTAAAGGACGAACCATGGCCAGATGACATCGAATCGCTTGAAATGTTGAAAAGCCGTGCTTCCGAATTTCTTGACTTCGTTCGCACGACTTTTCCTGATCAGAAGGTTTTGGCTGTAGGCCACGGCATCATCAACAAGGCCATTCAGTCCGTGTTTTATGACAAGCCAATGAATGAAATACCCAAGATGGACAATGCCGAGGTGCGCATCCTTCACATATAATAATTGATTTACATTCGTCTTGCTCCGCCGTGGGAGATATTTCCGCTGCGAGAGCTACTGCTATTGCTTCGGGTGCTACCACTGCTAATAGAACTGCCTCGCGGTCTGCCACTGTTGATAGGACTGACACTACGACTTGGGGCTGAATTACCGCGATTGACAGTCACTCTGGTGGAACTGCCTCGCTCGCTACGGTTAATCCGAGTAGGCCTATAAATTCGGTCTTGGCGATCAATCCTGGTTGACTGGTTTATCCGGTTATGTTGTTCCTTACGGTTAATCCGATCTTGACGGTCTATTCGGCCTTGACGGTCTATTCGGTTTGGGCGGTTAATCCGGTCATTATTATTAAAGCGGTCGCGCATTCCAAAATGGCTGTCGGCAGGACGACGATAATGGTCACTGCGTCCGTGATAATAGCTTCTACCTCCATTCATTCTCCAACTGTGCCCTCCACGATACGACACATATATTGTAGGGCGTGAGAAATAGAAGAACGTGCGTCGTGGATAACGTGCGTATATTCCGAAATGCCAGCATCCTGCATCCCAATACAGTGGACGATAGAAATAGGTGGCAGCCCTGAAAGCCGACAACTGCCAGTCGAGCAATATATAGCTCATATCGAGGTTGCGCCTTGTCCAATACGTTCCGTAGAGGTCATCCACTGTTGATACGCCCATCAGATAGTCGAGATTAATCTCATAGCAAGCGTCATACTGCTCGTCAGTGAGATTCAGTTCATAAGCCATCTTGTCCGTCAGGAAGAGAGCTTCCCTTTGAGCCTGTGTGAAACTCATAGCCTTGGCAGCCAATGTTATCGTCATCATTGCCAGAATTGAGAATATATACCTTTTCATAATTGAATGTATTAAAATGTTAGACTTCTTGTTTTCTGCTGCAAAGTAACAACAAAATTCTCAATTAGGCAAGAGGTTTTTCCCTATCTATGGATGGGATTTTCCCTAAACTGTCATTTTTCCGACCGTCTTTGATCATTTTTCGTCGTATTTATTACCGTATTTCACTTTTTTTTAGTATTTTTGCACCCAAAAATGATAATAATGGAAAAAAGACTCATTATACTGATAATATCCTTATTGACAGTCTTCCAGATTGCCAATGCGGATGATTCTGAGGCAAAGACCTCTCCGCTTGACAGTATATTTTATATGGTTGAGATGCAAGGTTCTATGTCGTTCGATGGCGGCAAGACCCCTTTGTGGCTCAATGCCAATAAGTATGGACTCAGTTCGTTGGACAAAAACAACGGCTACCTTCGCGCGGCAACCATACGCCCACTGAGCGTAGATAACGAGAAAAAATGGGGAATCGGCTATGGCCTTGACCTTGTTGGTGCTGTTAACTACACAAGCAAGGCTTTTGTACAGCAGGCTTATGCAGAAGGGCGATGGCTCAAAGGTGTGCTTACCATTGGCAGCAAGGAATATCCAATGGAGCTTAAGAACCAAAAGCTTAGTAGCGGTTCGCAGACTTTAGGCATCAATGCCCGTCCAGTGCCGCAGGCTCGTATAGCCCTTGCCGAATATTGGAAAGTACCTTTCACCCGTGGCATTGTCTCAATTAAAGGACATATTGCCTACGGCTGTTTCACCGACGACAACTGGCAGAAAGCCTTCACTCAGCTATTGCATACATACTCTGAAAAATACAATTATCACAGTAAGGCTGGATATATCCGCATTGGCGATCCAGAGCGTTTCAAACCCGTGTCTCTTGAGTTGGGAGTTGAGATGGCGACACAGTTTGGCGGCACGACCCATCGTGAGGTTAATGGTGTTTTCAAGACCTATAAAAACAAGGGAGGCCTTAGCGGAATGATTGACGCACTAATTCCCGGAGGTGGAGGAGATGTGGCAGAGACTGACTACAAAAACGTCAGCGGCAACATGTTGGGCAGTTGGTTGGCACGACTTAATTTCGACTACGACACATGGTATCTCGGAATCTATGCTGACCATTTTTTCGAGGACCACTCTCAGATGTTCCTACTCGAATACGATGGTTACGGCACAGGCAGTGAGTGGAATGTCAAGAAAGACAAACGTTATTTGATGTATTCACTCAAGGATATCATGCTCGGTGTGGATTTACGTCTAAAAAACTCATTCACATGGATAAATAATGTTGTCGTGGAATACCTCTATACGAAGTATCAGTCGGGGGCCGTATATCACGATCACACAAAACTCATGCCCGACCACATTGGCGGACTCGACAATTACTACAACCACCACATTTTCCCTGGTTGGCAGCATTGGGGACAGGTGATGGGCAATCCACTCTATCGCTCCCCCATCTACAATGATGACAACAGAGTGATGGTGAAGAACAACCGCTTTATAGCATGGCACTTGGGAATTGGAGGCGCCCCCACCCCGAATCTATCCTATCGTCTGCTCGCCACCTTACAGAAAGGTTGGGGCACATATTATTTCCCATTCCAAGACCCACACAACGACATCTGCCTTATGGGCGAGGCCGTTTACAACTTTGGCGATGACAGCTTGCTCAAAGGCTGGAGCATCAAGGGTGCGTTAGGTCTTGACCATGGCAAGACCTACGGCAACAATTTCGGTGTACAGTTAACAATACGCAAAACCGGTTTCTTCTAACATTATCATATATATAAAAAATAATTAAGATATGAGAAAACTATTATATATTTTCTTCGTCCTCCTGATGTTTGCAGCATGCGATATCCACACATCCGACAACGGCGACCTCGACGGCTATTGGCAGTTACGCAGCGTTGACACACTCTCCACCGGTGGCACTTGCGATATGCGCGACAGCATGCGTTTCTGGAGTTTCCAAGCAAATATCCTTCACGTGCGCGACAACCACGACAAAATCCGTAAGGTGCTCATGCGTTTCAACATCACCGACAATGTGATGATCCTCAGCGATCCCATCATCGACCTGCGCGACTCATCAGACATATTGTTTACCGACACGACAATCCTATGGCACTACGGAATACACGATATACCAGAAACATTGAAAGTGATTACCCTTAACAGTTCCACTATGGTACTCGAAAATAGGGTGCTCCGACTTAATTTACGCAAATATTGATTATTTATTCCCACAAAACACAATATTCATCGTTTTCATGCGTTATATTTGAAAAAAGCCTCTGACGGATGAAATATATAGAAAGAAAGACAAAAAGGATATTTGACATTACGGTTGCACTTTTCTGCATTGTTGTATTCTCGCCATTATACATTATATGCTACATAGCCATAATTATTGATGATGGCAGACCAGCATTATTCAGCCAGGAAAGGATTGGCTACAAGGGAAAGGCATTCAAGATACATAAGTTCAGGACGATGAGACTGGACGCTGAAGAATCTGGCCCTCAGTTGTACAATGACAATGACAACCGTCTAACGGTTGTAGGCTCGTTTCTTCGCCGTCATCACCTCGACGAACTTCCTCAAATGTGGAACGTGCTCAAGGGCGAGATGTCGTTCATTGGTCCACGTCCTGAGCGCAAGTATTTCATAGACAAGATTATGGAGCACGATTCACGCTATCCAATGCTCTATCAGTTGCGCCCTGGTGTCACATCTTATGCCACCCTCTACAATGGCTACACCGACACGATGGAGAAGATGCTCCGACGCCTTGAGCTTGACCTCTACTACTTAGAGCACAACTCATTGTGGTTTGACGCAAAAATTCTTCTTAAGACATTCTATAGCATATTATTCGGGAAGAAATTCTAACACTAAAAAAATAATAATAAGAATATGAACATCGGAGAAAAAATGCCCTCAACACTTGGGTTTGACCAGAACGGCAACGAGATTACACTCTCAAGTCTTGCCGGTAAGAAAGTGATACTCTACGCCTATCCTAAGGACAACACATCAGGTTGCACTGCCGAGGCTTGCTCGCTCAAGGAGCACTACGACGAACTTCAGCAGGCTGGCTACACAGTGATTGGTGTGAGCAAAGACTCAGCAGCCAGTCATCAGAAATTCATCGAGAAACACCAACTTCCCTTCCCTTTGATAGCCGACACCGACACCACCCTTCTTCAGAAACTCGGTGCATGGGGCGAGAAGACTATGTGCGGTCGCAAATGCACAGGCACCCTTCGCACCACCTGGCTTATCAACGAGCAAGGCGAAGTGGAGAAGATTTTCAATCCTAAGGAAATCAAGACCAAAATACATGCCAATCAAATACTTGATTATATAGGAAAAAGTTGACAAGATTACTACAAAATAATCAAAGGGCGGTGGATTATTATCAATCCCCGCCCTTTTCCCTAACATGTAACCATCTTTTTCCTTAGTAGTTTTCTGATTTGATTTGAGTAGATAAGTTTTCTATTGCCTGTTACTTGGAAATCTGTTGTTTCATCGATGTCTTTTTTGTTTTACGGTGCAAAATTAGCAATAAAAATCTATTCATACACTATAAATAAGTGAAAATTATAACGTAATCGTTTGAGTAATCAAAAAAAAATTGTAATTTTGCAGCGTTAATAAATATATATATAATGTATACAACAGAAATCGACAATTATCTGAGAAAATTTGGATTCAATGAATTCACGCCAAAGGCCGTGTTGTTCGACATGGACGGAGTGCTATATGACTCTATGCCCAACCATGCTTACAGTTGGCACAACTCAATGGCTTCATTTGGTATAGAGATGAGTGAGGCCGATGCATACGCACACGAGGGTATGCGTGGCGTAGAGACAATAAAGAAGATTGTGAAGGAGCAACGAGGCATTGAAATCAGCGACGAGGAATCTCAGCGAATGTATGACGAGAAATCGCGCATCTTTGCCACTCGTCCGCAAGCCAAGATAATGGAGGGAGTGATTAACCTTCAGCGCAAGATAAAATCTTATGGTATGAAGATTGTGGTGGTGACAGGTAGCGGACAACATTCGCTGCTTGAGAAACTGACACACGACTTCAGCGGACTTATAGAACCGGGAATGATTGTGTCGAGCTTCGACGTTACTCGCGGCAAGCCTCATCCAATGCCATATCTCAAGGGAATGGAAAAAGCCGGGGTAGAGCCGTGGGAGGCTATTGTGGTTGAAAACGCTCCTTTAGGAGTGAGGGCTGCCGTGGCTGCACATATCTTCACTGTGGCAGTCAACACTGGACCACTGCCAAACGAAATGCTTTCAGAGGAAGGAGCCAACCTTGTATTCAGCCGAATGACTGAGTTTGACAAAAACTTCGAGTATTTGATAGGATGAACATCAAGCCAATAGCATACTACCAGTCGCCATTAAAGTCAAAGTTTGGTGTGCCGCGCCAAAGCGGTATTGCCACACATTTGGTTGGCAAGATTGTGATGGAGAAAGAGTGGAACAATCCTGAATGCCTACGCGGACTTGAGGATTTTGACTATTTATGGATTCTTTGGGGATTCTCGGCAAATGTGGATTCCCCAAAGCATCCTACCGTACGTCCTCCCCGTCTCGGTGGCAACCGCCGAATGGGTGTGTTTGCCACCCGTTCGTCTTTTCGCCCTAACAACATCGGAATATCTGCCGTAAGGATATTGTCGTTAACCATTTTTCCAGGCAAACCTATAGAGATTGAGGTTAGCGGAGCCGACTTGATGAACGGTACACCCATCTACGACATCAAGCCTTATCTACCTGAGTTCGACGCTCATCCCAATGCCCGTGGAGGATTTGCCTCAAGTGAGAAATGGGAAAAGCTCCAAGTGGAGATTCCCGACGAAATACGCCAGCATTTGGGAGAAGAGAATAGTAGGCTCGTTGAACAATTACTCAGCGAAGATCCACGCCCACACTATCACAACGACCCTGAAAGGGTATATGGTATGACTGTGGATTGCTTTGACATAAGATTCCAAGTTGTCGAAAATACTGCAAAAATCATCCATATTGACTTGTTTTAAATCAAGGATTTGCAGATTTTCTACAAATAAAATCTCAATAAATTGCAAAAGGGCATAAAAAACACTAAATTCGCAGTCGAATTAATTAATATTGTTTTTATAAAAATTCGGTTAGTATGTTAGTGGCAATAATTATTGTAATAAGCATTGCATGTTCTGTCTGTATTCTCCGAATGCGCATTATGCAGGAGCAGATTGAGGACATGAAGAAGGAAAACTCTGTAAAGACAGCTTTTCTCACCAAATTCAGCAAGGAACTCGATAATCCCCTACGCAACATTAATAAGCAAGCGGAAATAATCACCCGCCCCGACCTTTATCTGTCAAAAACAGAAAAGAAAATGATATTTGATCAGATAATCTACAATACCAACCTCATTACCACGTTCATAGACGAATGTTGCTTCCTCTCGGGCAGCGGTAAGGGACGCGAGGTGAAAAGAGAGAAGTTTAGTCCCAATGTACTCTGCACAAAATGTATTGACACCATCAGAATGAGCATGGAAAAGGATGACACTCTGAAAATTGTATTCAACAGAGAGATTGAGGACACCGACTATGCCTTCTCTGACCCGCGAATCGTAGAGCTTATCCTTGACGAACTACTAATAAACTCATGCCGCTTCTCCACCAATCGTTTCATTCGCGTAACCACCCGTCGCACAGAGATAGGCGACCGCTTTATGATTATCATTGAAGACACGGGCTCAAGTATTCCCAAAGACCGCATACCATATCTCTTCCATTGGTTTGACAATCCCGAGGATGCCCGCGACGATGCCGAAATCGACCTTAGTATCATCTTCAGGTTGGCACTGAAGATAGACGGCTATCTTGAGTACGACCCGGCATACACCGAGGGCACACGCATGAAACTAATTTTCTGACGCTCCGCCCATATCACGATCCAGCCGATTAAGCCACAGATATTTATGAGTTTCCTTCACCAATACCCCACTCAGGAAGACGAGCGATAGAAGGTTTGGTATAGCCATCATTGCGTTCATACAGTCGGCAATATTCCACACCAATGTGAGATTAATTATACTGCCCACATACACTGACAGTATATAAATAATACGGTAAGCGAGCATCCATTTTTTTCCTTTTAGATATTCCACAGCCCTCTCGCCATAGTAGCACCAGCCAATGGCTGTACTGAATGCAAATGTTATAAGACCTATAGAAAGCATAGGGGTGCCGATGAAAGGTATCTTACCGAAAGCATCCTTGGTGAGAGTAGCACCATTACTGTAGTCTATATCAGGATAGGCAATGATACTCGACACTATCACGAGTCCGGTCATGGCACAGATAACCACAGTGTCCCAGAATGTTCCTGAAGACGACACAAGAGCCTGTCGCACAGGATTGCGCGTTTGTGCGGCGGCTGCCACGATGGGAGCCGAACCAAGTCCCGACTCATTGGAGAATAGTCCTCGGGCAATGCCATATCTCGCAGCCATCATCACCGACGAACCCACAAACCCTCCTCCAGCAGCCTCGGGCGAGAATGCCGACACACATATCAATTTGATAGCCGGCCAAAGATACGGGCCGTTTAATATTAGAATCACGATACATCCCACTACATAGAAAAGAGCCATGAACGGCACGAGCAGTTCACACACCTTAGCTATCGACTTGACACCGCCGAAGACAACAGCCGCCAACAATCCACAGACTACAAGACCGGTAACCCACTGCGGCACACCATAGGTTTCGAAAGTCATCACTGACATGGCATTGGCCTGCACAGTACTGCCAATGCCAAACGAAGCCATAGCTGTGAAGAAGGCGAAGAACACAGCCATCTTCTTCCAACCCAATCCGTGTTCGAGGGCATACATCGGTCCACCTAACATCCTGCCATCGGGAGTCTTTACCCTGTATTTTACAGCTAACAGACCTTCAGAGTATTTTGTGGCAATGCCAAACACACCAGTGAGCCAACACCACAGCACAGCGCCAGGCCCACCCAATGCGATAGCAGTTGCCACACCGATGATGTTACCCGTACCTATCGTTGCTGCCAATGCCGTGGCAAGCGAGGCGAACTGCGACACATCGCCCGTAGCACCAGGGTCGCGCTTCACCGACAATTTGATGGCGGTGAATATCTTGCGCTGCGGAAATTTCAGCCTGAAGGTAAGAAACAAGTGGGTGCCAAGCAGCATTATCATCATCGGCCATCCCCACAGGGCAGAACTAATCTCGGAAAAGAATTGACTAATAGTATCCATACATAATCTTTAATAATTAATTATTGTGTTTGTGTATTCTTCTTATCAAATCTCACAGTGACTGCCCTGAATCCCAACCCTTTCATAATATTAGCAATCTGAGCCTCGGCATTCATCTCGGCAGCACGAATATTCTTAGCGTTCAAGCAATTGCGTTTCATCATCGAGTATGCCCTTCGATACATAGCCTCACGATCGGCAGCCGACCATTTGCCACTCTCATAGAATGATTTTGTGCGGGCCTCATCGATAAAGTCATTGTCGAGCAGTTCCACCTTGGGCATAGTCACTGTCACCGAGTCGCCCGTGGCCTCAATCCATCTCGGCCCCACCTTGCGCATATTAACGCCAATGCTCAATTGTCCGTAGTAGATTCTTACAAGATGGTCGTCAGAGAATATGCCCTTCCTCGTGGTGTCCACCATCTCCTCGTCGGCGATGGATAGAAACTCCCATTCGCCAATCGACTTAATCGACTGGACAACTTCGGGTGTGATGTCAATCTTGTTGTCGCTCACCACCTCAATCTTGGCATCCTTCACCTCATCTATGAGTCGCCAAACGAGTCCTGCCACAACAATCACAGCCACAAGGCCCAACAAGATATATATTTTCGTCAATTTACTCATACATTATACTCTATGTCTCTGTAACTCTGTGGTTATAAAAATCTTCATTCTTTAATTCTATCGTAATCATCTTCTCGTCATATCCCATTTTCACAATCATGGGAATAAGTATCTTGGCTGCATTCACGGCAGTGGTCTCATTGATGTCGAGACGCGGGATGGAATTGACAACCGACTGTCGGCCTTGTTTTTCGAATTCCGCCATCTCCTCGTCGGTAAATCTGGAGCGCATCAGCGACACATATTCCTTTATACCGGATTGGTCTATCTTACTGCTCGTAACTGCTACTTGCGGTTGTGGCAAGGTCACAATTATCCTGTCTCCTTCCTTTCTCACATTCCGCTCCGAGAAATCCGAGAAGTCAATATACCCTTTGAGGGTAACATTCATCGGAATGGCAATTTTCCTGTCGCCCACAGGCATTTTCATATTCACATCATGTCCAAGCAACTTACCCTTAAGTCGGGGTTCATCACTGTAGGTAACAATCTTTCGAATGTTATATTCCGAGGTATATAGACGCGAGCATTTTTTCACTTCCCTTATGAGCATAGGAACATCATCCGTTACCGATTTTTCAACAACGTCAATTCCTTTTTCCTTGTCACTGCCACAAGCTATAAAGAACAGTAAAAAGAATAATATAAAAAAAATCCTCATTCCTAATTCCTTATTCTACTAAAGTACGTCTCAATATCCTCCCAGCATTTGAAATCAGGAGAACCCAGTTGGATGCATGTCCCCATAAATGCCTTTTCATCATCAGTAGAGATGATAAAATCGCCTAGCAAGAGTGATGATTTATTAGTCATAATCACCCTGTTGTATGCCGGTGCACTGATAGCATCCTCAATCCATTCCTGCGACTGCGTAATAAAGTCATGGTCGTTGGTAGGTGCTGTAACCACGAAATATACATCGTATGTCTCAATAAGTTTTTCGAATGTTTTGTGCATATTGCTGCGGACTTTGCCATATCCGTCGCGCATGGCATCGAGTGTAATATACAAGACAGGTTTTTCCCTACCCTCTTGCCTATCATCAATCCATCTTATCACTGGCACGAGATAATGTATGGCAACACTGTCGATGAGCCTATGCTCACCATGAAACTTCACCGCTTGTGGATAATGCTCGCGGAAGAGGTCGAAAGTATGCACCAGTGGGTCGTTGTCTCCAAAGAGTCCCCACACCCTCGCCTGCTCCTCGGCACTCGCGCTCTCGGCAGCAAAACACCTCTCGGTGAGTTCAGCAAACTGCTTTACGAGAGCCTTGGTGACGATAAACTCCTGCACACCGTCACGCCTGGGATTCTGATAGGTCTGCTTACCTATCATACCGTGCTTTCCCATAGTGTCGCCCATCTGGAAGGCGGGATTCACCAGTATGCGGTCGTATCCATAGAGTTGTTCTGTCATCATGCCTCCAGCTGACGAACCGATGATGAGGTTGGGTTTCTCCTCTTCACATCTCCTGTGCAAATACTCGATAGCCTCATGAGGTACAAGCGGTATATCGTCTGCCACCACAACGGCATTTGGCATCAGTTGACGCAGCAAAGCTACTGTTCCCGACTGTGCCGACGATGCGAAACCATGCACATACATCACTTTTTTCCCCTTCATCAACTCGGGAAATTCTATATGATATTGCTTTTCCATTAACATATAAATTATTATATCATCTATAGTCTTAACGGCATAATGTCGTAATTATGCTGCAAATATACGCATAAATTTCCCAAAATTCGCTTATTCTGTGTCAAAAAACGTTATTATTGCAAATTTTTGCACAATTAATGAAAAAAAAGCAGTATCTTTGCAGCAATATAACATTATTATATCATTAAATGATGAAGAAAACGACAATCACTCTGTGCATTGCCATTGCCGCAATCGGTATGACGGCTTGCAGCGAGAAGAAGAAAAGCGACAATATCATCACCCACAAGGAGGTGAAGAAAGAACCTGCCGCCCCGATAAAAATGCAGGAATACAACCAGACTACTGAGATCACTCTTGGTGGCAGTGAGTTGACGTGTTTCGTCCACCGCGCTCCCGACGACAGTCTTGCGATGGTGAAGGACGAGACCGGACAGGCGTATTTAGACAATGTCATCGATTTGAAAATCACTCGCGCAGGTGGAAGTGTTTTCTTCCAAAAGAGATTCACCAAGACCGCGTTCGACTCTTTCCTCGACGATGACTATCGCAACACCGGCATTCTTGAGGGCTTAGTTTTCGACAAGGCTGAAGGCGGTGTGCTGAGATTTGCAGCAAGCGTCTCCCACCCCGACACCGACGAATATATACCCATTCTCATAAAGATTGACCGCAATGGCAATATGAAGATGGAGCGCGATGTGAATCTTGATACTACATCGGAAGAAGAGGAAGAAGACGGAGTATAATTATTCGGGCAAAAGATGAAGAATGAAAATAAAAAACGTGGCGACGAGGCTGAGATAAAACCGGCAGAGGACGGATTGCGCGAACTGTCGCTCGACGAACTATGCAAGATTACTGGAGGCACGATATTATGAGCAATAACCTATTCCGCAACGAAAGTCTTGACAATC
This sequence comes from uncultured Prevotella sp., assembly GCA_945869265.1. Lineage (GTDB taxonomy): Bacteria > Bacteroidota > Bacteroidia > Bacteroidales > Bacteroidaceae > Prevotella. The sequence continues at coordinate 33,093 of CAMBOI010000013.1, read as the reverse complement.
TGCACACACCAGGGCAGATCAACGATTTTGTCAAGGTCACCACTCCACCTCTTTATATAGTACTGATGGCGATGACCATCTGTTCGGTGGTGGCATGCCTATGGGTGACCTTAGGCACTGTCACCGAGCATGTGCAGTCGGTGGCAGTGGTATTTCCCCATGCCACCCCCAACCGCATCTACAGTCCCAAGAACGGAACGGTGGCGCAACTGCTTGCCTCCAAGGGCAGCAATGTGGGTGTGGGCACTCCCCTGCTTGTGGTGAGACACGACAACACCAGCGACACTCTGCTCTCTAATGTCAATGGGCGACTGATCAACATTAAGAACGTGGATGACACATTCAGGGGATATGAAACTCTCGCCGAAATAATCCCCGACGCCAAGTCGGCGCTCAACACCGAATTGATAACTTACGTGGAATACAAGGACCTGCGCTCGCTCAAACCAGGACTGGAGGTACAGGTCACCCCCGTTGACCTCCATCGTGAGGACTATGGTTATATTCGAGGACATATCACGAGCGTCAACCATTTCCCCACGAGTATCGACGAGGCTAAGAACGAGTCGTCGGTGAGGAATTTCGTGGATAATATCTTCCCCACCGAGACGGCCTATGAGGTGCGTCTTGTGGTGGACAGAGCCAAGGACAACCCGCGTCAGCTCGACTGGTCGCGAGAGCAGAGTAGCGACATCCGGCTCAGTTCGATGTCCTTCTGCAATGTGCAGATTATCACCGATCGGAAACCTGTTTTTAAAGTAATCTTTAAAAATTAAAGAATTAAAGGGGCTGCACGATGAGTAGAAAGAACGTGAAGAAAGTACCTGTAGTTATGCAGATGGAGACCGTGGAGTGTGGTGCCGCGGCCTTGTCAATGCTGTTGGCCTATCATGGCAAGTGGCTCTCCATCGAACAGTTGCGCACCGACTGCGGTGTGTCGCGCGATGGCAGCAATGCCCGCAACATCGTTCTTGCGGCACGCCATCACGGTATGGATGCCCACGGATGGCAAGCCGACATCGACCATCTGCCCTCTCTTGCCCCTGCCATCATCCACTGGAACCACAATCACTTCGTGGTGTTCAAGGGATTCCATCGCGGCATGGCATTCATCAACGACCCCGCCATGGGCAGTATGGTAGTGTCGATGAAAGATTTCCAGCGCTCTTACACCGGTGTTGCCATCACCTCCGTCCCGGGCGACGACTTCAAGCCCCAGGGCCATCAGACCTCAATATTACATTATGTACGCGAGAACATTCGCGGAGCCAAGGATGCCTTCATCTTCACATTGCTGATGGGCATTCTCATGTCGTTTGCGGGTATGGTATATCCTCTCTTCTCCCAAGTGTTCCTCGACAGCATCATCACCGGCAAGAACGACGAGTGGACCGTCCCCTTCTTCGTCGGCATAGCCTGTCTTGTGGTGTTCAATTTTCTCCTTGCCCTGCTCGACAATGTCTATGGGCGACGTTTTGCGGGCAGCATGTCCCTCAAGGGCAACACCCGATTCCTTTGGCATGCCCTCAATCTCCCGATAGAATTTTTCACCCAGCGATATGTGGGCGACATCGTGCAACGCCAGTCGCTCAACGAGCATATCACCACCACCCTCATCCGAATCCTCGCCCCCTATGCAGTGAATGTGGCCCTGCTGGTGGTATATATTGTGGTGATGGCGCAATACAGTGTGCTGCTCACCATTGTCGGCATATCCGTTGTGGCACTCAATATCTACTCCGTGGCGGCAGAACGCGAACTGCGCACCAACCTCGCCCGTGCTCTCGAACAGAGCGAGGGCAAGTTCTATGGCATAACCATGTCGTGCGTGGATAACATCGAGAGCATCAAGGCGGCAGGAGCCGAACGAGGCTTCTTCGAGTTTTGGGCAGGCACCTTCGCCCGTCGCAACAATCAGGAGGTGGCATTCCAGAAGCGCCCCTTCTGGCCCTTCGTCTTCGGTCATTTCGCCAACTCGTTCATCCTCATCCTCGGTGCCGCCCTCATCCTCAACGGACAGTTCTCCATCGGTATGCTGATGGCGTTCCAGGGATTCATGGCTGAGTTTATGAAACCCGCCATGGGGCTTATGCAGGGCTCCACCACCGTTCTCGAGATGCGCTCCCAGATGGAACGTATCGACGACGTGATGGCCTATCCCGCCGAACAGACTGGCAAGGGAGAGAGCCCCGCGCACAATGCCAAGTTAGGTGGAATGATTGAGATGAAGAACGTGACATTCGGATATAGTCTGAGTGCCGCCCCTCTGATACGTGATTTTTCGATGACCCTCCACCCCGGCAAGAGCGTTGCCATCGTGGGTGCCTCGGGCTGCGGAAAGAGCACAATTGCCAAACTCCTCACGGGGCTCTATCAGCCTTGGAGCGGAGAGATTCTCTTCGACGGGCGCGACAGCCATGACATCTCCCGCGACGAGTTTGTCAACTCTGTGGCATGTATCGACCAGAACGTGGTGCTCTTCGACGACACCATCGCCGAGAACATTAAGATGTGGGATCACTCCATCGAGGATTTCACCATGACGATGGCATGTATCGATGCCGGCATACGCGACGACATCATATCCCGCCCCAGGGGATTCAACACGCGACTCGTAAAGGGTGGTGGCAACTTCTCGGGCGGACAGAGACAGAGGTTTGAGATTGCCACGGCACTGGCACGCGAGCCGGTGATTCTCATCCTCGACGAGGCTACGAGTGCGCTCGACACGGTGATGGAGAGTGAGGTGATGCAGAGCATCCGTCAATGCGGTGCATCCACCATCGTCATCGCCCACCGACTGAGCACCATCCGCGATTGCGACGAGATTATCGTGATGGACAAGGGCCGCATCGTGCAACGTGGCTCCCACGACGAACTAATGGCGCAAGGCGGTAGGTATGAGGAATTAATTAGGAATTAGGGATGAGGAATTAGATATGTTATTAGACGACCAGATAAATAAGAGAGAGGAACGTGAGACAGCAACACTCAGGGAAGTGTTCGGAGATGCCGCTGCCGACATGGGATTCAAGGTGAACAAAGGTTCCATACGAGGCTCAGGCGACCGTGTGCTCCATCGATTGTTGGAGCACTTGGGCGTAAGCGACTATACCCTAGATAATGACGGCTTTCTCACTCCCGACGAGCAACTCGAACAGATACTTCGCCCACGAGGCATCATGCAACGCAAGGTAGAACTCGAGGGTCAATGGTGGAAGATGACCATCGGCGCGAAGTTGGGACAGGACAAGGATAGCAACATGCTGCTCTTCCTGCCACGCAAATGGGTGTTTGGCTATAAATGCATCTTCCCTAATGGCGATGAAAAGATAGTGAATGCCGAACTAATGCAGAACGTTAAACCTCTTGCACTTACCTTCTATCACGCCTTGCCGCCACGACCGCTCAAGGGTATCGATCTTATGAAATATGCACTGCGCATACTACCCACCTCTGCCATTTTCGCTGTTCTCTCCACTGCCCTTGTAGTGAGTCTATTCGGCATGTTTATCCCGTTCATCAACAAACTGATCTTCAACAGCATCATACCTAATGGCATCCTCTTCGACCTTTTCCCCGTGGCAGCCCTCTTCGGAGGAGTCGTTGTGGGAACGGCACTCATGGAGGTAATGCGCAACAAACTCATACTGCGCCTCAAGGACATCCTCGGCATCAATCTACAGAGTGCGGTGATGGCACGCATCCTCACCCTCGACACCTCCTTCTTCTGGAAATACTCGTCGGGCGAAATCACTAACCGCGTCACGTCGATACGCCAACTCTGTTCGCTTGCCAACAACACCATCCTCGGAGCACTTATCACCGTTATCTTCTCCGTCATCTACGTGTTCCAGATACTCGTCTATGCCAAGTCGCTGTTGTTGCCCTCACTCGTCCTGCTCTTCATCCAGTTGACATTGCTTGTGGTGTATGCCATACAGATGCACAACGAGGAGCGCGAACTTGCCGAACACAAGTCGATGCTCGACGGAATGGAGTATAACATGTTTGCCGGCATACAAAAGATCAAGCTCACGGGGTCGGAGAAACGAGTCTTCACCAAGTGGCTCGACCTCTATCGCCATTGCGCTCACATCTCCTACAATCCCTCGATGTGGGTGAAAATCATGCCGGCACTCATCGCCCTGTGTCAGACGGGCAGTCTCGCCGTCATTTGGTGGTATGCCATCGAGACCCACGTCAGCATGTCCGACTTCATCGCCTTCAGTGTGGCCTACGGCATGATTGCCACCGCCCTCACTGCCATCATCAATATCATCCCCGACATCGCCCAGGTAAGTCCGCTTATCAAGATAGCCGAACCGGTGCTCAACACCACGCCCGAACTCACCCCCGACGCGCCCCAGGTGCAATATCTCAGCGGCAGCATCGAGGTGAGCGACCTCTCGTTCCGCTATAACAACGACGGCAACTGGCTCTTCCGCCATTTCAATCTCAAGATCAATCCCGGCGAATATGTGGCGATTGTGGGAGCGTCGGGATGCGGCAAGAGCACCCTGCTCCGTCTGCTCTTGGGATTCGAGCATCCACAGGCAGGAGGAGTGTTCTACGACAACTACGACCTCGCCAAATGCGACAAGACCAGTCTGCGCCGCATGATAGGCACCTGTCTGCAGGGCGGCAGCCTCTTTGCCGGCGACATCTTCAGCAACATCACCGTCACTGCCCCCAACAGCACCATCGACGACGCATGGCGGGCGGCAGAGATGGCAGGCATTGCCGACGACATACGCGAGATGCCCATGCAGATGCACACCATCGTGAGCGAGGGCAACCAGGGATTCAGTGGCGGACAGAAGCAGCGCCTCCTCATCGCACGCGCCCTGATTGCCAACCCCACCATCCTCCTCATGGACGAGGCGACAAGTGCGCTCGACAATATCTCGCAGCGCATAGTGGCTGAGAATATCGACCGACTCGACTGCACGCGCATCGTCATCGCCCACCGACTGAGCACCATACGTAATTGCTCGCGCATCATCGTCCTCGACAAAGGCGAGATTGCCGAGGAGGGCACCTACGACGAACTGATGTCAAGGCACGGCCTATTCTATCAGTTGGCGGAAAGACAAATATAATTAAGAAACATAGTTCGACGAAGTCAATTAAAATATGAATAATTAAAGAAAGTATGAAGAAAATAATATTTATGCTCTTGCTGTGGACCACCACGGCAGCGGTGAAGGCTCTCACCCGAGTGACCTTCGCCCCACAATGGAATGCCCAGGCACAATTTGCCGGATATTTCGTGGCAAAGGAGAAGGGATTTTTCAAGGACGAGGGTCTCGATGTTAACATCATCTTCCCCAGCAACTCGCAGTCGTCGCATGTACTACTCAAGGAAGGGAAATGCCAGTTCATCACCACACAGCTCCTAGATGCCATCAAAATTAGAGACTGGGGCACCAACCTCGTGAATATCCTGCAAACCGCACGTCATAACGGTACAGTAATCGTGGGACGCGACGGCAAGAATCCCCTTAAGATGAAAGGTGCGAGGGTAGGGAAATGGAATGCCGGATTCTCATTGGTGGCTATGATCGCCAACAAAAAGGAGCAACTCGACTACCACTTCATCCGCTTCACCAACAACGTGTCGCTCTTCCTCTCGGGAGCCATCGACGCCACACTCGCCATGAGCTACAACGAGTATAATTTGCTCAAACAGTCTAACGTACAACTCGACGACAACTGCGTCTATCGCTTTGCCGACCATGGCTACGACATACCCGACGACGGACTCTACACAACAGCCGCCTACTACAATGCTCACAAGGATACCTCCGTGCGCTTTGCCCGTGCCTCACGCCGAGGTTGGGAGTGGTGTCATTCTCACCCCGACGAGGCTTTGGAGATTGTGATGGACTATGTAAACCGCCATAAGGTGTCAACCAACAGAGTGATACAGAAACTGATGCTCCGCGAGATACTGCGGCTGCAGAAGGACAAAACGGGCAAGACTCCGTTCAAACTGTATAAGGAGGAGGTGGAGCTCGCCAACCGCTTGATGGTGGAGTGCGGCTTCATCGACCGACAGACTCATTATAACGACATAGTAAGATAGGAGGGCAGCAATATGAAAAAATTCAGAGAATCATTCGCAGCTCAACTGAGCGTGTTTGTGGCATTGCTTGCCTCGCTCATCTTCTTTGTCAACTTTGCCACCAATTTCTACTACTCTCGACAGGCCATCAAGGACGAGGCAGAGAAATTGGCAATGTGCGAACTCGACAATACCGTGTTGAGACTAAACAACATACTCAATACGGTAGAGAACAGTGCAAATAATATGTATCCGTTTATCACGCGCCATCTCGCCGATGCAGACTCGATGTATGCCTACGCCCGCATGATTGTGGAGAACAACCCCGTGCTTACGGGATGCTCTTTGGCTTTTGAACCCGAGCATTTCAAGAACAAAGGACATTATTACTCCATCTATGCCGGCAGGGAGGAGGATGGTTCCATCACCATCGAACAGGAGGGCAGCAAAACGTATGACTATCATTACTTGGATTGGTATCAGATACCAAAATTACTAAACTCTCCTTATTGGACCGACCCCTACAACGACGTGTATGAAGACCCCGAAACTGGCAAGTTGCAAATCGAGCAGATATTTTCGTATTCGATGCCTATCCACGACAAACAAGGCAACTTCGTGGGAGTGATGGCGTTGGACATCGACCAGCAATGGTTGTCGAAGATTATCAACAACATGAAACCCTACCCCAACTCCCACACCATTGCCCTCGGTCGCGGTGGCATATATCTTGTGCATCCCGACTCATCGATAATAGGACGCGAGACCATCTTCACCGAAACCCTTGAGGGCGACTTCCCCGAGATACGCACTGTTGGCGAACTCATGACGAGCGCCAAGCGTGGCATGTATGCCGTGTCGGGAGAAAACGTCACAGGCGGCGAGGACTCCTACGTTTTCTACACCCCACTCAATCGTGTGGGATGGAGCATCGCCATCGTATGTCCCGAAGGCGACATCTTCGGAGGCTACAACCGCCTCAAGATGTGGCTCATCGTAATGATGGCAGTGGGTATCTTCCTGATGATGGTGGTGTGCATCCTTGTCATACGCAAGAGAGTGCATCCCCTTGAGCGCCTTGCACGCTCGGCAAATGTCATCGCCCGCGGCAACTTCGACAAGGAGGTTCCCGTCATCCGTGGCGACGACGAGATAGCCCTCCTCAGCCGCGCCTTCCGCGACATGCAGCACTCGCTGGTGGATTATATCGAGGAACTCAAGACCACCACAGCCAACAAGGAGCGCATCGAGGGCGAACTGCGCATTGCCCACGACATACAGATGGGTATGATTCCGAAGATCTTCCCGCCCTACCCCGACCGCAAGGATATCGACATCTTCGCTACCCTAACACCAGCCAAGGAGGTGGGAGGCGACCTCTACGACTTCCTCATCCTAGGCGAGAAATTCTATTTCGTCATCGGCGACGTCAGCGGCAAGGGCATTCCCGCCTCATTGCTTATGGCAGTTTGCCGCAACCTCTTCCGCACAGTGGCGGCACAAGGTCTCACTCCTCAACAGATAGTGCGCAGCATCAACGACACGATGGGCGAAAGCAACGAGAGCGGTATGTTCATCACCCTCTTCGTAGGAGTCATCGACCTCGCTACGGGTCATCTCTCCTTCTGCAATGCCGGTCACAATCCACCCGTCATCATCCCATCCGACGGCAAGCCCGCGTTCATGGACCTTGTACCCAATATCCCCGCAGGCCTCTTCGACGGTTTCGACTTCGAGGCGCAGGAATATCCTTCTGTAGATGGCGTCACCCTTTTCCTCTACACCGACGGACTCACCGAGGCGGAGAACAAGTCGCAAGAGCTCTTCGGCGATAATCATCTCATAGACATACTCACCGGCAAGCACCACCTTCAGGCAAAGGACCTTGTGGAGTTGGCGTCAAACAGTGTTGTCGCCCATGCCAACGGAGCCGAACAGAGTGACGACCTCACCATCATGGTAATACGAATAAATATTAACAAAAAAATATAACATTATGGAAAAAGAAATCGTTATCAACAATCAGATAGAGGAGCTCGAGCGGCTCGCTGTCTTTGTAGAAGGAGTTGCGGAAGAGCTTGGTCTCGACCCCGAACTAACGATGAATCTCAACCTTGCACTCGAGGAAGTGGTATCAAACGTCATCCTCTACGCCTACCCCCGCGAGATGGGCGAGAAGATTACCATCATGGCACATTGCGACAGCCATAACCTCGTGTTCACCATCACCGACAAGGGCAAGGAGTTCGACCCCACAAAGGTGGAGGAAGCCGACATCACCCTCTCGGCAGAGGATAGGGAGATAGGCGGACTGGGCATCTATATCGTAAAGAACATCATGAACGAAGTCACCTATCAGCGCCTCGACGGCAAGAATATTCTCACACTGAAGAAAACAATATAATTTTTACAAATCAAATAAGACATACGACAATGGCAGAAATAATTAGAACCGACAGCATAGTGACTGTCAAGACCGGCGAGAGAATAGACACCATCAACGCCGGAGAGTTTGAACGAGAGATAAGTCCCATCCTTTCGGAGAGCGGAGCAAACGTTGTCTTTGACTGCAATACCCTCGAATACATCTCCAGTAGCGGTCTGCGCGTCATCCTAAAGGCTCAGAAGATGATATCAGCCAAGAAGGGCACAATGAAACTCATTGGCGTCAAGCCACAAATTAAGAAAGTCTTCGACATGACAGGCTTTTCACGATTCCTCACCATCGAATAATATACCGAGCGATATCAAATTATTAAAAGAATAATTACAAAGAAAAACTCCCGAGTCGTAAATGCCTCGGGAGTTTTATATTTGAGTTAATTATAAGATTTGTCAGTATTTATTTCAACGTGAAGGGGACTATAGCGCGGACATCAAGTTCGCTGGCACCGATGTAGGCCTTGAACTTGCCAGGCTCTGCCTTCCATGAATGAGTAGCCTCGTCGAAGAACTGGAGATCCTTGAGGGTGATGCAGAAGTCAACGGTCTTGGTCTCGCCGGGAGCAAGGGCAATCTTCTGGAATCCCTTCAACTCCTTGACAGGACGGTCAACAGAACACTTGTCGTCGCCAATATAAAGCTGGACAATCTCCTTGCCCTCACGCTTGCCAACATTGCTAACAGGGATTGAAACCTTATACAAAGGTGCCTTTGCCTTGCAGCAACCTTCGCCATCCTTATCACAGGTTACCTCGCTAATAGTGGCCTTACCATACTTGAATGTGGTGTAGCTCAGTCCGAAGCCGAAGGGGAACTGGGGCTTAACCTTGCGAGTATCAAAATGACGATAACCTACGTATATACCTTCCTTGTAATATACCTGGTCGTTGACACCGGGATAACCTTCCTCGCCATACTGGAAGCAGGGATAATCCTCCTTCTTCTTGGCGAAGGTGATGGGCAACTTGCCCGAGGGATTAACCTTGCCCGAGATGATGTTGGCAAGGGTAGAACCTGATTCCGATCCGAGATACCAGCACTGCAGGAGTGCCTTAACCTCACCAAGCCATGGTGTGGCATAAGGATTGCCCGCATACATCACGGCAACGATATTCGGCTGAATCTTAGCCAGTTCGCTGATTAGTTCGTTCTGACCATAAGAGAGATCATAGGTAAGACGGTCACCACCCTCGCAGTCCTGCTGATGGTTTTTGTTCATACCGCCTATAAATATGATAAGGTCGGCATTCTTTGCTTTCTCCAATGCCTCGGCCTTGAGGCGAGCCTGAGTAGCGGCGGGCACTTCATCAACTCGAGCATACATCGGACGACCAGCCTCATATCCCTGGGCAAAGTCAATCTTGTCGCCATAGAGAGCCTTGAGTGCTTCGAGGGGCGAGATGTCGCGCTTGGTCTTAAGCTCCGACGAACCTCCACCCTGACTCATGTTGCGGATAGCATTGTCACCAACAATAAGGATACGACCATAACGAGAGGCGTCGAGAGGGAGAATGTTTATATCTTTCAATTTTTCAATATTTCCATTTTTCAATAGAACAACACCTTCCTGACCAATCTCGCGACAAGCCTGATAGTGGTCGTCGGTACATAGTTTTCCGCGTGTCTTATGAGGATTCATCGCAGTGCGGAAGATAAGACGCAACACACGTGCTGCCTTGTCGTTTAGCACATCCATCGAAACCTTTCCGTCTCTGACAAGCTGTTCAAATGGGTCGGCAAGATAGTATGTGTTATATCCCTGTGAGTTGTCGGCAGTCATACCGTTAGTGTAAGAGCCCATCTCGATGTCAAGACCGCCAGTGGCAGCCTCCCATGTGTCGTGGGTTCCACCCCAGTCGCTTATGACAGCTCCATCGAATCCCCAACGATTCTTGAGGATACCGTTGAGCAGGGAGTCATTCTGACAGCAATGGCGGTTGAGCCACTTATTGTATGAGCCCATCATCGACCATACTTTGGCCTCCTTAACGCATTTCTCGAAAGCAGGCAGATAGATTTCCTCCACGGCACGCTCCGACACGTTGACATTAACAGTCATGCGGTTTACCTCGTGATTATTGAGGAAGAAATGCTTGAGGCAGCATGCCACTCCGTTCTTCTGTGCGGCGATGATATAGGGTACTGCCATCTCACCGGCGAGATAGGGATCCTCACCCATATATTCAAAACTACGGCCATTGAACGGGCAACGGGCGATAGTGGTACCTGGACCAAGGAGAACATCCTTCTTTCGATATGCGAACTCCTCGCTGACCTTATCTCCATAGAGGGCCGAGAGGTCACGGTTCCATGTTGCAGCGAGGCATGTGAGTGACGGGAATGCAGTGATGGAGTCGTTTGTCCAATTGGCGTAGTTCCACGAGTTCCATTCTATCTCGGCGCGACATCCGTGAGGACCGTCGCTCATCGACAGTTCGGGAATACCGAGGCGAGGCACACCAGCTGATGTGAATTTACTCTGAGCGTGCAACAGTTGCACTTTCTCGTGTACGGTCATCTTGGCGAGTGTCTCCTGCACTGCCTTCTCCACTGCGTCGCCTTTATCACAGGCTCCGCCGCCGCAGCCTCCGCAATGCGAGGCCTTTGGCTGTGCCATTGCCACCATCATTCCGGCAGCCAGCACCATTGTTGATAATAGTCTTTTCATATAATTCCTAATTTCTAATTCCTAATTCCTAATCAATATCTCTCCGCCTTGCAGCTGGTATCCCCTTGCCTTGAGCTTCACGTCGCCACCATCGGTGGCAACAACTACGAGGCATTTACCGTTGAAGGCCTTGCGCTTGGGTTCCTTAAATCGCTCCATCGACACGGGATTGCCGTTGTCTGTGCCAACAATCCTACCACCCTCAACATCGAAGAATATCTGGTCCTCGGCTCTCGGACAGAGATTACCATCCTTATCCACCACTTCTACAGAGATGAATGCGAGATTATCCCCATTGGGATTCTTCCCAAAGTGAGTACGGTCGGCAGTCAGTCTGAGTGCGGCTGGTGCTCCTGCAGTGCGTATCACCTTATCAGCCACCACCTTGCCATCCTTACGTGCCACAGCCTTCACCTCTCCCGGTTCAAACTTAACCCTCCACATGAGATGATACTCGTGCGAGTCCTTCTTAGCCTTCACCCCCTGCGAACGTCCGTTGATGAATAGTTCCACCTCGTCGGCATTGTTATAATAACACCACATGTCTATGTCCTGACCCTCAAGCCAGTTCCAGTGTGGGAAGAGGTGCAGCACCTGCTTGTCTGTCCATTCGCTCTGATACATGTAATATGTGTCCTTGGGGAATCCGGCGAGGTCGATGAGACCGAAGTAACTGCTGCGTGCAGGGAATCCGTAGGGCGTGGGCTCGCCGATATAGTCGAAGCCTGTCCATATAAACTGTCCTCCCACGAAGTCGTTGTGCTTCACCACGTCCCATGTCTCCTCGTGAGTCGAACTCCATGATGCGTGCATGTTGTCGTATGCCGAGCATTGGAACGATGGGTCCTGATAGGGCAACCACCACTCCACGGGTGCCTTATACACCTTGTCGCTCGGCATCATATAGAACCCTCGTGTCTGCAATGCCGACACGCTCTCTGAGAATATAAATGGCTGTCCGGGGAAATTTTTTGGTACATCCTTCACCCACTGATGGTGATAGTTGAATCCGATGATGTCCAGTGCTCCACTCTTGAAGAGGTGGTTCTTGGGGTCGGGTTCATTGCATCCTGCAGTGATGGGACGAGTGGTGTCGTAGCGACGGATGATGGCACACAGGTTGCGGGTGAGTATCGAGTTGACGCTCAGTTCCTCTCCATGAGCGAGAGTGGATGCATCATGTCCTGCATTGAGTATAAGGTTAGCCTGTTCGGCGGTGAGATTATCAGCATCAGCCGACGACCACTGTTCGAGTACCTCGTTGCCTATGCTCCACATGAGGATAGAGGGATGATTGCGGTCGCGCAGTACAAGGTCGGTGAGGTCGCGATCTGCCCATTCGTCAAAAAATCGGGCATAGTCGTTCTGAGTCTTGCGTCGGCGCCACATATCAAACGACTCATCCATGACTATAAATCCCATCGTGTCACACATGGCGAGCAGTTCGGGCGCTGGAGGATTATGCGAGCAGCGTATGGCGTTGGTGCCCATCTCCTTCAGTATGCGAAGCTGGCGATGAAGGGCATCTTCATTGATAGCCGCACCCAGGCAACCGAGGTCATGGTGCTGGCACACACCGTTTATCTTCATCGACTTTCCGTTGAGCGAGAATCCCTTGGCGGCATCGAATTTGAAGGTACGGAATCCAGTGGTGGTCTCGTATGTATCCACCACTTTGCCTCCAGCCACTATTTCAGTCCTCAAGGTATATATATAAGGTGATTCGCACGACCACAATTTTGGTTTGCTCACCTTGATTACCGACTTTATGCCCATGGCTTTGCCCACAACCCTGCCTTCGCGGTCGAGCAATGTGTTGCGCACGGCAAACTTGGCATTGTCAGGATTGTCAACCGTCACATCAACCTTCACCTTATTACCCTCAGCCACCACATGCGTGCCCCAGTGGGCTACATGGATTCTTGCCGTCTTGTTGAGCCACACATGGCGGTAGATGCCGCATCCGCTATACCATCGGCTGTTGGGCTGGTCGCTGTTATCCACACGCACTGCCACCACGTTCTTCCCTCCATATATAATATAAGGTGTAAGGTCGTAGCGGAACGAACTATATCCGTATGGTCGCCGTCCGAGCAATGTGCCATTGATCCACACCTTTGCATTCATATACACCCCGTCAAAGTCGATGTACATCATCTTTCCCTTGTCAGCATTATCAACTGTGAATGTCTTGCGATACCATCCGATACCGCCAGGCAATGCACCGCCGCTATTGCCCGACGGTGCCGAAGCAGAGAAGTCTCCCTCGATAGCCCAGTCGTGGGGCACATTGAGTTTGTGCCACTTGCTGTCGTTATAATCCAGAGCAGACATCTGCACCGAGTCAGCGAGTGCAAATCGCCATCCTTTGTCAAAGTTAATTCTCTCGCGGGCAGTGGCTCCGCAAGCTATGGCCATAATGACCAAGAATAGGGTTGATAGTCTTTTCATACAGTAGAGTTATTGTCATTTAGATTTAGACAAACGAAAATTTTCTGCAAAGATACAAATTATTTCCGAACTACACAACAATATCCCTACTTTTTTTGCTAATCAGAGCAAAAGCCTATTTATTCTATGTCAAAATTAGCACTATCATTAAAAATTATTGATAACTTCTATTACCGTAGGAGTGAGAAGGGCGGTGAGGATTCCGTTGAGGGTGAGACCCAAACTGGCGTATGCACCTACGAACTGGTCGCGGTCCATTGCAGCTGTAGTGCCGATGGCATGCGAGGCGGCTCCCATCGACAGACCGAGAGCCATCGGATTATGTACATGTCCCACAGAAAGCGTCTTGAAACCGATGATAGCACCGATGAGTCCCGTAATCACCACAATGGCAGCCGTGAGCGAAGGTATTCCGCCCAAAGCCTGTGTCACTTCCATGGCAATCGGTGTGGTGACCGACTTGCTTGCGAGCGACATGATTACAGGGTCGGACGCGCCAAGTAGCTTTGCTATTATCACCACACTCACTATGCCAGCTATACATCCCATCATCTGCGATGCCAATATCGGAAGGAATTGCTTTTTTATTGACGAGAGTTGCAGATAGAGCGGCACACCAAGTGCCACCACTGCTGGCTTCAACCAAAACTCAATCAACTTTGCCCCCTCGTGATAAGTGTCGTATGGGATATCCATCACTAACAGAAAGGCTATTATGATGGCTATGGCAATAAGTATTGGATTAAAAAGCACCCAGCCAAGGCGACGCTGTAATGTCTTGGCCAGATAATACACGCCGAAGGTAAGGGCGAGCATGAAATATTCGTTACTGATGATGTCTTTCATATTTTGTGTCATTCGTGTTTTTTGATATGTATTTTCTCGCGCACCTTGTTCTCTCCCTTGCTCACCGTCTGATGAGTATGTCCCGTGATAATGAGCACGATGATTGTGCTCAACAGAGTGGCCAAGGCGATAGGTACTATTTCGGCATTTATCAAGTCGAAATAGAGCATAAGTGCCACGCCAGGTGGCACGAAGAAAAAGCCGAGATTAGCTATGAGGAAATCCGTAAGGCCACGCACCCATTCCAGTTTGATGACCTTCAGTTTCAACAAGAGCGTAAGTATGAGCATGCCGATGATACTCGCCGGCAGTTTCACGCCTGTAAACCTTACTATCAGTTCGCCCAAAGCTAAGCAACCGAACAGTATAAAACATTGTCTTACCATATTATCCTGAAATCTTTGTCTGAATATACAGGTGCAAAGGTATGAAATCTTTTTCAGATATCGCATTCTTATGGAAATAATCTTCTCAGCAAGACGCATTTCTTGATTTGTGCAAAGAAATACACACAAATTGTAAATTCAGTCTTCTCACCCGCCACTATACGTTTTGTTACGACAACTAAGTTATCTAAGACAACAACACTAGGAAACATGACTATATAAAATAAGCGTTCCCCACCGCGGAACGTACATTCCGCAGTGGGGAACATAAAACGGAAATGACAACAGTCGTGTCAGTACTCAAGAGAATAGCTGTTGTCACAATTACATATTCACTGTAATGGCCTTGCCACTATAGTCAACGAGCTTGCCCTCTGGATTGTCGAGGTTGAGCGGTGTGCCGTCCTTGACAAGCACAACGTTAAAGCGGCGGGTCTTCAGCATACCGTTGAACGATCCACGACGGGCACCGATGGTGAGTGTCTTGGAGGCATCATCCCACTGGAAGAGAATCTTCGATGACTTGCCCTTCTCGTAGTTGTAGTTAGTGCCTTCGTCCTCATAAAGCTCAAACTCGCCGTTGGCACCGGTATATACATAGAGGTTGATGAGTTCGGGCTTCTTCTCGTCACTCCACTGAATCTCTGGACCGAAGGGAACAATAGCACCCTCGCGAACAAACACCGGCATCTTCTCGTAAGGAGCAGGCACGCAAACCGTCTGACCGCCAGCATACTTCTTGCCTGTGTAGAGGTCATACCATGAGCACTGCTTGGGGAAATATACATCGCGCGAGCGAGCCTTGTAGGTGCCTATAGGACATGCCATGAAGGCAGGACCAAACATCCACTGGTCGCCGATGTTGAGCACCTTGGAGTCGGAGCCGAAGTCCATAACCAAACCACGCAGCATGGTGTAGTCCTTATAGTTGACCCAACCAGCCATTGAATAGAGGTAAGGCATCATGCGATAGCGCAGTTTGTCGTAATATACGATGGCATTATAGCAAGGATGTCCCTCGGGAGCAAGGTTCCACACCTCACGATAGGGCCACTGACCGTGGGCACGATATAGAGGAATGAAGCAGCCAAACTGATTCCAGCGGGCATTTAGCTCGCGCCACTCCTTCAGATCCTCGTTCTCATATCCACTCTTCTCATACAACTTCTGTGCATCCACATAGCGGTTCTCAACACAGAATCCACCCTGGTCCATACCCCAGAAGGGCACACCAGCCATAGAGAAATTGAGTCCGGCAGTCATCTGCGCACGCATATCCTCCCAACGTGTGCCGATATCTCCACTCCATGTAGCGGTGGAGAAACGCTGCTCGCCTGCAAAACCGCTGCGGGTGAGGAGGAAGACGCGCTTGTTGTTATCCACCGAACGCTGACCGTTGTAGATAGCATCGGCATTTACTACAGAATATGCATTGAAATACTCGTCGCTCGTACCCATTGCGGTAGGACCGCAGAGGAGTTTGCGATATTCGATAGGAGTGCAGTCGCGCACGTTTGGCTCCGAGGCATCCATCCACCAGCAGTCGATGCCGAGGGTATAGAGATTGTCGTGCATCTGCTGCCAGAAGAGTTTGCGTGCGCCTGCGGAGTATGCGTCGTAGAACGAACCAAGATAGCCAGGACCTACCCAGTCGAGGATGTTGTCCTTGATGGCCTGCTGATACATCCATCCGTTCTTGTCGAATGCCTTGTAGTTGTCGGTAGAGGCATAATACTTTGGCCAATGCGAGATGAGGATGCGGGCATTGTTGTTATGGATAAAGTCAACCATACCCTTTGGGTTGGGGAATCGCTTGGGGTCGAACTTAAAGCTGCCCCACTTGTCCTCTTCCCAGTAGAACCAGTCTTGCACCATCACGTCGATAGGAATCTGACGCTTGCGGAACTCAGCGAGGGTTGTCTCCACCTCATCCTGAGTGAAATATTTCTCGCGGCTCTGCCAGAATCCGAGTGTCCACTTAGGCATCACCTGGGCACGACCGGTGAGGAAGCGATAGCCCTTGATTACGTCATCATAACTGTTGCCGGCGATGAAGTAGTAGTCCATCTCCTTGTCCATCTCAGCCCAGATAGACACCCTACCCTGCTCTGCCTCAGTCTGCGGTGTGGCAGCACGCAGTCCGCAGTATGCCACGCCACCGTCAGGCTGCCATTCAACTCGCAATGGAGTACGCTCGCCTTTCTTGAGATCCACCTCAAACTTATATGCATTGGGGTTCCAAGCCGTGCGCCAGCGCTCGGGCACTACCAATCGGCCGCCCATATACACCTTCACATATCCAGAGTAATAAAGGATGAAGCGATACTTGGCTGTTGCGGGAGCCTCTATTTCGCCCTGATATACGACGTTCGACTTGCCAAGGTTGATGTCCTGCGGCAGAAGTCCCACCACGCCCGAGTGCTCGTAGTATAGCGAGTCCTCGCGACGCTCAATCACCTTGCCGCTCTCTTCGGTATATGTACCAGTGAGCGAGCCCTGACGACCGTTCTTGTCGTAGAGCTTGAAGGCACGATGAAGCTGCTGATAGTTGTTAGGATTACCCCAGCGTCCGTAGGAATAAGAATCCCAAAGGATACCGTAGTTCTTGTTGCTGACCACGAAGGGGATTGCCACCTTAGTATTATATTGGAAGAGTTCCTCATTGCGTCCCTTATAGTTCATCTCCTCCGACTGATGCTGACCAAGCCCGTAGAAAGCCTCGTCGGCATCACTCTCGAAGAGGGCATGCCACGAATATCCCGAGCGATCCTCAAGCGACAGCTTGTAGAGGTCGGTCTTCTTGCCCCAGTTCACCTCGTCGGGAGATGTCGGGCGGTAGTTCTCGGGGAGTTCAGTTTGATTGGATACATACTTGGTGAATGTCTTACTGCCGTCAGCCTCCTGAAGGAGCACCTTGCCTGTGGTCTTGTCGATGAAGGTGAGCTTGCCAGTCTGCTTCTCCACCTTGGCGATGATGGCGGCAGTCTCAACAGTCACCATGCGGTCGTCCTCCTTGACGTCGGCAGTATATTTGCCTTCGCGGTTGACCACCACAAGACTCTTGCGCTTCTGCGGGATTGCATCTTCGGGAGTAGCCTCCACACGGATGATGTTATCGCTGACGATGGTCAGCCTAACTGTTTTAGCCTGTTTGGGTTTTGCGGGCAGAGAGAGCGTGATGCACCTACCCTGCTTCTGATAGCCTGCTGCCCATAGCGACACGGGAGCCATAACGGCTCCGGCGAGCACTGTTGATGCAAGCATCATTCGTAGATTGAAAATCTTCATACCTAATGTTATTAATTATTTTTAATTTATTACTGCTGCAAAGTTACGCTTTTCTCCCGAGAAACGCAAACTTTTATGTTATATCTCTATGCACAAAATGTTATTTCTCGTCAGATTCTTGTAATTTATACTGTGATGGCAACATTCCATACTTATCCTTGAAGTATTTGGAGAAGTAGCGAGGATTGTTGATACCCACCTTGTAGCTCACCTCACTCACCGTGAGCTGGCTCAGGCGAAGCAATCGCTCGGCATGGCGAAGGCGTATGTCGCGGATAAACTCCGAGGGAGTCTGACCTGTGATAGCAGTGAGTCGCTTATACAGATGAACCCTCGACATGTTGAGAGCCTCGCTCATCGTCTCTACAGTGATGTCGCCATTGGAGATATTGCTCTCCACGTATGCCGTAGCCTTATCCACGAGTTGCTGATCAACACTGGTGATCTCGGTCTCAGTGATCTTGGGCACAATAAGTTCCTTCTTCTCCTTGTTCTCCATGTGCTCGGTCATCTTGATGAATACACCGTCGAGAGTCTCGCGCAGTTCGTGCATCTGCTGATAGCGTTGCTCGTCGTTCTCGTTCTTCATCATTTCTTCAAGATATACAAACGCCTTCTCGAAGGGCTGGCGCAACTCCTCGTTGACACCCGAATACACCTCATACTTGATGTTCGACTGCTGACGCTCGGTCTCCTTCTGCATCTTCATGCGCTCGAAGTTGAGCTTCTTCTTCTCATGACGCGTCCACAAATAGAGTACAAGCAAGGCAATGAGAATATATAAGGCATAAGCCCACCATGTGGCATAGAAAGGCGGTTCGACTACAATCTGCAGTCGGCTTTCCTTGGCTTTATCGTCGTCGTCACCTACAAGTTTGACCACGAGGGTGTATGTGCCCGAGGGCAGTCCGGTGAACGATATATTCGGGTCGTTGGGCTCTGTGGTTATCCAGTTGTCGCTCAGTCCCTCCAGTCGATATGTGAACTGCACGTTGTTGTCGGCAAGTCCCTGGTTGGTACCCATCTGTATGGTAAACTGGCTCTCGTCGCTCTTCAGCACGAGTCGGCGTGACTTTTCGAGCGACTCGTGCAACACAATGCGGCCGTCATATACAGTGCCGATGCCAATCTCCTTGTCAAAGAGCATCAATCCGACAAATACGGGCATACCACGCTTTATATTGCTTCGCAACTTACTCGGCGAGATAACATCCACACCACTGGCTCCGCCGAGGAGGATGTTGCCATCGTGAGTGAGACACATCGAACGCTTGTTGTGGGGACCTGGCAGCAGACCGTCCAGCTGGGAGTAGTTGACCACATCGAAGGTCCACTCACCGTCCTTCTTGTCAACTATCACATGAGCAAGTCCAAACTCTGTGGCTACCCACATGTTATTCATGCGGTCCTCAATCACACCGCAGATGTCAGAACTTTCAAGACCGTTCTTCTCGTCGAGCTGCAACACATTGCCGCTCTCGGTGTTATATACCGTAAGTCCCGAAGGCGAGGCATACCACACAAGCCCGCGACTGTCCATAATCACTTGGGTGGAAGAGGAAGCCGGCACAAAACCTCGCAACGAGTCGGACGGGATGGACATATTCACCACCTTGTTTATTTTAGGGTCGATGACGGAATAGAAATCAGATGTTCCCACAACAATCCATCCGTTGTCGGCCATCTGCATCGACGACACATAGTCACTCGACACATTCTTATTTTCGGAATTGAATGTAGAGAACTTACCGGTCTTCGACGTGTATTTCTGCACACCCGTTCCGAGGGTACCTATCCACACATTTCCGTCGCGGTCTTCTGCCAGTCCCCATATATTCTTGTTGATAATACCGTCGAGAGAGGGCATATAGGTGGTGACAGCACCATTGACGATATGCGACAGACCGCCATTGTATGTACCTGCCCACACCGAACCGTCGGATGCACTGAGCACGCATACCATGATGTCCGACATTAATTTGCTGTTCTTCGTATTATATACCTTCTGCTCTTTTGTCTTGGGATTAAAACAGATGATACCCTTGTCGTTGGTGCCAAGCCAGTAGTTGCCATTTTGGTCTTCGGAAATGCAGTTGACCACTCCAAGCTGATAGTGGTCGAAGATGGAAGGAGTGCGTGTGCACTGGCTCACGCCACCTTGCATACCGCATATCCACACACTGCCGTCGTTGGTGGCACAGAGGCGGATGAGAGTGTTGTTGGGCACTGTGGTTCGGTCGTCGCGCTCATTATGGAACTGGCTCACGGTCTTGGTCTCGTAATCACAGATGACAAGTCCGTCATGGTCAGTGGCAAACCACAATTCTCGAGTGCCTACGAAATGTACATCCCATAACGACATGTCCTTTGGGAAATCGCTGAATCCGTCGGCTCTGAGCATATCATCCACCGAATTGTACCATTTCTTGCGATCCTGACGATACACCCATCTGCCCGCCGGACTCACCACCCAATAGTCTCCCTTGGGACTAAGCCAAATCTTATAATTATCTTTTACTGATGTTATATGCTTGCGCACATAGTGTGTGCCCCAGTCTATCTTGCCCGTCTCGGAGTTCAGACAGATGATGTCACCGGAATTGAATATCACCACGGCACTCTTGCCAAGGTCAGCCATCGACGATACATTCACGTCATTACGAATGGCGAGCTTCTCCAAGTCAAGGGCATATTTCTTCACTCTGCCCGTGTGGGGATTATAGCAATAGAAGTCGCCATTGTAGGGTTTCACCCATATATTCTTGCGCGAGTCGATATGAATATACTCGGGATTGCCAGGAATGTTGTGCTTCTGCATCCACGCAGCCACATCATAGTCGAAAATCTCGGTGTCGGGATTAAAGATACAATAGTGCACACTCTGTCGTATCCATATCATACCGTCGGCATCCTCGTAGAGGTCGTCGTAGAAATCAAACTTGAGCGACTTGTTGGCTGAGGTTTTGGAATAGAATGAGCGCACGCGGAATCCATCAAATCGATTGAGACCATACTTTGTGCCTATCCACACATATCCGCGTGAGTCCTTCAACACACAGTTAGCTTGTGAGTTGGAGAGACCATTACGGGTGTCAATCCGTCGGAATTTCAACTCCGAAAGATTAGAGGCAATGGTTGACATTGTTAAGAATGACAGGAGTGCTACCATCCAGACCATTCTAATATATTGGCAGTTTCTCTTCATAATCATTTTAATTAGGTATCTATTTTGCCGACAAAGTTACAAAACATTTTCGTTATAACCAAATCTTTTACACCTTTTAATACAAAAAAAACCTCTCTGCCCATAAAAAAGCAGAGAGGCCAAACCAAAATGTTACCTAATTACCGATAACAGAACAGAGTTATTTCCATGTTGAAGCCTTCACGCCCTCGGTGATACCGTCATAAGCAGGCTGATTGAAAATAGTTTTATTTGAGCGGTCGAGGATTGTCATTGTACCCTTAGTACCACCACGGTTGGTGTAGTTGATGTCCCATGCCATTGGTATCACACCATTGTTGATTGACTGAGCAGTAACCTCCTTAAACCATGCTTTCACTGAATTGTCGTGAATAGCCTGCTCATCACCAATCTCGCGCCACTGGGCACTATACTCACCCAAAATAACAGGCACACCGTTGGCATAGAATTTCTTGTTAAGACTCTCTATAAGAGGCTTAATGGAGTCCTCGTCCTTGTTGTATGTGGTATTATGACTTGAACCTATATTGCCCTTACCCCAGAACCATGTTGCTCCATCGTCTTCCTGACCTGCGAAGCTCCATGGGTTATAGAAGTGCACCTCAACCATCAAGCGCTTTTCAGCGGCATCAGTAGGCAGAGTGAATGCATCCTTTGTGGCAAGTGTGATATCGGTTGACGGACCCTGAACAACAAGTGTTCTCTGTGCGTTGTTACCACCGGTAGCGCGCACTGCATCCACAAATGCCTGATTATAGGTCAGAAGTATCGGTGTGAGTTCGGCATCCTTACCATTAAAGAGATTATAATTCTGGAAAGGCTCGTTCAAACCAGCGAAGAGCAGGTGTTCATCATAGTTTTGGAAGGCATTGGCAATCTGTGTCCAAAGTGTCTTGAGCATTGTTGACTTCTCGCTGATAATGGTTTCGTCAACCTTAGAATACTTATCTGCAGTCTTAGAGAATCCCTCTACCTCAATCCAACCACCATCATAGTGGTCGTTGAGCACCACATATAGACCAGCATTCATACAGTAGTCCACAACCTCTTTAACGCGCTCCAACCATGCGGCATCTATTTTGCCATTGGTAGAGTGGATATACCATGAACAAGGAATACGTACCGACTTAAAGCCCTTTGCCTTAACAAAGTCGATAACCTCCTGTGTTGTTTTGGTATTCTGCCATGCTGTCTCGGCTGCAACACCATCGCCTGAAGCCTCAAGAGTGTTACCGAGGTTCCATCCGGGATACATCTCTGCGGCAATTTCCTTGGCAGTACGGAAGGTGTAAGTCTCCTCTGGCTTTACTATCTTTCCAGCCTGAGCCACTACAATGCGGTCAAAGGCACCGTCCAGGTTGGCAAGGATAGTGCCTTGGCGCTCCTCACCGGTGTTCTTTGCACATAATACAGAGAAAGAAGATGATTTCTTGTCGCCTGATATACGGGCTACTGAAATCCAGTCTGCTTCAGATCTCACGAAAGCAGTTCCGCCATCTACTGTGAACACGGCATCACCACCCTCCACACCGAACGCTAGTTCGGCGGGAGTGATGTTGAGTGTACCTTTGCTGTCTGCCAATGGATTGGGGTTACTGTCGTCGCTACATGCCGACAACATCACTGCGCTCATGGCAAAGAGCATCAGAAATAATGATGATATTTTTTTCATACTTTCTAAATTTTCTAATTTATAATACAAGAATTACCAAGGTTTTGCAAACAGCTCGGTAGAGAAGTTACCAATGGTGTATTTACATGACTTCTGATAGCCGAGTGAAAGCACGCAGTTGTTGCCTTCCACCTGTGTCTCACCGTCGAATGCAGGAGCTGCAGCAGTGCCACTACCCCAAATATTGTGGAGTTCAACACGGAAGTTTCCATTATTCTCAATGTCACCATAGAGAATCTTCGAAGCATCAAACGGAATATTCACTCCGTCATTGACTACCGACTTTAACTCAGCAGAGAAGCCAGAGAAGTATTTGCGGATGTCCACGATATCCACAAGACAAACAGCACCATTGGCAGGACCTACGCCACCACAATCAGCATCCACGTCAATATTCATACTTAAATCTGAAGTTGAAGCGAGTTTATACTGCACATTGATAGTGTTTGCAGCACCCACCTTCACCGATTTCGACACGAAACCGATGTAGGAGAAGACGATTGTCTGTCCGGGATTGGCATTGATTGAATACTTTCCGTCGAAGTCGGTAATGGTTCCTGTTGAAGAACCCTCCACCTTGACGGTAACACCGATCAGCGGTTCATTGTCTGTGGCAGATGTTACGACACCCGTAACTGTCTTTGCCGACAATGTTGCTGAACCAAAGAATGACATGAGCGGCAAGGCGAATAGTATTGCCGTCAACATCATTTTACATAACCAGGCATGCTGGCTGTAATCAAGAGTTTTTTTACTCATTGCAACAATGGTTTTAGTTAAACAATATGTTCTTTTGGTTTTTATTCCGAGTGCAAAGATACATACTTTTACTAAATCCCAACTGCTAAAATGTTATTTTTTGGTATTAAAATGTAAAATCATAGCTAAAAAAGTACCAATTTATCAAATTATATACATAAATAGCATAGTGTAAATTCTACACGTATTGCTATTTCTTCGCAGATGTCTGACGTATCACCAATTTCTGCGGAACAATCTCCTTATATATTTTTTTGTCGCCATTGATCGACTTGAGGAGCAACTCACATGCCTTTGCTCCCATCTTGTGCGACTGGTCTTCTATAGCCGACATCTTGGGTGTGACATATGCTGCATGCAGGTCATCGGTGAAACCGATGAGTGCAACATCTTCGGGAATACGAAGCCCCATCTCCTTGATGGCAGTGAAGGCTGCAAAGGTGATGATATCGTTGAATGCGAGAATGGCGTCAGGGCGGTCGTCACGACTGAGCAGTCGCTTGGCTGCATCGAGCGCCACCTGATAGTCTATCTTGCCGCAAGCCACCATCTCGCGATCGATGGGAATGCGATGCTCCCTCAGCGCCTCAAGATATCCATGCTTGCGCCTGCGCACCATGTCGAGATGATTGGGCCCGCCGATGAAGGCAATCCTCTTGCTTCCTGTCTCAATGAGATGATTGGTTGCCATCTGTGCGGCTTCGTCGCCATTGGCAGTGACAGACGAGAACTTGTCGGTGAGACATGTGCGACCGAAGAAGACGAGAGGAATACCCATTGAGGCAATTTCCTCGAAGTGGGAATAGTCGGTGGTGTCTTGAGCTAAGCAAGCCACAATGCCCTCTACATGCATACTGATGAAGTTGTCGATGGCACGAGCCTCGATGATGCAGTCTTCATGACTGTTGGCACTGATTATTGAATAACCGGCTTTTGAAGCCTCATCCTCGATACCATCGAGCACGGCCGAATAGAAGTGGGTGACAAGATTAGGCACGACAACACCTATAATCTTCGGTGCCTCGTGTCTCAGACTACGCGCAAATGGATTGGGGCGATAGTTCAGTTTCTTAGCCAATTCCTTCACCTTAGCCTGCATCTCCTGTCCTATTTCCGGACTATTTCTGAGTGCCCTACTAACAGTGGCTATACTGACACCAAGTTCCTGCGCGAGGTCTTTCAATGATGTTCTGTGTCTTTTTACTTCCATATTGTTTTGCCAGTTATTATTCTAAATGTGTGCAAATATACGAATTTATATTCAAAACGCAATCGTTTACGTGTATTTTTTAGCATTTTTTGAACTATTATACGGAAAATATGCGTACCTTTGCACCCGGAAATCAGAATGAGTAATGAATAGTTGATAATAAGTTAGTTAGAAAAGTTGGAATTAGAGTTGTCGCGAGACAGCTCTAATTTTTTTATTTAATTGACTTCGTCGAACTTCGTTTCCTAATTTAAATATAGTATTCCGCCGAATCAATGAGTCCAGCCCTGAGTGCATATTTAGTAGCCTCATGCACATTGTTCACCCCAAGTTTTCTGAATATGTTCTTGCGGTGAGTGTTCACTGTATGGAAACTTGAGAATCTCTTCTCTGCAATTTCCCTTGTAGTCATACCCATTGCTATGTCCTTAAGAATTTCCGTCTCGGTAGGTGTGAGTTTCACATCGTCTTCCACTGATGTTTCTTGAGGTGCAAGCATAATCTCCGTCATGCGCTGGCAGATATATCTTCTGCCGTTTGAGGCATATTGTATGCACTCCCTCACCTCATGAGCCGATGATTCCTTCAGCAGAATGCTTATCCTGCCTCCCATAGCCACCACCCTTCGCACGAAATCCAGCGACAGATCTACACTGAACAATATCCACTGCACCTTTGGGAATCGGTCGTAGAATATCTGTAGTTCCTCCACATCGTTCATGTCAAACATGGTATAGTCGAGCACCACAACCGCCTCTGGCTGTAGTTTCAACTGTTCTACAAGTTCTGTTTTATCCTCGGTGCGGACGAACTCAAAACCGTGGATAGTCTTTTCTGCCAGGAATTGTATTCCAGCTCGCGTAATGTCTTGGTTGTCTGCTAAAAAAATCGTCATCTCTCTCAAAATTTAAATTCTGCCCTTATTCTTACTCCTTGTTTATTTGCCGAGGGCAATCCGGATATATAGTTGAGTCGTCTCACGTATTCCACGTGCAAGAACGACAGTATGTTATGTATTCCCACTGCAGCCTCAACATATGGCTTGTCGTGTCCCCACCATGTTCTGAGGCTCAGATACTCTCTCAGTTTCAGTCGATTGAGCAATGGTATGCGGTTGAACACCCTTCCGTTGATGTCCCAGTCGAATATCGCACTGGCATATCTGTCGCTCGTCATCTCCATATTGTCGATGAGTGCGAAGGTGAGCGGTTGCGCCAGATAGGATATGTTTGCAGCGGGCATAAAGAGCAGCGGCCAGGGTTTTCCGTCCCACTCCAATCCCGCTCTTATGTCAGAGCGGAGTGTGCCCCATGTCTTCAGTGATGTCTTCTGTCTCCATCTCATCTCGGTGGTGTTGTATCTCAACTCGCCACCTAATAATCCGTCGATACCCACGGCATGGCTCACCATCCATCCTTTATATCCGAGTGCCAACCGCAACTCGGTTGTCTTTATCTTGTCGAATTCGAGCGAACCTCTACCTTCGTATGTCTCTCTCTTAATCGCAGCCGACAGATTTAGTCCTGAAGGCAAGACATGTTCGTATGCCAACTGTTGCCTGTTGTATGCCATCATCTTCGAGTCGTCGCCCCATTTCCATGCCGCAAAGAGATTATCCTTGTCGGTAGGCATCAGCGGGTCAGATGGATAGCGAATGTCCTTGGCTGCCGACAGCGAGAATCCGTGACTCCTCACGGTGGCACTCCAATAGTCGGCCTTGCTTCTGAATCCGTGTGCATAATAACCTTCTATCTGTATATGTCGGCTCAAGGCCTTTGTCGTTCGTCCGCCTATTCTTAGTCGAAGACCATCTACGGAATTGACTGATACAGTAGAAAGTACTGGTCCTATATCCAACAGACTCGGTTTGCTCGTCTCGATAAAATTATCCAACATCACCTTAACAGCCGTCCCTATCGTTCGCAATGCCGGTGACGACTGCCATAGGTTATCCACGAACATCCCCATACGTTGCTCACTGAATGTGAGTCGCGTTCTCCGGTATTCATTCCAGAACTTGTCATCGCGCTCCTTTGCCCTTTGCTCTTCGTTCTGCTTCAACCTATTGCTGAAGTATGCCGAAGGAATATGTTCGAATGAATATCCCGAATGTCGTGTAGTCCTTAATATGACCGTTTTGGCAAACACGTCGGCTAGACTCATCTCAATCATCATGTCGTCAGAAGCAAGCACCATCTCGCCCGATGGTAATGCCTCAAACTCTTGCCATATCTTTATATTGTCGATATGATTCACGATACTCTGTCGGGGGATGGTGAGCACAGCACGCCTCAACTGGTATGTCGTGTCGTCCATCACGTAGAGTTCACCGCTGAATCCCATGTCCCTCTGGTTGTCCGGTCCGAAGGCGAGATGTATGCATCTCTCCTGCCCCACCCTCACTGTATCCACGATGTGGAAGCGATAAAAGGCGATGGCTCCCGATGCTATTGGCGACAGGAAGTTCTGCTTCAGCAGTTTAATGTTGTCTTCATACAGGTTGACATCCGTGAAGAAGTCTCTCAGCGTCTTCACCATCTCATGGCCTGTCTGAAAGAGCTGGTCTATGCCTTCCGACCTCTCACCTATCGTCACCTTCTGATGGCGTAAGGGTTTCTCGCTAAAAAGGTTTCGCCTCACCGTCTCCGACACAGTCACCGGCATAATCAGTTTGTTGTTCAACTGGCATGCCTCAATATGATTGATGATATCAGGTATCTTCGACAGTGCGCCCTCTGTCAACTGTTGCGGAGTGACGTCGTTGAGAGCGAGTGTGAGTTTCTGATATGTATCGTATTTGCAGTAGTCTTTCTTTGTGGGGTCGGTCAATCGTTTATGCTCAATCACCCTCCTCATCAGTTCCACCGCAGGATTGTCCTTTCTGCTATATGGCTCGCGCTTCTTATCTACAGTTACCTCATCGAGCTCATGCACCCTGTCATACCACAGTACACTGTCCTGCTGCGCCATACACATCACTGGTATAAGCGCAAATATCCCCAATAACACTATTCGCGCAGCCATCCCTAATTCCTAATTCCTAATTCCTAATCCCCCCCACAAGCCTTTCGCACGTCTTTTCGTGAGTTTTGTGCATATACATATACATCGCAGTAAATACGGTTATCTCTATTATAGGATATATATAAGGTACGCCCGCAAGGCATGTTATATATATGATGATTGCCCTTGAGTTGAATGTCAGCAGATTAGTGAATTTCATCAGAGGCAATGAACCCTTGCGGAATTCGTCTCTGAGGCTCTGCGGCATCTGTTCGGCATCAGGATATTTCCTCTTTACCTCACGGAAGAACGCTTGGAATTTGGGAGTACGTTTCTCCTGACTGCGACAATATGCTGCATAGTTCTTATAGAAGATTTTCCCGATGAAATTGCCCGTCCATGTCAGTTCCTCGTATTTCTTCATCTGCGTGGCGGAGTCGTCGAGTTCCGACCCCTTCTTGCCCAAAAGGAAGTAGAGGTGAATCTGTCGATAGTAGTCGGCAAGCGACGACTGTGGCGAATGACACCACACTCCGGCATAAAGACAGATGAGGAAAATGAATATTCCCCAAGTCTCGCCACCCAAGAATGGTATAGGTTCATTCCACAACCTCACCACGATAGCGACATATATTGCAAAGAACCAGACGTCTCCCGAGAATCCGTCGAGCACACGGCCCACAAGCGTCTTCTTGCCCGTGAGTCGGGCCAACTGTCCGTCGGTGGAGTCGCAGAAATTGGCAAACATCAGCAACACCACTCCCCATACGTTCGACACAATATCGTCATACTGGAACATCCATCCTGCTCCAACTCCGAGGAATATCGACACTATGGTGATGGCGTTGGGGTGTACGCCCAACTTCTCCCACATCAATGCGAAAGCCAATCCTATTGGCCTTGTGAAATGTACGTCAAGCCATTCCTCCGTGTCTTCCGACTTGAACGATGCTTTTAATAACTCCGAAAAACTTCTTTTCATATCTTTTCTTTAATGAAATCCTCAGCCTTGGCGATATCGCTCTTGTGATCTATATCCAGCACCTTCGAGAACTTGTAGGCCTTGAGATTCAAACCATCCTTTATCAGTGCCCTCTGGAAGTTGCGCATTCTGCTCTCCCCACGCTCCATGCAGCCATTGAGAGTGTCGATAGCCTTGGGAGTCAAGCCATATATTCCGCCCGATATAAACTTGCACGAGTCCGACTTGTCGAGGAATCCCTTTACGGTCATATCCTCATCCACATCCACATACAAAGGTTTCTCGTCGTCGATGTAGTCGGTCACTCCCATCAGTCCGTCGGCCTCGCCCTCGTCGGTCATCCTTTGCAATTCCTCCACATAGGCCTTAAACTCCTCCTCGCGGAAGATAGTATCCACAGTAGTAAGACAGAAAGTGCCGTCGGTGAGATACTGGCTGATTTCATGGAAACTGTGCATCGAACTCGGTGTGCTCTTCACCACAAACCTCAACGGGATAGGGCGTCCCTTAAGCCCGTCGCGCTGTATATCAATAAGGTGCCGAGGAACCAGTGTGGTCATATCATTGCATATAACCACAATCTCCTCGGCACCATTGTCCATAAATATCCCTATAAGTCTGTCAATCAGAGCCTTACCGTCAACCTCCACGAGAGGTTTCGGCAACTCTATTCCTTCTGCAGCCAGTCGGCTGCCTTCTCCTGCTGCTATAATAGCGTATTTCATCTTTTTACCAATTTTGGCTGCAAAATTAATAAAAAATTATGAAAGTGCGAAAAAAATGTTGCTTTTTTTTGCAATAATAGTCGCATTTTTTGCTATTCTAGCCACTTTTTTTATCAATGCAAATCGATGGTATAGTCGCCCGAACCAGCCTTTGCCTTGTTGAGTTTGCCAGTAATATTACCCTTCAGCATGATGTCTCCCGAACCGGCAAGACTGCTCTCCACATTACGGCAATTGTCGAAATTCACCTTTATGTCGCCCGAGCCAATCAACTGAACACGAGTGTTTTCCACCTTCTTTTGGTTCACCTTAATATCACCCGACCCAATCAGTTGCAGACTTGACGATATACTCTCCACATCCTTGATTTCCACATCACCCGAACCATTGAGTTCCACTTTCAGGTCATCGCAGATTATACTGCCGTTGAAATCCACGTCGCCCGAACCCGCCAAATGTATGTCAAGACGATCGGTGTCAATAGGACCGTCGCAAATAAAGTCGCCCGAACCAGCCAACTCTACTCCCACGAGATCGGGAGAGCTGACATAAACCACAGGCATGTGCTGCTTTCTGTTGTTTTTGAAGAAACTAAACGAAATTTTGCTCTTCAAGCTCACAACCAGGGTGTTGCCTTCCACCTCCGTCTTGATTTTGTCAACAAGTTCCTTCTTGCCCTTCACCTTCACCTCAAACTTGTTTCCCTGCACATATCTCACCGTGGGCGAACCCTCGATGCGGACAGATGTGAAATTCTTCACCTTGCGGTCTTGTGTCACAATCACTCCGTCATCAGCTACATCATCGTCAAGTTCCGCCTTGATTGATGATTTCAAGTTATTTGCCTCAGTGCATGAGGTAAATGTCGTTGCCATTCCAGTTGTCATAGCAGATACCATTGCTGCTGTAAAAAATGTAATCTTCTTCATATTTATATTATATTTAAACATCCAACTTCTTGTCTTGTCAACTCGTCAATATGTCAACTCGTCAACCAATTCACACATTTGACGCTACAACAAAGCTAAAAGTTGCAGTGTTTAATGTTAAATAAAGCAAAAGATAAAGCATCAATTGACCAAATATGAATTAAATGTATTAACTTTGCGCTAAAATTTAGACAAAACCTTATGGCATACAAAATAATCGTGCTCGACCTCGACGGTACGCTGACCAACGAGAAAAAGGAAATAACACCTAAAACCTATGATGCTTTGATGAAAGCTCAGGATTTGGGGGTTAGGGTCGTGTTGGCATCCGGACGTCCCACTTTCGGCATTATGCCCATAGCCAAGCAGCTCAATCTCGCCGACCACGACGGATTCATCCTTGCCTATAATGGTGGAAAGATTATAAGTTGCCGCACAGGAGAGACTATATATAATAAGGAATTAGAGCCACACCTCGTGCCCATCCTCTATCAGGAATCCAAGGACGCTGGCATGGAGATACTCACTTATCAGGGCGAAGGCATAGCTGCCACTCGCAAGAACAACAAATATGTGCTCCACGAGGCATTCATCAACAAGATGCCAGTAGTGCAGTATGACGATTTTCCCCTCCAGGTTGAATACCCCATCAACAAATGCCTCATTGTGGGCGACCCCAAACCTCTCCACCAGCTCGAACTGAAGCTTGCCACCAGAATGCAGGGGCGAATATTGGTATATCGCTCATCGGGATTCTTCCTCGAATGTGTCCCCATGGGCATCGAAAAGTCACAGTCGCTCGCACGCCTCATCGCCGACCTCGGTATCACCCGCGAGGAAATGATAGCCATCGGCGACGGATATAACGACAAGTGCATGATAGAATATGCCGGTCTCGGAGTGGCTATGGCAAATGCCTCGACCGAAGTGCAGGATGCAGCCGACTATATCACCTATTCCAACGAGGAAGACGGAGTGGCACGTGTAGTAGAGAAATTTATACTAAAGAAATAATTACAAACCATTTTAATAACAAAAAAAATTATTATGCAAAGTACTAACATTCCTCAAGTGAAACTCGGCATTATCGCTGTTAGCCGAGACTGTTTTCCAATCGCGCTGTCAACACAGCGTCGTGAGAACATCGTGAAAGCCTACAAGGGCGACCTCTTCAATTGTCAGACTACTGTCGAGAATGAGAAAGATATGCTCAAGGCTGTGGCAGAAGTGAAAGAAGCTGGATGCAACGCTCTCGTTGTATTCCTCGGCAACTTCGGTCCTGAGACTCCTGAATCTCTTATTGCCAAGAACTTCGACGGTCCCTGCATGTTTGTTGCAGCCGCTGAGGGTGATGGCGACATGATCAACGGTCGTGGCGACGCTTATTGCGGTATGCTCAACTGCTCTTACAACCTCGGCATGCGCCACCTCAAGGGCTATATCCCTGAGTATCCTGTAGGCACAGCAGAGGAAGTGGCTCAGATGATGGCAGAGTTCGTTCCCGTAGCTCGCGTCATCCTTGGTCTCAAGGGCTTGAAGATTATCACCTTCGGTCCTCGTCCTCAGGACTTCTTCGCCTGCAACGCTCCTATCAAGGGCTTGTATGAACTCGGCGTAGAGGTTGAGGAGAACTCAGAGCTCGACCTGCTCGTAGCTTACAAGAAGCACGAGAACGACCCACGCATCGACGCTGTATGCGAGGATATGGCAAAGGAGATGGGCGAAGGCTGCTACTATCCTACTCTGAGCCGCCGTCTGGCACAGTTCGAACTCACCCTGCTCGACTGGGCAGAGGAGCACAAGGGTTCACGCCAGTATGTGGCATTTGCCGACAAGTGCTGGCCTGCATTCCCAAGCCAGTTCGGTTTCGAGCCTTGCTACGTAAACAGCCGTCTCGTAAGCCGCGGTATTCCTGTTGCCTGCGAGGTTGACATCTACGGAGCCCTCTCTGAATATATTGGTATGTGCGCAAGCGACGATACCGTCACTCTGCTCGACATCAACAACTCAGTGCCCAAGTACATCTACGACGAGGACATCATCGGCAAGTATGGCTACAAGCTCACCGACACCTTCATGGGCTTCCACTGTGGTAACACTCCTCAGTGCAAGATGTGCTCTAACCGCAAGATCAAGTATCAGCTCATCCAGAACCGTCTGCTCGAGAATGGTGGCGAACCAGACTTCACACGTGGTACTCTCGAGGGCGACATCGCAGCCAGCGACATCACATTCTATCGCTTGCAGTGCGACTCTCAGGGCAATCTCCGCTCTTACATCGCCGAGGGTGAAGTGCTCGATGTTCCCACACGTTCGTTCGGTGGTATCGGTATCTTCGCAATCCCCGAGATGGGACGCTTCTATCGTCACGTCCTCATCCAGAAGGGCTATCCTCACCACGGAGCCGTTGCCTTCTCTCACATCGGCAAGACTCTCTTCGAGGTGTTCAAGTATCTCGGC
>CAMBOI010000012.1 GCA_945869265.1 uncultured Prevotella sp. | reverse complement strand
TTCGAACAGGCTCACAGTTATTAACCCGTCCAACTTTGTGGGTTCACTTCAGTACCTGTCCCCATGACCCTCCCATGACCCCGCAAGGTCTTCTTGGTCTCCGTCATAATCTGGAAGAACGACAAACCATCTGCCATCTTCCCATTTCTCAAATGTTAACTCCATATTACCAATGATATTTCCTAATAAGTTGCTTAAAGACAGGCTCGTCCGTTATAGAAGCAAAGAGTAAGGCACAAGTACGTATCTTTAGCACACCTAAGTTACTGAACACCTCATAAACAGACTTATCACTATCCAATAGGACTTGAAAAGCTCTGATTAATCTTTCTCTGAGAATTGGATGCTCAATATAAGCTTTTGCCTCTTCACGA
Source organism: uncultured Prevotella sp. (assembly GCA_945869265.1). GTDB lineage: Bacteria > Bacteroidota > Bacteroidia > Bacteroidales > Bacteroidaceae > Prevotella. The sequence goes on along the minus strand of CAMBOI010000012.1, from coordinate 67,529 downwards.
CCGTTGAGGCCATAGAAGTCTGTGAGTTTACTTGTACCAGACCTTTTCAACTGAGGATATACATACCTTACCCAACATTCAAAATCAGGCTTACCTTCTTCGATTTCAATCAGGGCTTGTTCATACAAGGTGTTACCATGAATGGTTTTACCCTCTTGTGCTGTAATGAATCTTTGTAAATCTTCCATATAATAATACTACCAACGATATTTGCTCTTTATTTGTTTAAACACAGGAATGTCCGATACTGAGGCGAATAGCAAGATGCACGACCTTACTTTGATAGCATCGTTGCCAAAGATTTCGTATATGCTGTATTTGTTATCTAACACCGCCTCGCATATTTCAACCAAGTGTTTTCTTAAAGTGGGATGGTTTATATACTGAAAAGCTTCTAACCTTCCGTTTATTCCGTAGAATAATGCAGGGCGACTATGCGTTCCCTTGATACCAGCCATCTGAGGAAATATATACCATATCCAGTGAGTGACTTTTCCACCTGCTTTAACCTCCTTCAAGGCTTGTTCATAAGAACTTACTACGTCACCTTCATTTACGCCACGCCCTGCTCCTTCATGCGCATTAAGGAACCTCTTTAAGTTAGAACATCTTTTATTGACAATGGCTTCAATATAATCATCATCGTCACCAAATAGACTGTCGAGCTTGCTCATTAGCTGCTGTGCTTCCATACAGCCCAGTAATGCGAACTCAATAAGGCTTGAACGCAGCAACCTCAATTCGTGTTCCTTAAATGTATCTGCTGACAATGTGGCATTTATCAAGACTCTACAGTTTGGCCGAAATATTCTATCCATAAACTCAGGATCTATGCTTAAAGCCATAAATCCATAACGAGTAAGGATAGGATAATCTTTTTCTGCCCCCACAGTTACCTCATAGACAGGAAAGTATCTCAGCATTTCAGATAATGGGCGCAGACTGTCATACGAAACGTTCTCTGACAACAAATCTTGCTTATATGTTTCGAGTAATTGTATATCATGCTCCGTCTTGGGATACCTGTTATACACAAAATCATTGTCTATCTGATTCATCGTAATAATCTTATTGGTGTTCTACAAATAAAATACAAATACCATGCCATGAATATCTTATCAATATGGCTTTACTTCATATAAATCTTCTGGCACAATTATACTCCCAATTAAGCAACTATAAACCGTTGCTTTATTACTCCAAAGGATAACCTCATTACAGAGCCTATCCGAGAAATTTCTAGCGTTAACAATCGTATCGTTTACCATACTAGTATTATTTATTCAACATTCCATTATCGATCATCCATTCAACAACATTGTGGAAAGCATCGCCAGCCATGCCGCCACCGCTTGCGGGAAGTCCTATTTTGTTCAGGCTCACAATCATGCTGTATTTAGGCTTATTGGCAGGGAAGAAGCCACAAAATGCTACTTGATATTCGGAAACAGTATTGTCCCCTTCGTAATATTCATTAACCTGTGAAATGCCTGTTTTTCCTGCCACTAATATTTTGGCAGAACCTGTTTTATATCCCAATCCTTGACTAACCACATGTTCTAATGTCTGCTGCATAAGAGCAATATTCTCTTTTTTAGCAATCTGCTCATTGACTACCTCAGCAGTGCCAGGCACTAATGTTGGCTTTACCATCTTACCATTATTAGCGATAGCATTATAGAAAGTCAGCATCTGGATTGGGGCGATTTTCCTATTGTAGCCTATCGCACTCCAGAGAATATCCTTATTCAACCAATCGGAATCTTTCGGGGAACTATAGACAGAAGGACGCAAACCTTCAATTCCTTCAATGCTGTTAGGCTGTCCGAAACTCATAGAGTCAAGCTTGCTAAAGAAGTCTCGTTCTTGCCCTTTAAATAATTTCCATATTATTTTACCAATTCCAATATTAGAACTCACCTCCAATGCTCGATACAAAGTCATTTCGCCATAACCACCTCTTCGCCAATTATGATCTTTAAATATTCGGTCTTCATCAATTTCCCAGACACCATTTCCAGTATCAACAACATCTTCAAGTTTGGCTTTTCCCGTTTCCAATGCGATAAGAAGTGAAGCTGTTTTCATCAATGAGCCTAATTCTTGCTGATAAGCAAAGTTCTGGCATGGTTGGAACTTACCTTCAAAGTTACGTTCACGACCAGCCATAGCAAGTATTTCTCCTGTTTGAACATTCATAATAATCACCTGACCTTGCAAACCGTTAATCTCTGTTAGCTTGTCATTCAAAAGAGAGTCTGCGGCATGTTGCAATGCAGGGGAAATAGTCGATCCTTCTTGCGACATCGGTAATGAATGATCCGTAGAGCTACACCTATTATATATTATATAACAGACAATAGAGAGTACCACACAAACGGCTGCTATTATCCATTTTCGATTATTACTTTTTCTATTCTCAGTTCCGAGTACCTGTAATTCGTCATTATTCATAACTTGCCCTCCTTTTCCGATTCAATCAGAGTTTTCAACTGTTTAAGAGCCTCCTTTGAAGCCTGTAAAGTAAAAGCTTGATTCACTTCCATATTTGACATTACTAACTGTTGCTTGTTGACATTAATCTTAAAGATGTAAGCACGATTAACGATCAGCGACTTACCAATTCGGATAAATGTCATAGCATCCTTACCTAGTTGATCTTCCATCATCTGCTGACAATGTGCGAGATTCATCGTAAACACATATTCCGTTTTGTCATGCAGCACCATCGTGGAGTAGTTCCCATCTGACTCCACGTAAACGATTCTCTCAGGTCTTATCCTGACGAGTTCATTTGAGTTTGATATGATTAGTACCTTATTGCTCACTATCTGAATTTTTCGGCAAATTTAAATGATTTAGTTAGAATATCAAAGAGAAACGGCTTTATTTGTACAAAATATGTGTCTGGTTGTATGAAATCTGTCATACGAGGGTATCTTCAATATACCTCTTTAAGATTGAGGCATGAGAAAGAGGTTTACTTGCTCTCTCTATATCCTCATTAGTATTATAATCAAGAAGTATTACTGTTTTATGTTGAGCAATAATACGAATCTTATTAACTAAATCAGCACATTTATTCTCTAATACCCATTTATAGGCTGGAACATAAATCTTCTTACGAGCTTCTACATAACTAAGTAAATCATATTTATGTCTAAGAAGATTACCATAAGCATGTCCCACGCAACGACCATGTACACGAGTAGTTCTTTTAATTCCTTTCATTGAAGTATTGTGAAGACTGCTGATGCTCCACTCTTCGTTTTCAAAGACTTTAAGACCTTGCCAAATTCCTTCTACAGATGCCGCACATAAATATGTATGATCATATGGTTCAACAGGAATTTCATGATGAGGATAGAAAGGACTAAGCTTTTTAAACTCATCTTTGGCTTTACTCGTTACATCAATAATGACGCAATCAGGATATTCTTTCTTGATTTTGTCAATAGAACATTTTTTGTTTTTAATTACTATTTGCATAATAAAAGTTTAAAATGCACTTGTATTTAATCCAGCAGTCCAAGTGCTTAACTGACTGACTTTCACCAGAAAGTAGATACATTATCCAGGCGAGTTAAAGGTCCTCGCGATTTCTCGTAGTTAGTCTAACTCGACCACCTTTTTTATATATCTTGAAAGAATATCCCAAGGCTTTCAGCTCTTTCATTTAATTCTTTCATATTCCTTTTTTAGTTCGGCAAAATTACAAAAATAATTTGAATAGGCATAAAACTATATGTAGATTTGTATAAAATATGCGTCTGGTTGTATGAAATAGAACCAGCATTATCAAAGAATGACTTCGGATCGTAATTCCATCAACGTTTTTACTTCGTTTTCGAGATATGGCATTTTCAACACATACGGCTTATCGTAAGACGGATGGAATATACCTAACCTCAGATCGCTAACCTTTATATCATAGTTCTTTTCTAATATGAATTTATAGAGGCTCAACTGCAAGGCATAATGATAATACGCACAGTTCTCCAAATGTTCCAATGGATAAAGCCCTTTTTCTTGGTACTTGCTCACCTTTACAGGCATACCATTAGCTATAATCTTATCGCTTCGTTTCCAGTCATAGATAGTGTATTTACCATCCTGATAGTCCACGAAATCTATTGTACCGGCTATGTTATAGTCTGTATCATATACCGCCCATTCAGTACGATATGGCTCCAACTTCACTTTATCAGCGAATATCTTAAAAAGCTTATAAGAATCATCATCCCATGAATCTTTTCCTTGATAATAGCTTTCAATCTTCTGGTGCATAGCCGTACCTAGTTCCCTGCTTTCTTTTCCTTTTTGCTCCCACATGGCAATTACCTCTTTAGGTGTTATCCCCATTTTGGCAGCAGTATTCTTGGCATGAAGTTCTGCATCAAATTTCGGGAAACAATTCTCTACGATGTTGGTGACTGATTGTAAAATAGAGCCACCTATAGTATAAGTATGTCTTGCCTCATTAAATATAATATTCCTATCACGCCAATGAGAGTTCCTTTGGTTGTATCTATACTTTTCTCTACGAGCTTCTTCTTCTCTGAGTTTCCTTTCTTCTTCTCTACGTCTTCTTTCTTCTTCTTGTTTCTTTTTTTCTGCTTCTATTCTAGCCCTCTCTTCTTCCTCTTTTCGTTGTTTTTCTTTCTCTTCTAGAATCTCATTTCTAAATTTTGTAAGAAAATGCCACATTAAATAATTAGGATAATACTTATAAGCATATTCATTTGTTGCTCTATTTCTAATCTTTCTGAAAATAGCTGTTCGTCCATAAGAACTTATATTCATTAATATTGTGAATATTGATGGATAATTGGATTTTTCCCGCTCCATTTCCTTTATTTTTTGGGGGGTATCCAACCACATCTGATTATATTCTTTTTCTAAGAATATAGTAAGGTGTTTGTTGATTTCCTCCTGATGCCAAAACATCAGTTTAAAACAGGTATAATCAGTAACCTTATGAAATACCCCAGATTCTGTTCCCTTTAACTCTATTTCAAGCCATTTTTTTTCTCCCTTTTTGGCCTTTATTTCTTCTTCTATTTTTTTGACTTCATTCTCTAGATAATTCACAGAGTCCCAAAACATCTTACTATAAAACTCATTTTCAGAGGCACTGTTAATAGATGAATAATCGTTCCTATTCGACCAAAAGAGATGATTTTCTATCATCTTGTATCTTAGTGCATATTTCTCTTTAATTTTTTCATAATTATGATTAAGACGATGTGGATAAAAACAACCAGGACTAACCATGTCATTCTTTACTATAGTTAATTCATCAACTTCTCTTATTTGATCAGAAATTTTTCCTTTAAGCGACGCAATTTTACTCAGTTCTTTGTTAACTTTTATCGTTTCTGATTCATAATCATTTGCCTTACCTTCTTTTTTGATGTAATCAATAATACCCTTTCTAATATATTCATTTATCATCATATATCTGATATCATTGCGCATAAATGGCAAATAATGTGCGTTGTAGAAATTAAACTCATTTTCAGTATTATTGAACCATTCATATATGCCGTGTTCACCTAGATATTCCTCATGTAATGAATGATATTCTTTTGCAAGATCTTTCTCATGTTTCAATAATACAGCACATTGATCATCTGTTAAATCGTTAACACTCAGAACATTCTCTATAGTACCATCTTTTATTTTTCTTAATATGTCAAAAATATGACACCAACAATCAGACGTTTTCCTGTTTTTCTGGAAGTTTATGTCAATATATTTAATACAAATCTTAGGGAATAATGCCTCATTTTGGCTATATAGTTTTAGTATCTGAGCCTTTAAAGACTTTTCTGTTGCCACTCTTTTTGTAAACCCTATGATCTCCTTTTTATGAGTGCAAAAGAATGAGACTGAAAAAACATCGTTTGTTATATTATAAAGTGGTACATTCCTGTACATTAAGGCATATAACTTCAAATCATCATAATGGTCTCTATACAATTCGAAGAAGTCTGAATATAATTGTTCTAACTCATAATAATCCGATTTTTGTGAGTCAGACAATGTTTCCCATATCAAAAAGGAACTTTCACCATACTTACGTATGAATTCCTGTTCCTCCTCATTGTATTTTCGTGGAATTATATCTACGGACATATGATTAGCAGTAGTCAAAAAATGCTAACCAATCCCAAGAAGTCAGCGGATTAATAGTTAAAGAAGCGTGGGACTATTGCTCACTACCGCTGTACAGGTTCTGGACTACCTCTCTATTAGTAACAAACAATAGCCCACACCTTTTAGATATATTATCCCCATAAGGGTACAATAATCCAAACAGTGTGAGCATATTGCCTACTATCTAAATAGAGATGCGAATTGTCCAGATTCGTACTGCTAAATAGTATTCAATCGCTCTTTTTACTATGTTGAGCCATTAAAACGCGCCCCAACACTACGAAACACTTGAAACTCGCCGCTAAGATACGAAAAGAAATTCATATTTAGCACAAAACTTGCAAATAATTAGCAATTTTTAATAAAATTGATTCTGGATCGGAGAAGAACGGCATTAAAACAGTAAGGTAGAGCACCGTTTTTGATGCCCCACCCGAGATGTATAACGCCCTACGACTTCTCGACCGCCCCACGGCATTCGTGGTTGTGGAGGGACTGGATCATCACATCCTCGACTACAGGAAGCGCATAAAATGGCAGAACACCATCTTCGCATGGTTTGCCAAGTGGCTTAAGGACGACGACTCATGGTGGAAGTCGATGTATGACAAGATGGAAGAGTGACCGGTGGTAATAATTAAAAAGGCTGACGCATAAGCGCCAGCCTTTTTACTAATAATAAAAAAATCGATAAGACCGTCTGTTAAAAGACGAAAATAACTTATCATCAAAGGAGGGGTGCCCGGTGGGACTCGAACCCACGACATTCAGAACCACAATCTGACGCTCTAACCAACTGAACTACGGGCACCATGTCGAGCTAAAGGAAAACTAACCTCGAAAAAGGTTGTTTCTCAAAAGCGAGTGCAAAGGTACGGAATTTATCTGAAACCACCAAATAAATGCCGTACCTTTTAACATATTTTTTAATTAGCGGGCTGTGCAGGAGCCTTTGGAGCTGCTGGAGCTGCCTTTTCAGCAGGTGCAGGGGCTGCATTCTCGCCAGCGGCGGGAGCGGCTTTCTGACCAGCGGCAGGAGCTGCCTCCTTGGTCTGGCTTGCTCCAAATCCCGGAAGGTTGTTGGGGTTGGTGGTGGGGTTCTCGATATTCTCCATCACTGAAGAGTCGTGAACGGCCTGAGGTGCCACGTAGGCACATGCCACGCTGATGATTACCATAGCTGCTGCAAGCGACCATGTAGTCTTCTCGATGAAGTCGGTTGTCTTGCGCACGCCACCAATCTGATTGTAGGACGCGAAGCTCGATGAGAGTCCGCCTCCCTTTGACTCCTGGATAAGCACGATGCAAATCATGAGCACTGCCACCAGGCAAATTAAAATTACCAATAATGTGTACATCTTTCTTTTTTTTATTTTTTATTGTTATTTATAATCAGTTTCTCTAAAAATCTTATCTGGTCGGCGATGTAGGCATTCGTATGCTGAGTGCCGGCATTGAGCCTGTGCAGAATGTCGAGCGCCTTGTTGTATCTGCCCTGCTTGATATAGATGCGGGCGAGGGTTTCGGTGAAGAAGCCCTCTTCGCCATCCTTGGCGCCGTCGTCGGTGCCCTCGTTGATTTGGGGTACAAACTCGGGGGTCTCGTTGAGAACTATCTTGCCCTTGTCCTGCTCGATGAAGTTGTCGATAAGGCTTTGTCCCTTGAGTTGGGGTGTCTGCTCTTCTTGAGCCTCGTCTTCCTCGCTCTCGAGCAGATATGCCACGTAGTCAACGGCTGCGTCGGCAGGTGTGGGCTTGCGCTTTTTGCGCTGCGGGTCGGCTGGTTCCTCTTGTTCCACGGGTATGGTTTCGAGAAAGTTGTCGATGAGCGACATGGTGCGGCTCTCGTTGTGTGACGAGTTGGCAGGAGTGGCTGCCACGTCGCTCTTCTTTTGGGGCTGGAGTTTGTAGTGGGCAGCCTCGATGAGCCGGAACAGCACCTTGCGGTCGGTGATGTAGATGGCGGCACGGCGGAGTTCCTCGTCGAACGTCGGGTCGTGGAGCAGATAGAGATTCTGCAGCATGAGCAGACGAGCCGTCTGGAAATAAGGATACAGAGCGAGGAGGGAGCGCAACTCATACAGTGTGTCACGGTCCATCTCGTCGGGGTGGTTGATCAGTCGTGTCAGTTCCATTCTCTATACCTTATTATATATATATAAATATATTTACGTCACCAGTTAGCCACTGTAGCATTGAATATCTGGTCGGTGATTTCCTTCACCATCTGTGTCACCAGTTCTTCCTGCACAGCATTGAGCGACTGTGTGTTGTCGTAAGTCGATTGCGCCGTGAACTGGCGCTCGAAGTCCTGCGCATGGTTGGCATTGTTGGTAAATCTCACGTTGACGGTCATCGAGAGCTCCGTCTGTGATGAATATCCCTCGCTCGATACCGACTTGTTGCGCTGGTCGTAGCGTGTTATCTCGCCCTCTATCTTCAGGTCGCCGTTGCGCTTCACCTGAATGAGCTTGGTGTGGTTGGCGAAGACATCTTTCAACTGGTTGTTGAAGATTGGTCCCATGGGTCCCCACACGTAGCTTGAGCGAATGGGGAAGTCGGCTATCTCAATGGTCTTGGTCTGCGAGTAGTCGATGCTGGCGCCATTGAACTTTATCGACACCGAGCACGACAGGGGCACGACGGCAAGACATAGCGCAATCGCCACCTTGGATATATTTGATATACGTATCTTCATCTTCAAAAAACAAATTGGCTCACATTAATAATCTTCGAGTCCATACTGCTTGAGTCGCCTATAGAGGGTGCGGTCGGAATATCCCAATTCCTCTGCCGCCTTCTTGCGGTTGCCGTTGTTGCGCTCCAATGCCTTGATGAGCATCTGCTTTTCGATTGTCTCGAGATTGAGCGACTCGGTCTTTTTCTTATCCGTCATTCGGTCGGCAACATTCGATAGCTCCACATATTCCTCAGCCTCGGCATCCTCGGTCACTCGCGGCAGATAGTTCTGAGTGGAAGCCACGGCAGGCGTGTCGGCAGTGGTGTTGAGCTTCTTCTTCAGTTGGGCAATCTCTTGTGTCAGTTCGTTGACGTGTCCCCTCAACTCATACAGTATCTTGTAGAGTATCTCGCGTTCACTCTCGAAACTGTGGTCGGAGTCGCCGTGATGGTTCATCGACACGAGTTGGGTGGTCTCCATATCCTGGGGAATGAACTCCGACAGCACCTCGGGGGTGATATCCCTTTGAGGACTGAGGATGGAGATCTGCTCGGTGACATTCTTGAGCTGGCGGATATTGCCTGGCCACTTATACTTCATGAGCATAGTGCGGGCACCGTCGGTGAGCACCACCTTCTCCATCTTGTATTTCTCGGCCATCTGCATGGCAAAGAAGCGGAAGAGGAGAGGAATGTCGTCGCCACGCTCCCTCAACGGGGGCATATGGATGGGTATCGAGTTGAGTCGATAGTAGAGATCCTCGCGGAATCGCCCCTCGCTGATGGCTCTCTGCATGTTGACATTGGTGGCAGCCACCACCCTGACGTCGGTCTTCCTGACATCAGTGGCTCCCACGGGGATATATTCTCCCGTCTCGAGCACACGCAGCAGTCGGGCCTGTGTTGCCAATGGCAGTTCGCCCACCTCGTCGAGGAAGAGTGTGCCCTTGTCGGCTGCGCCGAAGTATCCCGGACTGTCGCCTATAGCCCCTGTGAATGAGCCTTTGACATGACCGAAGAGTTCGCTGTCGATTGTTCCCTCGGGAATCGAACCGCAGTTGATGGCGAAATACTTGCCACGGCGGCGTGGCGAACTGTCGTGGATGACACGGGGGATAACCTCCTTGCCCACTCCACTCTCGCCTACAATCAGCACACTCAAATCGGTCGGCGCCACCTGTAGAGCGACGTCGAGCGCGTGATTCAAAGAAGCGCAGTTACCTACGATCTTGTATCGCTGTTTTATGTCTTGAAGCTCTGATACTTTCATTTAGAGGGCAAAGGTACACACTTTTTTTGATATTACCACATTTTCGACACATATTTTAGCTTTTTTTGTCGAATTTGATGAGCAATAGCCCGATTGCAGTCCAAATTAGCTCTCTTAAGCGCACTATTAGGGCTACAAAGATGCCGGCACTCGCAGTGAGCGCCAACCCCTTGGCCGACATCAGAAAACCGCCCTCGCGACCGCCCAACTGCAGGGGCATGAAGAAGAGCATGTTGGCAAAGAGCGACGTGAAGGCGAGGATGAGTATGCTGTCGAGATAATTGACCGAGGGCATGATGACGAGCAGGATGAAATAAATCTCAAGTGCCGACACAATGCGACACGACAACTCGAGCAGCACTGCCGAGACGAACGCCTTGGGATTCTGATTGTGGAGAGAGGCTATCTGACTGTCGATAGTGGACAACTGCTCGCGATGGCGCTCGAAGAAGCCTTGCGCCCACCGCTTGACGAGGGGGAAACGGCTCAACAAGCCGAGGCAACTGACGGCAATGCCCTTCTTGTAGCCCTTGACGAAAAACCATATCGCCACGAGCGAGAACAACGCCACCACAAAAAGGATGACCGACATCACCACATTGAGCGGATGGATGGCCACATAGAGCAACACGGAGAGAAACCAGAACCAGAAGTGGCTGAAGATGTGGGTCATGGCAAAGAGGATGACCGACGACGAGGCACGCTCGGTGCCTATCTTCGGCGAGAGCGACATGATGCGATAGGGCTCGCCTCCCATCAGTCCACCGGGAGTGGCATAATTGAGGGCGAAGCCCGACACGGTTATCTTATACAGCCACCAGAACCCCACCTTCTTGCGGATGTTCTCCCCATCCTGGCCGGCATTGTTGATGATGACATACCATGAGGCGGTGTTGAACATATACAGAAAAAACCACAGGGCAATGACAGCCACAAACCAATAGCCTGCCCTGTGCAACCCGCTCCACACCTGGGCGAAGTCGAGTTGGGTGATCATCAAGGCAAGTACTACAAGTCCGAAGATGAAGAATATGTTCTGGTATTTCTTTTTCACTTAAACTGGTCTTTGGGTTTCGGTATGTTGAAACGCACCTTCTCGCTGTCGTCCTTCTTCTCGTGATAGAGCTTGGGCAGGGGATTAGCCATGGGCTCGTCGTAGATGGCACGGTTGCGATAGATGTCGATAGCCATGAAGACGGCTTGGCGGAACGAGTTCTCGTCGGCCACTCCCGTTCCGGCTATATCATAGGCTGTGCCGTGGTCGGGGGAGGTGCGAATAATGGGCAGACCCGCTGTATAGTTGACGCCATCCTCGACGGCGAGTGTCTTGAACGGGGCAAGTCCCTGGTCGTGATACATGGCAAGCACGGCGTCAAACTTGGTGTACTGTCCGCTGCCGAAGAAGCCGTCGGCGGGATAAGGACCGAAAGCCTGTATGCCGCTATCAGCCAACTCGTCGATGGCGGGACTGATGACGGTCTGCTCCTCGTCGCCCATCACGCCATGGTCGCCGGCATGGGGATTGAGGGCGAGGACGGCAATGCGGGGATTGGAGATGCGGAAATCGCGCTTGAGGGTCTTGTGGAGTATTGTGGCTTTCTCGACAATGCGCTCCTTGGTGATGGCTGCTGCCACATCCTTGATGGCAAGATGAGTGGTGACGAGAGCCACACGCAGACTGCCGTTGGTGAGAATCATGAGTGCCTTGTGGCCCTCGCCCACGCATTCCTCGATATACTCGGTGTGTCCGTGGAAATGGAACAGGTTGCTCTGAATGTTCTTCTTGTTGATGGGGGCAGTGACGAGCACGTCGTAGAGTTCGGAACGGAAATCTGTCATTGCCCTGTCAAGTGCCTTGAGGGCAGCCTCGCCAGCCATAGTGGAGGGGTCGCCGAAATCCACCTTCACCTCCTCGTCGAAGGTGGCGAGCATATTGAGTCGTCCGTCCTTTGCCTCCTCGGCACGGTCGATAATACTAAACTGGGTGTTGAGCCCCAACAGTTTCTTGTGATAGGCAGCCACCTTGGGCGAACCGTAGATTATCGGAGTGCAGAGCTCGAGCATCTCGGGATCTGCAAAGGTCTTGAGGATAACCTCATATCCGATACCGTTTGTATCACCGTGGGTGATAGCAACGCGTATTTTCTTGTCTTCTTCCATAAATAAGTGTTTATATATTGTTTATCGAGAGAGACTAAGCGTATAGAGCGCAGCCTCCATTCTCTTGATTATATTCCTTTTCTCTTCGCCGGGGGCATAGACAAATGCCTCGGCGGTGATTGTCCTGCCCCGAAGGGTATCTACTATCGTGTGACTGACGAAGGGACCGCCCATGATGTCGCCTTCCATCTGCCATAGTCCGCGCATCTCCACTATCGTGCGTCCGCCTACGCGGATGGTCTTCACTGTGGGAGCAATACGGCGCTCAGTGGTCATATACATAGCGTCGGTCTCGCCCTTGATATTTGCGCGCATCACACTGTCGCGCAATGCCGTGAGTCGCTCTGCCGACACGTCAGTGCCCGGGGCGGAATACACGCAGATGTTGCGCATCGTAGTGCTGCCATCGTCGGAGAGCCATATAAAACGTCGGCCCGACTTGGTCTTGACGAGGTCGGAGGGCACGAGGATGCGGCAATCCACAGTCGTGAGCACCTCTTTCTCCCTTGCGGGCGAATGGCTCTTGCGCAGATAGCGCAATGCGGCGTTGGTCTCGAATCTGCCAAGCAATGCGCGCAACGAGCGCCCCACCCTGTCGTGGTCGGCTATCAGCGAGTCGGCTGACGGTGTCTCTAGATGCACTATCATCTGCGGCGAGGCATATACGTCTTTCTCATATCTCAGTCGAGTGGCTGAATGGCGAGAGGCATCGATATCCACCACGACAATAGCACGGGCATAGCGCGAGGAACGGAGTGCCGTGGCGTCGGCGGCATGACTGACATCGAAGGCATTCTCCTGTTGCGGCAATCCGGGAAGCGGAGTCTCCACCATCTTGCTTAGTATGGTGCGCACTCGCGCGTCGTTTGCCACCACCACAACATCATAGGGCTCGCCACTGCTGCGGGGCTTCAGACTCACTCCGTCGTCGCATGACGAAAGCGCGAGGAGGAACAGCACCAAGAGCGCAACTAACGGGCAAAACCACCTACACCTCATGATTTTTCTTGGCGGTTGTGAGCAGTCCGCAGGCAGCGAAGATGTCCTGTCCGCGACTGGCTCGTATGGTGGTGAACACGCCGTGCTTGGTGAGATAGTCGCGCAGCACTTCCATCTTCTTGTCGTCGGCTCCATGCAGAGGGACGTCGGGGATGGTGTGGAAGCGGATGAGATTGACCCTGCACTCCAAGCCCTCGACGAGCCTCACTATCTCGCGGGCATGCACCATCGAGTCGTTGACACCGCCGAAGACGATATACTCGAAGGAGCAGCGGCGCTGATGGGTGAAGTCATATTGCTTGAGCAGTGCCACAACGTCGGCTATCGCCATCTGTCTTTCGGCAGGCATGAGGGTGAGTCGCTGCTCGTGGAGGGGCGAGTGCATACTGATGGCAATGTGGCACTCGCTCTCGTCGAGGAATCGCTTGAGCTTGTTCTTTATACCCACACTGCTGACGGTGATGCGCTTGGGGCTCCACTGATACCCCCAATCGGCAGTGAGCACCTGAGTGGCTCGCAGCACGTTGTCGAGGTTGTCCATCGGTTCGCCCTGACCCATAAACACGATATTGGTGAGGGATGAAATCTCGGGCAGCGAGTAGATCTGATTGAGGATGTCGGCTGCGGTGAGATTGCCCTCAAAACCCTGTTTGCCAGTTTGACAGAAGAGGCAGTTCATCTTGCACCCCACCTGCGACGACACGCAGAGCGTTGCCCTGTCGCCATCGGGGATATACACAGTCTCGACAAACTTGCCGCTTGCCGTGGGGAAGAGATACTTTATCGTACCGTCCTTTGACTTTTGACAATCCAATGGAGGCATGGCACCGATAGTACAGTTTTCACTGATTTTCAAGCGGTTGGCCTTGGAGATATTGGTCATCTGATCGATGTCCTTCACGTTGGAGTCGTACATCCACTTGGCTATCTGCTTGGCTGTAAAGGCTGGCATTCCAAGAGTCACGACGAGCTGCTTGAGTTCATCGACATTCATTCCCAATAGTATCTTTTTGTTTGCTTCCATTGTCTTTTTGCGTATTATAAGGTGCAAAGGTATAAAAAAATGCTGAATATCGCAAAAATATTCAGCATTTTTAAGTATTTGATTATTTCCTCGGTCCTTTTATACTGTCGGTGGGAGCGGGATTGGCTGAGCGCGTGGGAGCCCAATAGCGGTTGTCGCTGGTTTTTCTTAATTGGAATGATGCTACATCGTCAAAGGTTCTGGCATCACAGAAGATACCCGAGAAACGGTCTCTTGTCTGTGAGTAGCGATCGATAACGATGTCTGTACCGTCGTCATAATATAGATATATTCTTCCATTACGAACAGTCCAATCGAAACGATTACGATATTCATAACCATCAGGACTATAGTCATACTCATATCCATATCCTCCTCGGGAGAAATCTCCATCTTGAACGAAGGTTATATCGGTTAACCAAGTCTCTTCATAATAGCCAAATCTGTTACTTTGTACTATCGTCTTAATTGCCCCAGTCCACGTTCCGTTAAGGTCGTATGCCTGGTCAACATCCTCGTCGCAACTTGTGAGTGTCATTGCCATTGTGAGGGTCATCATCACCATTGTGATATTAGTAAAAAGTCTTTTCATAATCATTTATGTTTTAATGCGTTAATAATCTTTTGTCGGTGCAAAGATAGTCGTTTTTTTCGAACCGACAATAGATAAAATTCCTATTTGACATAGGGAATCTCCTATTCTTGCGAGGTTTTCTCCTTTTTGCCAAAGTCGGGATCTATCTTGAGGAATGCCGTTACGGCAAAGGTTATGGCGCAACACACCATGACTATTATGAAGAACATACGATAGCCCACCATGTCCTTGATATATCCCGAAAGCATGCCCGGAAGCATAAGTCCGAGATAGGAGATGCCGGTGCAGATGGAATAGTGGGAGGTCTTGTATTTTCCCTGACTGTAATAGAGCATATAGAGGGTGAGGACGGTGAATCCGAGTCCGTAGCCAAACTGCTCGATGAAGAGGCACGACGACACGACGACGAGGTTGGAGTTGAGCGAATAACTGAGGTAGATATAGACAACGTCGGGCAGAGTGATGGCGCACACCATGGGCCACAGCCAGCGCTTCATACCGTCGCGACTGACGAGGATGCCTCCGATGATGCCGCCGAGAAGGAGTCCGATGAGTCCCACCGTACCATTGGCGAGTCCGTATTCTTGTGGCGAGAGTCCTAATCCTCCGGCATAGTTATTGCGGAGCATGAAGGTCTTGGTCATCGTGTTGAGCAATGCCTCGGGGAAGCGATAGAACAAGAGGAAGAGCATGACGATGAGAGTGCCACGGCGGTCGAACTTCTGGAAGAAGGTGATAAACATCTTCTTCAGTTCCGACGTCACCTCAGTCAATGTGCGCTTGGTGTGCACATCCTCTGTGGGGCGAGGCATAAACCGACTGTGATAGAGCCACAAGCCGATGAACAATCCAGCAAGTCCATAGAATATCAGTGCCCAGGTGAAGCGTATCTGTCCGCGGAACACCACCTGGAGTATTCCTGCCAACGACACAAGCATGCCATTTACGAAGATGATGGCAAGGCGATAGAACGTGTTGCGCAGGCCGACATACTTAGCCTGGTTGTGGTCGTCGAGTTCTATCATATAGAATCCGTCGGCGGAGATGTCGTGGGTGGCACTGCAGAAGGCGATGAGGAAGAACAGGCACATCGTGGCCTGAAACCAGAAGGCGGTGGGAATGGAGAACGCTATGCCCGCAAGCGAGGCACCTATCAACGCCTGCATGGTGAGCACCCACCAGCGCTTGGTCTTCAGCAAGTCGATAAACGGGCTCCACAGTGGTTTGATCACCCAAGGCAGGGCAAGCCACCCCGTGTATAATCCCACCTCGGCATCCGTCAGTCCCATCTGCATATACATCACCACCGAGAGTCCGGTGACGATGATGTTGGGCAATCCCTCGGCAAAGTAAAGCGTGGGTATCCACGCCCATGGATTTCTTTTTTTCATATTATTCTATATATAATACTTCTTAATCTCCGCCCCACGATAGTAGTGGAGCAATATCTTGTCGTAGGGATAACCCTTCGCGCCCATCACTGCGGCACCTATCTGGCACAGACCGACGCCATGTCCCCAACCAGCACCGATGATGGTGAAGGCGGAGGGCACCGCATCGCCCTCGTTGGCGAAATGCCTGTCAACGACAAAGGCACTGCTATAGAGATGGGTGTCGCTGAGTGTACGGCGTATCTCCAACTCCTTGCCGATGGTGAGGGTTTTCTTGGTACCGACAATCTTGAGTCGGCATATCCTGCCGCTCTTACCGCGCTCCACGGGTTGGAGGTCGATGATGTCGCCAAAGTCATCCTTGGTCTTCTCGGATATGAGTCGTGAGAGTTCGGCTTGTGTATATTCCACTCGCCAGCGATAGAAGTCGGGTGTCTCCTGGTCGTAGTCGTTGAGCACTTGCGAGAGCACTGCCTTGTCGGTGGTGTTGCAATATGCCTCGGGCGACGTGCGTATCCAGTGGTCGAAGAATTCCTCATTCCTAATTTCTAATTCCTCATTCCTAATTCCTAATTCCTCATTGTCACAAATCGACAAGAGGTAAGGCTTCGGAGTGTTCTCCCAGCAATACTGGAACTCCTCGGTGATACCTCCGCAGCACTTGCTGAAGCGGGCATCGCATATCTCACCCTCGCTTGTGAGCACCTGTCCGCGGGTGGCATTCACCGCCTCCTCGACGGTGGCATTGCCCGCATTGGTGATACCCTGATAGCGCTGGCAGTGATCGTCGGCACATACATCAAATATCGTGTGGTCCTCGCGGTCGTACCATCGGATGATCTCGTCGTCCTTCTTGATAAACGAGAAGAAACTGTTGGCACCGTCCTTAAGCTTTGCCCTCTTCTCCATCTGCGCCAAGAGCCATGAGCGCGAGATGACGGCATGCGCCTTGAGCAACTCTACACTCGACGTGGCACTCATCTCACTGGATATGACACTCTTGAGGTATTTCTCGACGGGGATGATGTTGATGGCAGTAATCTCGTCGGCCTCCACCACCAACTGTAGTTGCCCGTTGAACACCTGCGTCTGCTTGCGCTGCCAATGGAAGTTGACGCCAATGGTGACATCGTGGAGTGAGAACGAGGCATCCTCGGTTTGGGGACGGAAGGTGAGTTCGCGATACTGATTGCCACGCCACAAGATGCCGCCTTCGGAGAACTCCACCGTCTGTTCGCCTTCGAGGGTCTCGCCCTTGGCTGTGTATGGGGCATTTAGGACGAAGGATATCTTCTGTCCGCTCACTATTCCCACCTTCACCATCGGTTCTTCCTTATATTCGTGATTGCGGCGGGGAGTGGCCTTATGCTTCACTATCCTCTCAATCACCTTTGCCATCTTGTCGTCGCCGAGAGCTACCTCGCGGAGGATAGCCTCAGCCTTGTCGGCAGTGAGACGGTCGAAGTCTTCCTGGCGTGGGGTAATAATCAATCCTGCCATGTCGAGGGCACCGGGACTAACGAGATACTGTGCCTCGCCCTCAGCCGAATAGCAGTCGGGACGATGTTTCTCGCGAGGGAAGACCACCGAGAGATAACTGTCGGCAACACGCCATGATACAACGTTCATCATCGGCTCGGTGTCGCCCTCGTTCTGGGGCAGGGAGTTATATACGATATTAAACAGTCGCTGTCCGCTTTTCTTGGTTTTGCTCTTGATGAGGAGGGCAGCCACGGGATAGTCGCTGATGTTCCATACGCCCTCGCCATCCTCGTATTCGAGTATGGGGGTGAGATTGCGCGAGAGTCGCTGCCAACTGCGCTGCAGGGGCAACACTCCGCTGGTGCCTGCCTGGAAATGAGCATGGTCGGGAGCCGAGGCGCCACATTTGGGTCCGTTGTAGAACACCATCATCTCGGGATATTCGTCGAGCAGATTGAACACCTCGCCATAGTTGCCCAATATGCGCTGTGGCTCGTGGCGCAGCGAGGGGATGGTGAAGTGTGTGGGCAGAATGGGGAACGGATTGACAAGCAACTCAAAGTGCTCGTCGATAATCTTCTTGGTCTGCTCCTTGGGGCGGTTGGCCTCGCAGAGGAAGCACGGACGCTCGGCTATTGCCTTCTTGTCGATCTTGGCACCCGTGGATGTTATCCTTGCGGGATTCCATTGCACGTTGATGGTGATGGCGTCACAGGGCAGTTCGCGTGTCTTCACTCCCTGCAACTGCTGATAGCGTCGGCGGGCCTCGTCCCATGTCTCCAACTGGCGGTTGAAGAATCTGAGCAGCGGACTGTCTATCATGATATCTGCCTTACCCTTCTGCATCTGTTGGCGTGCCGATATTTCCAATGTGCGCAAGCGGTCCTTATACAGGTTGTTGGCATTGATCTTGTCGATACTCAACGCCGCATCACTGTTGCCTCCCCATCGGCGACATAGATAGAGTTCGTCGAAGATTCTGCCTATGCGATAGCGACGCGAGAAGATGAGTCCGAGGGCATAGTCCTCGCCATAGCTCGTATTTGGGAATTGTATCTGTCGGAGCAAGGGTGTGAAGAAGGCTCGTGGTGCTCCCAATCCATTGATACGCAATGCATTGTTAGGACCGTTCTCCTCAGTCCACTCCTTATGGGCAATGAGTCCGGGAGGCAGGGTGTTGAGGTCGAAGTCGCACATTCTGTAGGAGCCTATCACCATTGCCGCCTTCTGTTGCTTGAAGGCATCGACGATGGTTTGCAATGTATGTGGCGATGAATAGAGGTCGTCGCTGTCGAGCTGCACGGCAAATCGTCCGCATCGCTCGTCGTTGATTGCCATATTCCAGCATCCGCCTATTCCCAGGTCATTCCTCTCAGGAATAATATGAATAAGATGAGAAGATTCCTCATTCCTAATCAATTCCGTAGTTCCATCCGTGGAGTGATTGTCAACGACGATGACGTTGTATTCGAAGTTTGTCTCCTGCTGCAATGCACTTCGGATGGCGTCGAGGATAGTCTTCTCACGGTTTCTGACGGGGATAATCACCGAAGCCTCTACAGGGAAGTCCTGCTCGTTGAAGTCGGGATATTGATAGTAGTTGGTATCCACGAGAGCCCCGATGGCATCGAGATGGCGCGTAGCCACCTGCTCCATCTCAATCTGCACCTCACGGTTGGCGGGATTGACATAATCGAACTGCTTCACGCCGCTTGCCCTGAGGTCGCGCTCCTCCTCGGTATAGAGATACTCGTTGATGTGGAGTATCTCGCCCTTGCGACTGAGGAAGAGGCGCAGGTCGTAGAATCCCGAATGCTTGAGTTCGTCGTTCTCCACCTGTGTTTCGGCATACTCTCTGAGCAGTCGGCTGTTGATGAGCACAAGCGAACCGAAGTCGAAGTCATCACGGATACTGCCTTTCTGATAGTCGATGGCAGGATGTTGCTTCATCTCGCCGTTCTCTATCGAGTAGTGGTCGCTATACACCATTGCTGCATCAGCATCCGCCGCCACTCTCAAGAGTCGTTCCAAGGCAGTCATACCCACGTTGAGGGGTGTGGGTTTTGTGAGCAACAGTGCATAGTCGGAATCAGCATTCTCGGCAATACTCATCATCGTATTGCTACTTGTTAGCGAATCCACCACAACAAGGGCGCAGCCCTCGGGCACGTCGCCACTCGATGCCATATTCTCATTCACTAAGAGATGTATATGATGCGTTGTCCTGCTATCGCGCAGGAATTTTATTGTCGGCTCCAGCACCGTGAAGTCGTCGCAAGCCAAAAAGCAATCAATCTTTCCTCGCATAGGTTTTATTTATTGAACACAGAGTCACAGAGATACAGAGTTTTTCTGATTCTACAGTGATTTACCTCTGTGACTCAGTGTCTCTGTGTTTATTTAATTAAACATGAAAGTCTTTCGTTGTATTCCCGGTTGAGACGCGCGAAGATGTCAGCCACAGTGTCGATTGACTTCACCGCGGATGCAATCTGACCAATCTCTATCTCGCCGTTCTCCACATCGCCCTCAAAGATACCACGCTTGGAGGCAGCCTTACCCATTATCGTGCGCAATGCGTCGGCATCGGCTCCAGCCGCCTCAGCCTCTGCCACCTTGGCATACAAGGTGTTCTTGACAAGACGCGTGGGGGAAATCTTCTTGAGGCAAAGCATCGTGTCGCCCTCATTGAGCGAGGTGCAAAGGCGCTTAAACTCGTCGCTCGCCGAACTCTCGGCGGCAAGGGCGAAGAGAGTACCAATCTGCACTCCCTCGGCTCCCAAGGCCTCAACAGCCAAGATGGCATCACCGCTACCTATACCTCCAGCGGCAATCAAGGGCAACGAGGTGGCTTTGCGCACCTGTGGTATCAGAGTGAGTGTTGTCGTTTCCTCACGTCCGTTATGTCCGCCAGCCTCGAATCCCTCGGCTACTATGGCGTCCACTCCGGCGTCCTCGCATTTGCGGGCGAACAGACTGCTCGAAACCACGTGTGCCACCTTTATACCTGCCTCATGCAGACGGGCGGTGAATTTCTTGGGACTGCCCGCCGAAGTGAACACAATCTTCACTCCCTCGGAGATGATGATGTCCATCAATCTGTCTATCTCGGGATACATCAGCGGTACGTTTATGCCCCATGGTTTGGATGTGGCTTCCTTCATCTTGTGGATATGATCGACGAGTGTTTCGGGGTGCATCGAACCAGCACCGAGGAGTCCAAGACCGCCGGCATTGCTCACTGCGGAGGCAAGGCGCCAACCGCTGCACCATACCATTCCTCCCTGTATTATCGGTTTTTCAATACCGAAGAGTTCACATATTCTATTCTTCTTCATATACGTCAATTATTATTTTATTAATAAACACAGAGTCACAGAGACACTGAGTTTTTTCATATTTAATTTAAGTTTATAGAAGTCCACAAAGAATTATTATCTCTGTAGCTCTGAGATCAACAATATCTCTGTGACTCTGTATCTCTGTGTTCAACAATATTACCTATTTTTGAAATAATTTAATCCTGCTCCAATGGCAGTGCAAAATTCAGAATGTTGAGGTATGTGGAACCTCACTCCATAGAGTTTGCCTATTGCGGGGAAGATCTCCTGACAGGCAGGCAGAAGGGTGAGATTGCCTATCAGTACAAAATCCTTGATTGTGCTGCCTATTGCCGACAACACTGCCGCACTGCCTATCGACTGTAGCACCATATAGATGATACCTCGTGCCACATCCTCGGGCTGGGCATTGCTCTGTGCCTTACCGAAGAGCGAGGCTGTGGCATCCATCGGCAAACCGGGTAGCGGACTGGCACTGATATCCCCAATCAAGAGATTGATATTTGCGAGATTACCCTTCTTGGCAAGCTCGCACACATAGTCAACATCGCCGGTGTTGAGCAGCAGGCGCGACAAGCCCTGCAACGTGCCGCCACCGGCTCCTATGCCACCGATATGGCAGATGTCATCTCCCACACACTTGACAAAAGAGGTGCCAGTGCCCATGCTCACCACAATGGCATCCTTGATGCCCGACTCATGGCGAGCCCCAAGTCCGTCGGCGAGAAACTCCTCCACCTTGGTTGTCGGCAGTCCATACACTGGTTTGTCGATATAAGCGCTGCCCACACCCGTCAGCATGATATGCTCAATATCGGTCAAACTGACACCTGTGTCGTGAAGATACTTGCCGAATGCCCCGTAGAGCGAAGTCACGGGGTCGATAGCCGTAATACGTATTGGCGACACTACCTCGCCATCCTTTATTCCAATGATTTTCGTGGTGCTTATGCCCACATCAATTCCAATTATTATACCCATTGTTCGCGTTCAATAGATGAATTATTGGGCAAAGGTACTATTATTTTTTGGTACTACCAAAGATAATCTGATATAATTTGTTATTAAATGTATAAACACACAAAAAAAAGCCGCTCAAATTGAGCAGCTTTCTTTGTATGAGTGGTGCCA
Source organism: uncultured Prevotella sp. (assembly GCA_945869265.1). GTDB lineage: Bacteria > Bacteroidota > Bacteroidia > Bacteroidales > Bacteroidaceae > Prevotella. The sequence goes on along the minus strand of CAMBOI010000012.1, from coordinate 45,299 downwards.
CCAGGAATCGAACCGGGGACACAAGGATTTTCAGTCCTTTGCTCTACCAACTGAGCTATGGCACCGTTGTTTCTCATTTGCGGGTGCAAAGGTACTAACTATTTTTGAATCTACCAAATCTTTCGACTGGAAATGTTAATAATTTAACATCTATTTAGTCTTGCGCCCCTATTTATCCTGAGATTTTACAGCATTTCACATTACAACATTCACTTATCCCTTATTTCCCACTGATAATAATTGACCACAGATTACACAGATTAACACTGATTTTTTTATTATCACAGATTTTCAAATCAGAGCCAAAGGCTCATAATCTGTGTTAATCTGTGAAATCTGTGGACCAAAAGAAACAATCCTAATCCAAGTTAAGCCAGTGGATTCCATCCCTGTGCCACGAGTTCAAACTCGTTGTCGTCTCTTGTGACGAGCACTTTTCCCAGGGATTCCTTGGTGATATGTCCGATGAGATGCACACCCTCGATGTCCTTCACTCGCTCATGGTCGCCGATGGGCACGGTAAAGAGGAGTTCGTAGTCCTCACCGCCATTGAGGGCACAAGTGGTGACATTGAGATTGAGTTCCTCAGCCATCACTGCCGTCTGATAATCGATAGGGATATTCTTCTCGAAGATACGGCATCCCACGTGGCTCTGCTTGCAGATATGTAGCAGTTCGCTGCTTAGTCCGTCACTGATGTCCATCATCGCCGTGGGTTTCACTCCCGCAGCGCGCAGTTTTTCGATGATATCTCCACGAGCCTCTGCCTGCAACTGTCGCTGGAGCAGATATTCCTTGCCGGCGAAATCGGGTTGGAAATCCTTGAGCTCCTCAAGTGCGCGCTTGTCGCCCTTCTTCTTTGCTTCCTCCACTTGCTGATAATACACCGTCTTCTCGCGTTCGAGCAGTTGGAGTCCCATATATGCCGCACCGAGGTCGCCTGAGACGCACACGAGGTCGGTCTCCTTCGCTCCATTGCGATACACGATGTCGTCCTTGTCGGCCTCACCGATGCAGGTGATACTGATGGCAAGACCAGTGTATGACGATGTTGTGTCGCCCCCGACGATATCCACATTCCATTTGTCGCATGCCAGACGTAGTCCATTATAGAAAGCCTTGATGTCCTCCACCGTGAATCTCTTGCTGATGGCAAGCGACACGGTAATCTGACGTGGCGTGCCGTTCATGGCGAAGATATCACTGATATTCACCATAGCCGACTTATATCCCAGGTGCTGCATGTCGATGTAGGTGAGGTCGAAGTGCACACCCTCCATCAGCATGTCGGTGGTGACGAGCACCTCTTTGTCCTTGTATTCGAGCACTGCACAATCATCACCCACCCCATACACCGTAGAGGCGTTCTTGGGTTGGTAGTCCTTGGTAAGACGGTCGATCAGACCGAATTCTCCTAATTTAGATATATCCATAATATATATCAACTTCTACGTATCATTTCACGCATAATCTCAGTCATGAGCGGTTGGGCATTGTTGGCAGCCACCTGCACCTCCTCATGACTCACCTCCACGGGAGTGTCCTCAAGACCGAGGTCGGTGATGATACTAATACCAAATGTGCGAATGCCGCAGTGATGAGCCACGATAACCTCGGGCACAGTGCTCATGCCCACTGCGTCGGCACCCAGGCGATGATACATCTTATACTCGGCAGGAGTTTCGAATGTGGGGCCCTGCACACCTATATAGACGCCATGCACCACACGTATGCCCTTCTCCTTGGCGATACTGTCGGCCTCGGCGATAAGACTGAGGTCGTAGGTCTCGTGCATGTCGGGGAAGCGGGGACCTGTGGGGAAGTTCTTTCCGCGCAATGGGTGCTCGGGGAAGAAGTTGATGTGATCGGTGATAATCATGAGGTCGCCAATCTTGAATTCGGGGTTCATACCTCCCGAGGCATTGCTCACGAATAGTGTCTTGATACCAAGTTCATACATCACGCGAATGGGGAACGTAACCTCCTTCATCGAGTAGCCCTCGTAGTAGTGGAATCGTCCCTGCATAGCCATGATGTCCTTGCCGCCCAATTTACCAAAGATTATTTTGCCGGCATGCCCCTCAACCGTAGATACGGGGAAATTGGGGATTTCGGTATATGAAAACTCGTAGGTCTCAGTTATTTCTGAAGCTAATTGTCCGAGACCTGTCCCTAAGATTATTGCCGTTTCTGGACTTGTTGTCATCCTTTGCTTTAGCCAGGATGCTGTTTCTTGAATTCTTTCGTACATATCCTATAATTTTTTCATTAAATGATTCTTCTTGTCCGAGCATGAAGCGTATCTTCACCGGAAGAGCAAACATTGCGCCTCGCGCCTCCTCACTGAGCCCCTCGACAGCAATGAGTCGGGTGGCATCCTTCTCGGTGGTGATAATCATCTTGGGATGAGGCAATGCAGCAAATTCATTATTGATGCGAGCCACATCGGATGAGGTGAAGGTATGATGGTCGCCGAAAGTGAGTGGAGTGATGTGTGGGCATCTTGGCGAGAGGTCTTCTATCATCTGCTGCGGCGATGCAATGCCCGTAAGCAGCAGTATGTGACAATCCTTGCCTATACTGTCGAGCGACTGCTCCCCTCTGCCGAACACGGGAGTGATATTCCTGTATTCAAGACACGTGAAGAACAATCGCTGGAAGGGATAGAGGTTCATCGCCTTGGTGATTACCCTATACTCCATCGGTTTGAGGTCGTGAGGGCATTTGGTGACAATAACTATGTCTGCCCTGTTCTTGCCGCTGAGCGGTTCGCGCAGTCGTCCTGCCGGCAAGAGTTTGTCGTAGATGATCAGTCGATGATAGTCAACGAGCAAGATGTTGACTCCCGGTTTGACATAGCGGTGCTGGAAGGCATCATCGAGCAATATCACGTCGATACCGTCCTCGTCTGAGGTCAGTTGTCGGATGCCGTGACATCTCTTGCGATCCACCGCCACCGTGATGTCATCACCGTATTTGCGTTTCATCTGCAGTGGTTCGTCGCCTATTGTCTTTGCCGTGGCATTGTCGTCGGCAATGACGAAGCCCCTTGTGCGTCGCTTGTACCCACGACTGAGTACAGCCACCTTGGCCTTGTCCTTGAGCAGTTCGATAAGATATTCCACATGCGGAGTTTTGCCCGTTCCGCCCACGGTGATATTACCCACCGAAATGACCGGAACGTCAAAACTCTCACTGCGCAGTATGCCTATCTCAAACAGCATATTGCGAAACTTCACACCAAGGCCGTAGAGCCAACTCAGCGGAAGTAGCCATTCGTTTATCTTGATGAAGTCGCCTTCTACTCGCACTTTCTTTTCTTATACCTTATTATATATATTACTTAATAACAATATGCGCCGGCATTCTTGCCTGGATAGCGTCCTGGCGGTCGAGCTGCTTGAGATACATGAACGGAGCATAGTACTCGCCCAATGTGGCACGCAACTTGCCGTCGAGATAGTTGCCACCCTCCGAAGAGGCGCGGTTGAGCAGACTCTCCCACATGTCGGCCTTGGCGGGATAAGCCTTGGTGCGGTATTCCTTCACCTTGGCGAGTTCGGCAGCCTTAGCCACAGCCTGGTCGATTCCTCCGATGGCATCGACGAGCTTAATCTTCAGGGCATCCTGTCCGAGCCATACCCTACCCTCTGCTATCTCATACACACGCTCAACGGGAATCTTGCGTCCGTCGCTGACACGCTTGGTGAATGTCTTATAGCCACGGTCAACCATATTGGTGAGATACTGCATCTCCTCCTCGGTGAACGGGCGTGAGGTGGTGCCAAACTGACTGTTCTTGTTGGTCTTGACATGGTCGAACTTCAATCCGAGCTTGTCGGTGAGCAATCCGCTGACGTCGGGGAACATACCGAAGATACCGATGCTACCGGTGAGGGTAGTGGGTTCGGCATAGATATAGTTGGCGGCACAACTGATGTAATATCCACCCGAAGCAGCGTATGTACCCATAGATACCACCACCGGCTTCTTGGCCTTGAGTCGGGTGACGGCACGCCATATCTGCTCAGAGGCATAGGCACTACCGCCGGGAGAGTTGACACGCAGCACGACAGCCTTGACATCGTCGTCGTCCATCAGTCCCTCAAGGTCGGGCACTACATTACCCGAACAAATGGCTGAACCCTGTGACATTCCGTCCTCAGCGTCGGAAACGATGTCGCCATAGGCATAGTAAACAGCGATGCGGTCGTCGGCCTTGTTCTTGTTGGGTTGTGCGCACATCTGACTAACGCTCACCTGACTAATCTTGTCGTCCTCGTCGAGACCGAGACGCTTCTTGATGTCGGCTCTCACCTCGTCATAGTATGCCACCTGATCTACAAGTTTCATCTTCACGAGGTCGTCGGCAGAAGAGAAGGTGACAAGACTGTCGGCATAGGCATTGAGAGTCTTTGCGTCGAGCTTGCGGCTCTGAGCCACATCCTTCACGATATTGCCCCATATACCATTGAGATAAACACTTACCTGTTCGCGGTTGGCATCGCTCATCTTGTCGGCAAAGAATGGTTCGACAGCACTCTTAAACTTGCCCACCTTGGCAATCTGCATCTTCACTCCGAACTTTGCCATAAAGTCTTTGTAATACATTGTCTCGGTGCAGAGTCCATGCCAGTCGATAAGGCCCTCGGGATTGACAATCACCTTGTCAGCCACTGAGCAAAGCCAATAAGCCGACTGGGTGTATTGGTCGCCATAAGCTACAATCCACTTGCCACTCTTCTTAAACTCAACCAACTTCTTGCGTAAAGCTTGCACAGAAGCGGGACCGTCGGGAGCAAACATGCCAGCCTCGATATATATACCCTTGACATTGTCGTCGGTCTTTGCTTTGTCAATAGCCTCAGCCAAATCATCAAGTCCCAAAGAGCTCATCTCGCCTCCTGTGAGGAAACTGTAGATATCGTCCTGAGAACGTTCCTGCATCACACCATTGAGATTGAGCACGAGAACCGAGTTGTCCTTTACCTTTGGAGTGGAGTCGGTGGAAGCCACCATTCCCAATATCGAAATCACTCCGATAATTCCCATTGCCACTGTGAATATCAATATTCCCACTACAGTGGCAAATGCCTGTTTCATGAAATCTTTCATAATATATACATTAATAATTTTTTAATTGACTTCGTACTTAGTATTATTTGAACACAGAGACACTCACCATCCTCCCGAGGCACCTCCGCCACTGGTGGTGCCGCCTCCCCAACTGCCGCCAGAGAATCCGCCTCCACCGCCGAAACCGCCTCTGTGTCGTCCGCCTCCAAGCATCGACCCTGCGATGAATCCGGCGGCTGCAGCACCATTGTCGTCGTCGGTGATGTCATGCACACGCTCGGTCAACTTACCGCAGTTGCCACAGATAAGAGTCTCGCGCTTATACTTCCTGCCGTTCTTCTTATATGTATCAGTATTAACAAGTCTGAGAGCCACCTTACCGCAGTATTTGCACTTGCGCGTAGCCCTGTTTACCAATGCCACTATGACAAAGAAAGCAAGAATCATACCGCCCACAACAAACAGAGCCGTCAGTATGTCGATGTCCTCCTCGTCGGAGGCAGCTTCCTCAGCTTCGCCGGCACCCCGTATTCGTTCGCACGCTGCCGAGATGCCAGCAACAACACCTCCATCAGTGTCGCCTTTCTTGAAATACGGAATCATAGTGCGGTCGATAATGCGCTTGCATGCAGCATCTGTCATTGTGCCTTCAAGTCCGTCACCTACTGTGAACCTCACCCTACGTATGTCTGCCACATAGAGTAGCAAAAGTCCTCGATTGCTTTTCTTGTTACCAATGCCCCATGAGCGAAACAATTCGTGGGCAAATTCGAAGAGGTCGGCATCGCCTATCGAAGGCAGCATCACCACAGCCACCTCTGCCCCATCCTCACTCTTGAGCGATGCAAGCATGCGGTTGACTGAGTCGCGTGCCAATGGCGAGAGCAATCCCTCGGGGTCGCTCACCCTCTGTCGTGCATCCTTCAGCAACACGTTGGGCACATCCTTCACTTGGTATTCCTTGGCAAATGCCCCTACGGGAAATAGGGTCAGCGCCATCAGCAGGATTGTGATGTATATACTCTTAGACTTCAATTTCTTCAAAAAACTACAAAAATAATAATATTAAATTTAACACAGAGACACAAAGGCACGGAGTTTTTTCTCTCTGTATCTTCAGAAAACTTAATAATATTCTCTGTGCCTCAGTGACTCTGTGTTCATTTAGAATTCTACCTTAGGAGCTTTCTCGCTTCCTGCCTCAGCCTCGAAATATGACTTTTTCTCGAAACCGAACATTCCGGCGAGGATATTCTTGGGGAACTGGCGGATAGCCTGATTGTACAGCTTAGCCGTGTCGTTGAAGTCCTTGCGGGCAACGGTGATGCGGTTTTCAGTGCCTTCCAACTGCGACTGCAACTCGAGGAAGTTCTGATTAGCCTTGAGGTCTGGATAATTCTCTGCCACAGCCAAGAGTCGGCCAAGAGCTGAACTAACACCGCTCTGTGCCTTCTGGAAAGCGGCGAGCTTCTCGGGAGTGAGATTCTCTGCATCCACCTTCACCTGGGTGGCCTCACTACGAGCCTTCACCACATCCTCCAATGTCTGCTGCTCATGCTTGGCATATCCTTTCACAGTGCTCACGAGATTGGGGATAAGGTCGGCGCGACGCTGATACTGCGTCTCTACGTTAGCCCACTTGTTTTGCACCTGTTCGTCCATTTTCACCATACCGTTGTAGCCTCCGATTGCCCAAAGAACAATCACCACAACAATAGCCACGGGAATAATCCATCCCAAATTCTTCTTAATGTTCATCTTTCTACCTTATAAATTATTTATATTTTATTTAACCACAGAGATTAAGAGATTTAGAAAATCTTTATCTCATAGTCGCTCACGAACATAGCTCCGGGCAGAAGATGATTCATGAGATACTTGTCCTTAAACTCACCCTCATAGCCTGCCCAGTCGTGCACGCCATACCACGGTTCGATGCACACAAACGGGGCATTCTTGCCGTAGGGGCTCCATATTCCCACACAAGGAGCCTCGAACGAGAGTCCCACTTGGGGCATACCCTCGGCATCCTGGATGACAGCCAGTCCCACCTGCGACTTGTCGAGAATGACAGCATCGTCGGCAAACGACTCCTCGTCAAAGTTCCACACCTGTCGGTCGGTCTTCAATTCATATCTCTCGGGCTTGATACATCCACCGGTATTGCCGATGATGCGAGTGAGAGGCTCCACATTGTCGAAGAGGATAGAGCCATGCATCTTGTCGCCCTCAGCCACTCCAGGGAGATTAAATGCGGGATGACCGCCAATCTGGAAGTGCATCTCCTGCTTGCCCGTATTCTTCACCGACCATATCACACTGATGGCATCGTCGTTGAGGATATATGTCACGTCGAGCTCGAAGTCATATGGATAAACCTCCCTTGTCTCGGGGCTTGACTCAAGAGTATATGTCACACTCGTGTCCGACTTCTCAACCACCTCAAAGTCCATGTCGCGGGCAAATCCATGACGCGGAAGATTGAATGTCCTACCATCCACACGGTATTCATCCTTCCAAAGTCCACATACAATGGGGAAAAGCAACGGCGAGCGGCGAGGCCAATATTTCTCGTCACCTTGCCAAAGATATTCCCTACCCTCTGCATTCTTTATGCTCTGCAGTTCAGCTCCGTGAGCAGATATCGTCACGGTGAGTTTTTCGTTTTTCAGTTGTTCCATGATCAGCAATATTTTATAGTATTGTTCTTTTTGCTGCAAATTTAGGAATTAATTTGCATATAGCCAAATGTTTCGGCATTTTTTTATGTATCCAACTGACAAATTGGCAGTTTTTTGCCATCTTTTGCCATTCTTTCAGTGTTTGGCACACTTTTAGCGATAGCCGAAAGTGAAGCCGAAGCTATGAAAACAAGCTAAGGCAAGAGAAAACAAAATAAGTATAACAACAAAAAATATTAAGATTATGAACATCAAACCATTGGCAGACAGAGTTCTTATACTCCCTGCACCAGCAGAAGAGAAGGTCGGAGGCATCATCATCCCCGACACAGCAAAGGAAAAACCATTGCGCGGCAAGGTTGTCGCAGCAGGCAACGGCACCAAGGACGAGGAGATGATCCTCAAGGAAGGCGACACCGTGCTCTATGGCAAATATGCCGGCACTGAGCTCGAATACGAGGGAACAAAATATCTCATGATGCGCCAGAGCGACGTGCTTGCGGTGATTGAGTAATTAGGAATTAGGAATTAAAATTTAAGGAATTATGGCAAAAGAAATTAAATTCGATACTGACGCCCGCGAACTGTTGAAGAAGGGCGTTGACCAGTTGGCTAATGCAGTCAAGGTGACACTCGGCCCTAAGGGACGCAACGTGATTATTGAGAAGAAGTTTGGTGCTCCCCAGATTACAAAGGACGGAGTGACCGTGGCTAAGGAGGTTGAACTCGAGGACCACTTCGAGAACACAGGCGCCAAGCTCGTGAAGAGCGTAGCCAGCAAGACTGGTGACGATGCCGGCGACGGAACAACCACAGCCACCATCCTCACTCAGAGCATTGTGAACGTGGGATTGAAGAACGTCACCGCAGGAGCTAATCCTATGGACCTCAAGCGTGGTATCGACAAGGCCGTTGCTGCCGTTGTCGAGTATATCAAGGACCATGCCGAGCAGGTGGGCGACAACTACGACAAGATTGAGCAGGTTGCCACTGTATCTGCCAACAACGACCCCGAAATCGGTAAGCTCATTGCCGACGCCATGCGCAAGGTGAGCAAGGACGGAGTGATCACCATCGAGGAGAGCAAGAGCCGCGACACATATACAAACGTTGTTGAGGGAATGCAGTTCGACCGTGGTTATCTGAGCGGATACTTCGTGACAGATGCCGACAAGATGGAGTGCACCATGGACAACCCCTACATCCTGCTCTACGACAAGAAGATCAGCAACATCAAGGACTTCCTGCCCATCCTGCAGCCTGCAGCCGAGAGCGGACGCCCAATGCTTGTAATCGCCGAGGATGTTGACTCTGAGGCACTGACAACACTCGTTGTCAACCGTCTGCGTGGCGGATTGAAGATATGCGCTGTCAAGGCCCCTGGCTTTGGCGACCGCCGCAAGGCTATGCTCGAGGATATCGCCACCCTCACAGGCGGTGTTGTTATCAGCGAGGAGAAGGGCTTGAAGCTTGAGCAGGCTACACTCGACATGCTTGGCTCATGCGAGAAGGTAACTGTAAGCAAGGACAACACCACAATCGTGAATGGTGCCGGCGACAAGCAGGCCATTGCCGACCGTGTGGCAATGATCAAGAACGAGATTGCCAACACCACAAGTTCCTACGACAAGGAGAAGCTGCAGGAGCGTCTTGCCAAGATGGCAGGCGGTGTGGCAGTGCTCTACGTGGGTGCCAACAGTGAGGTTGAGATGAAGGAGAAGAAGGACCGCGTTGACGATGCTCTCTGCGCCACACGCGCTGCCGTTGAGGAGGGTGTTGTTGCCGGTGGCGGTACAACATACATCCGCGCTCTCGACGCCTTGAAGGACGTGAAGGGAGCCAACGCCGACGAGCAGACAGGTATCAACATCGTTGTTCGCGCCATTGAGGAGCCTCTGCGTCAGATTGTTGCCAACGCCGGTGGCGAGGGTGCAGTGGTAGTGCAGAAGGTGCGCGAGGGCGAAGGCGACTTCGGTTATAATGCCCGCACCGACGTATTCGAAGACCTGCGCAAGGCTGGTGTGATTGACCCTGCCAAGGTGGCTCGCGTTGCTCTTGAGAACGCTGCCTCTATCGCAGGCATGTTCCTCACCACCGAGTGCCTCATCGTGGATAAGCCCGAGGAGAATCCTGCCCCAATGGGTGGTGCACCGGGAATGGGCGGAATGATGTAATAATTGTAAAGTCCACATAGCAAAAACACGGGGATTGCATATTGAGTATGCGATTCCCGTGTTGTTTTTACACTTTTTTAATATTTTCCCCTCGAAAATATTTGGAGCGTACTACATTATTTATTAACTTTGCACCCGAAAAGTTTATGAAATTTATCCTATATGGAATTGAATAAAAGATATTTTTTTGATTTGTTTTAGTAGATTAGTTTTTAAGTAGTTTGTTTTTTGGAGATCGGTCGCCGTGAGGCAACCGATTTTTTTTGTATTCATTTAGAGTTAAATATCGTGAAATAGGAGTTTTTCTATAAGAAAATCATTACCTTTGCCAAAAATTTGAATATCAAAATGGATAAAGAAGAACAAATACTCGTAGGCATAACAGGACAAGACCGTCCGGGCCTCACAGCATCCTTTATGGACATACTCGCACATCACGATGCCAATATCCTCGACATCGGACAGGCGGACATCCACAGCACACTCTCGCTCGGCATACTTTTCAGAATTAGCGAACAGCAGTCGGGACAGGTGATGAAAGAACTTCTGTTCAAGGCCACAGAATTAGGAGTGAACATTTCCTTCACCCCCATCGACGACGAGGAATACGAGAGTTGGGTGGAGCAACAGGGCAAAAACCGCTACATCCTCACCATCATCGGACGTCATCTCAATGCACGGCAGATTTCTACAGCAGCGGTAGTCATCAAGGACCAGGGACTGAACATCGACTCGATTGTGCGCCTCACCGGTCGCCAGAGCATCAAGCATCCAGAGCGCAACGTGAGGGCTTGCATCGAATTCTCGCTGCGTGGCACCCCCATCGACATCAACGACATGCGCTCGCAACTGATGCAACTGTCGTCGGAGATGGAATTCGACTTCTCGCTGCAGCGCGACAACATGTTCCGCCGCATGCGCCGACTCATCTGCTTTGATATGGACTCCACACTCATTCAGACGGAGTGTATCGACGAACTCGCCATGCGCGCCGGAGTGGGCGATAAAGTGAAGGAGATAACCGAGAGAGCCATGCGAGGCGAGATCGACTTCAAGGAGAGCTTCAAGGAGAGAGTGGCACTGCTCAAGGGGCTCGACGTGAGCGTGATGCAGGACATCGCCGAGAAACTGCCCATCACCGAGGGCGTTGACCGACTGATGGCTGTGCTCAAGCGCTACGGCTACAAGATTGCCATCCTCAGCGGAGGATTCACCTTCTTCGGCGAATACCTGCAGCGCAAATATGGCATCGACTATATGTATGCCAACGAACTCGAGATTGACGACAACGGAAAACTCACCGGCAACTATGTGGGCGAGATTGTGGATGGCCACCGCAAGGCCGAACTTCTCAAACTCATTGCCCAGGTGGAAAAAGTGAACCTCGCCCAGACAATCGCCGTGGGCGACGGAGCCAACGACCTGCCGATGATTTCTGAAGCCGGTCTCGGCATTGCCTTCCACGCCAAGCCCCGCGTGCAGGCCAACGCCAAGCAATCCATCAACACCATCGGTCTCGACGGAGTGCTCTACTTCCTCGGTTTCAAGGACTCATATATCATGACCGAACAATAAATCAGAAGGAGACGTATGTTTCTGTATAAAAGATATATAAGATTCGGAATCACTGCGATCTTTGCTGTAGCTACATTGACCGTCGGTGCGCAGGAGCAGCATGCACCTCCCAAGCAAAAGGGCATAATGGGATTTGCACGGAAAGTGATGAACTTTCTCGACACCATGGCGGTGAGCGGGATTGACACCACATATATCGCCGCACCAAAATTGCCTTGGCAGGTGATGACGAAGCTTGCGCTCAACCAGAGCGATGTGAAGATGAACGCCTCCGTGGCTGCCGCACCTTTTGCCCCCTGGGGCATCACAAGCGATGTGCTATGCGAACAACGCATACGCACCGACGTGACATCCGCTGTAGGAGCATGGGTGGGGTATCGCGGATATGGAGTAGGACTCTCCAAACAGGTTGCCGGCGACAAGGGTTTCTATCTTGTCCTTACAGCCATGGGCGGGCGATATGGAGCCAACATAAGGTTTCACAACTTCAAGACCGACAATCCTCGCGTGAAGTTCAGCTTTGACACCGAAGAAGGGCATGAGGTGGAATATCCAGAGGTGGAATTGGAATCGCCGATAAACGTGAAGACAATCACTGCCGACGCATATTACATGTTCAACGGCAAGCGTTTCTCTTATTCGGCAGCCTACGACCAGTCCATGTACCAACTGCGCTCGGCTGGCTCGTTTATCGTTGGTGCCACCTATTTCCAATCATCTATTGATTATGCCGACAATACCAATGCCGACCTCATCTTCTATATGAACAACGTAGGCAAGATAAAGCAGTGGCAGGCAAGCTTGGGCGTGGGATATGCCTACAACTATGTGCCCCACCGCAACTGGCTCATCAGCATGATGGCAATGCCCACCTTCACATTCGTCAATCATATCAAGGCCGAGAGATACGGTTCCAACTGGAAGGACAGTTTCTTGGATGGTGATGAGGATTTGGACTACGAGCTGTGGAAGATAACACCCGAGGGCACCGTGTCGCGCAACAGTAATATGAAACTGAACATCGACCTACGACTCGCTGCCACATACAACATCGGAAGGTTTTTCGTTGCCGCCTACGGCACTCTCACTCAGAACAACGCCAACTTCGAAGGCAATAAGACACGCACCCTATCGTGGTATGTCAACTCGTTCTTCGGATACAGATTCTGAATTCATTAATAACATTATATATAATACATGAGAAAAACAATCATCACCACATGTGCCGCCGCCATCGTATGCGGCAGTGCAATGGCCAAGGGAGGAAATCCCTTCCTCGGCAAGTACACTACCCCCTACGGCATACCGCCGTTTGAGCAAATCAAGGTGGAACACTACAAACCTGCTTTCATCAAGGGTATGGAGGAACACAAAAAGGAGATTGACGCCATCGTCAACAACAAGAAACCGGCAACCTTCGAGAACACCATCGCTGCCCTCGACCGCTGCGGTGAATTACTCAACAAGGTGGCATCGGTGTTCTACGGACAAAACAGTGCATGCACAAGTGACGAGATGCAGGCCGTGAGCCGCGAGATTTCACCATTGATGTCGCAGCACAGCGACGACATCACGATGAACGCCGCCCTCTTCAAGCGAGTGAAGTATGTGTATGACCACCAGTCGGAGGAGAAGCTCGACAAGGAGCAGAAGAAACTCCTCGAAGAGACGTACAAGAGTTTTGTGCGCAGCGGTGCCAACCTCTCTGCCGACAAGCAGGAGCAACTGCGCAAGCTCAATCAGGAAATCTCGATGCTGCAACTCAACTTCGGACAGAACATGCTCGCCGAGACAAATGCCTTCCAACTCGTCATCGACAACAAGGACGACCTTGCTGGACTTCCGCAGAACCTCATCGCCTCGGCTGCAGAGGTGGCAAAGGAGCGAGGAATGGACGGCAAATGGGTGTTCACACTCCACAATCCATCGGTGATGCCGTTCCTGCAGTATAGCGACCGCCGCGAACTGCGCGAGCGTATGTACAAGGGATATATCTCGCGTGGCTGCCAGGGAGGCAAGAACGACTCGCGCGAGGTAGTTAAGAAACTCGTGAAGGCACGCTTGGAGAAAGCCCGTCTGATGGGATATGAGGACTATGCCTCGATGGCTCTCGACAACCGTATGGCAAAGACCCCGGAAGCCGTGTATGAACTGCTCGACCAAGTGTGGAAACCGGCTCTCGCCAAGGCTAAGGAGGAACTGGCCGACATACAGGAGGAGATGAAGAAGGACGGACGCGACTTCACCGCCGAGGGATGGGACTGGCGCTACTATGCCGACAGGGCTAAGAGAGCAAAATATGCCTTCGACGAAAACGAACTGCGCCCCTATCTCAAACTCGAGAACGTGCGCGACGGACTCTTCTATTGCGCCAACAAACTATATGGCATCACCCTCACACAGATAAAGAACGTGCCGCTGCCCCACCCCGAGGCACAGGCATTCGAGGTGAAGGACGCCAAGGGCAAGCATATCGCCATTCTCTTCATGGACTTCTTCCCCCGCGCCTCGAAACGTGGCGGAGCATGGTGTGGCACTTATCGCGACCAGACCTACGAGAAGGGCAAGAAGATTACTCCCGTGGTCACCATCGTGTGCAACTTCACCAAACCAGCTGCTGGCGAACCTGCACTGCTCACTGCCGACGAGGCAAGTACCATGTTCCATGAGTTTGGTCATGCACTGCATCAGTTCTTCCAGGATGTGCATTATCAGGGCATAAGCAATGTGCCTCGCGACTTTGTTGAACTGCCCTCTCAGATCAACGAGCATTGGTGCTTCGCCCCAGAGGTGCTCAAGGTGTATGCCAAGCACTACAAGACTGGCGAGATAATGCCCCAGTCGCTTGTTGAGAAGATGGAGCGCAGTCAGAAATACGGTCAGGGCTTCGCCACTGTTGAATATGTGGCAGCCTCACTGCTCGACATGGATTGGCATGTATTGAAGTCGGTGCCCGACGACCTCGACGTAGAGGATTTCGAGCGTCAGACACTCGTGAAGCGCGGACTTCTCTCTCAGATTCCTCCCCGCTATCGCACCACCTATTTCAACCACACCATGGGTGGAGGCTACACTGCCGGCTATTATAGTTATATGTGGGCAGAGGTGCTTGAGGCCGACGGATTTGAGGCGTTCAAGGAGACTGGCGACATCTTCAATCAGGACGTAGCCAATCGCTTCCGCAAGTATGTGCTCACCCCCGGCGGCATCAACGATGCCATGGACATGTATGTCAACTTCCGTGGCAAGAAGCCCGACACCAAGCCCCTGCTCCGCAACCGCGGACTCTTGGAGTAATACTGTATTTTTATTAAACACAGAGGCACAGAGACACAGAGTTTTTTATTCCTCTCTGTATCTTCAGAAAACTTAATATATTCTCTGTGCCTCCGTGTCTCTGTGTTCCAATAAAACAACAAGAGAGAAATGTTTATCTTACGCTAAGAAAAGATAATTTCTTCTCTTTTCCTTTGCCAAACCGATTTTTTGTATTATCTTTAGATAAGATAGGCTGCATCTCAACAAAAAAAATAAAAGTTTTTGGACTTTTATTTTGTATTGTCTTCGATTTGCACTATCTTTGTCCCCGAATTGTGGGCATATCACTCCTGCAACAGTCAAACAAGCTATGGGTACATATATTAATAGAGGTAATATTGAGTTCAGAGACATCGTTTCTCACGAATATGTTGACAAGTCATCGCTGATACCGCTGATTAACGCGAATCTCAATTCCGAGAGCCGCTACAGCTGCGTCACCCGCTGCCGCCGATTCGGCAAGTCGATGGCGGCAAAGATGCTGTGTGCCTATTACGACAAGTCGTGCGACTCGCGAGAGCTTTTCCGCGGATTAAAGGCTGAGCAGGATAAGTCATTCGAGACATATCTCAACAAATACAATGTGCTCTATCTCGACGTGACATCATTCACCGCACGGCCGGAAGTCAGGAAAAACATCGTGAGAGTTATCCAGGAAGAGATAATAAATGAACTTAAAGAGGCTTTTCCCGATGTAAAATACAAGAATAACTCCGACCTTATGGATGTTCTTTCCTCCATAACCCAAGCCACTGGAGAAAAATTCTTCTTCATCATCGACGAGTGGGATGCCATCTGCCGCGAGTTTCCCGAGCGACAAAAGCTGAAGGGCGACCCAGAGACAGTCACACCCACCATACTCGACGAATATGTCATGCTGCTCCGCCGATTGTTCAAGACACAGGATTCCGACCGAGTATTCGCCGGGGCATATCTCACTGGCATCCTGCCCATAAAGAAATACAACACCGAGTCGGCTATGAACAATTTCTGCGAATATTCCATGATCGACCCAGCTTTCCTTGCCGCTTGCTATGGATTTACCGAAGACGAGGTTAAGATGCTGGCAGAGAGGCACAACGCATCTATGGACAACCTTAAGATGTGGTACGACGGATATAACATCGGCAGGGTGAAATCCATCTACAATCCTTATTCCGTGATGAAAGCTCTGCAACGTGGTTCATGCCGAAGCTACTGGACTACAACGGGAGCCTACGACTCGGTCATCACATATATACAGATGAACTTCGACGGGCTGAAGGATGACATCATCCGCATGCTGGCGGGAGAACGCGTGTATGTCAACACCTCAAAATTTCAGAACGACATGAACATTGTCAGGAGTAAGAACGATGTTCTCACAGTGCTCATACACCTTGGTTACTTGGCATACGACGATGAAAAACAGCAATGCTACGTGCCCAACAAGGAGGTAACCGACGAGCTCTTGAATGCAGTGGAAGACACCTCCTGGAAAAGACTTGCAGATGCAATAACCGCTTCGCGCAACCTTCTCGACGCCACCATCGCGGGCAATGAGAACGCTGTGGCTCAAGCCATCGACCTTGCCCACGACGAAAACACAAGCATCCTCGCCTACAACGACGAGAACTCCTTGGCATGTGTCATCACCGTGGCATATATCTGGGCAAGAAATGAATACGTCATCCACCGCGAGTATGCCACCGGCAAGGGATATGCCGACCTGGTGATGATTCCACGCCGCAACGTCGGCAAGCCCGCCCTCGTCATCGAACTCAAATTCAACAACACGGCCGACACAGCCATCGACCAGATAAAGCGCAAGCAATATCCCGCAAAGATTGCCGAATACACCGGCGACATCCTCCTCGTGGGCATCAGCTACGACAGGGATTCCAAGCAGCACACTTGCAGGATTGAGAGATATGGCAAAAATGACAATTAATATTATGCCCACCTATGACAAGAAAAACCTATATGACATTTGCGTTGGCTCTGTTTGCCTTCATTAATGCTTTTGCACAAAGGAATGAGAAGACTATCAATGCAGGATGGATGTTCAAACTCGATGCCGAAAAAACTTTCGCTTGGGTCAACATCCCACACACCTATAACCTGGAGGCATACAATGTGCGCAACTATTATCGCGGTAAGGCTGAATACAGAAAGACTTTGTCAATACCTGACTATGACGCCGACAAGTGTTATTACCTGCGATTCGACGCAGTGAGCAAGTATGCAGAGGTCGTGGTAAACGGCACTCTGGTGGCAAAGCACCCTGGTGGCTACTCCTCTTTTGTGGCTGATATTACAAAGGTTGCGAGAGAGAAAAACGAGATAATTGTGAGAGTAGATAACTCCAATCAGGACATCACACCGCTATGGGCAGACTTCACCTTCTGGGGAGGTATATATCGTGACGTATGGCTCATTTCCACTCCCAAGCAACACATTGCGCTCAACAACTATGGCTCAAAAGGCATATTTGTTTCAACACCCAATGTTAACGAAAAGGACGCATCGCTTGATGTGAAGGTGGAAATAAGCAACGATACCGACAAGGAGTCAAAACTGATTGTGCGCAATGACATTTTTTCCCCCGAGGGAAAACTCCTGCAAAGCAACGATCAAAAGATAAAACTGAAAGCAAGGCAGACCCTTTCCAACATATATAAACCGCGCAAGATAGCCAATCCGCAACTTTGGTCGCCAGAGTCACCCTGTCTTTACAAGATTTCCACTACCATCATTGACGACAAGACAGGCAATGTGCTTGACTCACAGACAACCAAAACCGGTTTGCGCTTCTTCGCCTTTGATGCACAAAAAGGATTCATGCTCAACGGCAAACCGTATAAACTCCGCGGAACCAACCGCCATCAAGACCAATGGCCAGTGGGAGTGGCTCTCGATGACGATGCTCACCGACGCGACATTCAACTGATGAAAGACTTCGGATGCAACTTCATTCGCATAGCACATTACCCACAGGACGATGCCCTACTGGATGCCTGCGACGAGCTGGGACTGTTGGCATGGGAGGAAATTCCCGTAATTGACATGGTGCCCGACAATCCGCAATATGACAACAACTGCGAGGAGAACCTCGTGGAGATGATTCGTCAGCACTACAACCATACATCTGTTATTGCGTGGGGATACATGAACGAGATTCTTCTAACAGCTCCACGGCCAGGAACCCCCGAATGGCCATCCTGCAAGGAACGCACCGTAAGACTTGCCCAAAGACTGGAAAAGAGACTTAAGGAGGAAGACCCTTATAGGGTTAGTGTCATGGCATACAACATGACAAATACCTACAATGAGATTGGTCTCAACCTCATCGATGTCACCGGATGGAATCTCTATCAAGGCTGGTATGTGGGCAAGTTAGAGGACTTCGATAAATGGTGCATTGACCAGCACCAACGCTATCCTTCGAGACCTATGATCATAAGCGAATGGGGAGCAGGAAGCGACCGCCGCATACACTCTGATGCGCCCAAGGCCTTCGACTTCAGTATCGAATATCAGCAAAGGTATATTGAGCACTACCTGCCATTTATCGAAGAGAAAGAATGGATTAGCGGTTGTTCGTACTGGAACTTTATCGACTTCAATGTGGCTGAGCGGCAGGAGTCGATGCCAAGGGTCAACAACAAGGGTCTGTTCTACAACGACCGTTCGCCTAAGGATGTGGCATACTATTTCAAGGCAATGTGGAGAAAAGACATCCCCGTGGTTTACATAGCCACGAGAGACTGGGCGCAACGCCAAGGAGAAAAAGACAAGCTACATAACATAAAGGTGTATTCAAACTGCGATGAGGTGGAATTGTTTGTCAATGGTCGCTCATGCGGGAAAAAGAATGTTGAGAACTGTTTTGCCACATTCTCCATTCCTTTGGATGAAGGCCGTTCCACACTGACAGCTACGGGACATGGATATAATGGCGAAACCACTGATGTAACGACCATAGACAACCGGTATATTCCAGAGACCTACAATAGCGGTGAACTGGCAATAAACGTGGGCAGCAACTGCTATTTCACTTCCTCGGTTAGCAACTTGACTTGGCTTCCCGACCAACGATACGAAGCTGGGAAATGGGGATGGATCGACGGCAAACAGCGTTCGACAACCTCGGAGGTGTTCAATACTGTTGACGGTCCGATATACCAGACATGGCTTGAAGATTTGACAGAATATCGCATTGACGCCCCTGCGGGCACATACGAAGTGGAACTGCTGACAACCGACTTCAGCGGCAAGGCCCAACAGATGGCCAACCTGCTTGGACGGGCAGACGGAAGGACGCAAGAACAAGGCAACACCTTTGCCGTCACTATTTGTGGTAATACAGTAGAGTCGTCATTCTCTCCTGCATCAGAAGGGCGAAATATGCAAGCCAACAAGGTTCGCTATATCGTAGAGAATCACAGCAACTGCATAGACATCAAACTGCTGCCAAAAACAGGAAAAACCATCCTGTCGGGCATTAAGGTCAGGAAATTGTAACAATATGGGGGCCAAAGCAACTCTAATGCTATTCCACTGTGAGCCCAATCATTGTATAATAATTCACTGGACTTACACTGGAGGAACACTGTGGCTTCAATTTAACAAAAAACACCATTTTGTCAAAAAACCTTCATCCTTCACCTTTAAGGGCAAAAGCCCTTTGTTTATCGGGGTTTCAGAGGGTGAAGGTTGTTGAAAAAACCTTCACCTTGCGAAACCCTTATAAACACAGGGAATTCAAGGCGATTGGTGAAGGTTGAAGGATAATTCACAAATCCGTCAGCATTCAGCATACAGAATGTTCTATTTTTCCCATTTGTGAATAATGAGCAGGCATGAAGTGACTCCGATCTTCCTTCGCTATAACTTTGCTGTAACTCCGCTTTTTTATTATTGAATTAGCATTGTTCGAATATTCCTACAACGGAATTGTATGCTATTGAATCATAACGACATTGAATCATAGGGATAGGTACCAATGATTCGCGAAAAACTAACGAACTAACGCACCTGCCCCTATGAACCAATATCCAAAAGAATTTAGGTCTGCATTGATGTCGTTTATTCGTGATCATCCTAATTCAACTATATATGATAAAATAAAATAAACAAAAAAATCACGAAACATTTTGTTATGACGGAATTAATTTATACCTTTGCAGTAATATAAACAATAATTGATATGCAGCTAAATTTGGATTATAGCTTATGCGAGGGCTACAAGAGTAATACGCAAAAGATGAGAGTGGTCACAGAAAAGTGGGTAGAACAGAATATGTTCTGCCCCATCTGCGGACGCCCACATTTGCATCACTATACCGCCAACAAACCTGTAGCTGATTTTTGTTGTGAGAATTGCCATAACGATTTTGAACTGAAAAGCAAGAATCAGGTGGCTCTTGGTAAAGTGATTAATGATGGGGCATACGACACTATGATGGAGAGACTCAACGACTTGCATAATCCAAATTTCCTGTTTATGACTCATACGGACGAATATGTGAGAAACTTCATACTTATCCCGAATCATTTTTTCACTCCCGAGATTATAATTAAGCGCAAACCATTACCAGATGATGCGCGCAGAGCGGGATGGGTGGGATGCAATATCAATATTGCCGACATTCCACAAAGCGGAAAGATATATATTGTAAAAGACGGGGTGGAAATAGACCGTAACAAGGTGATTGACGACTATGCTAGAATAAAGTCGCTGGCAACGAACAGCCTTACTTCAAGAGGTTGGATGCTGGATGTGCTGTCGTGCGTGGAAAGAGTGAAAGATGACGTGTTCACACTTAAGGAGATGTATGATTTCTGCGACGAACTTCAGGAAAAGCATCGTGACAATGCTCACGTGAAAGACAAAATAAGGCAACAGTTGCAATTTCTGAGAGACAAGGGTCTTGTGGAATTTTTAGGAAGAGGTAACTATAGACGCTTGTAATTTATTTATTGTATTTTTGTGATCAATAATTAACAATGCGAATATTGCATATTTGTCTCATATTAGCAACAAAGTTATTGATAATCAACCTTTTATCCAATTGATCTTTTTTGATCACAAAAGTCAAACTATGATCTTTTGTGTATTTTTTCAAGATATTCCACTACCTTTGCAGCCGCAATGGAATATCAGTTGGACATACACAAGGATAAGGCATTTTATGTGTCACAGAGAAAGGATTTCACCCTCATCAAGGGTGACTCGTTCTCTGTTATGCCCGACTTTGATTTTAAGTTCGACATGATATTTGCCGACCCTCCTTATTTCCTCTCCAATGGCGGAATATCCTTGCAGAGCGGAAAGGTGGTGTGCGTGGATAAGGGTGAATGGGACAAGGGAAAGACTCCCGAGGAAATGAGGGAGTGGAATATGCAGTGGCTCGGGATGTGCAGGGATAAGCTGAAGGAGAACGGCTCGATATGGATTTCGGGCACATATCATAATATCTTCTCGGTGGCCGACTGCCTGACGCAACTAGGCTACAGGATTCTTAATGTCATCACTTGGCAAAAGACCAATCCGCCTGTGAACATCTCGTGCCGGTTCTTCACCTATTCAACGGAGTTTGTGATATGGGCGAGGAAATCAAAGAAGGTGGCGCATAAGTTTAACTACGACGTGATGAAACGGCTGAACGACGGGAAGCAGATGACCGACGTGTGGCGACTGCCTGCCATCGGCAGATGGGAGAAGTCGTGCGGCAAGCATCCAACGCAGAAGCCGCTTGCCTTGCTGACGCGCATCATACTGGCCTGTACTGACGAGGGTGACTGGGTGATGGACCCCTTCTCGGGCAGCGGAACGACGGGTATTGCCGCCAATCTGTGCGGACGACGATTCTGCGGCATCGAGCGCGAGGAGGAGTTCTGCCGTATGGCAATGGCGAGACGAGAGGAGATAGAGAACCTGAGGATTAAAGCCGACCTGAGAAATCACATCGCCGACCTGCGCACGCTCGGCTCAGAGCCTATGCAGGACATCTTTGCATGCGAGGCCGTGGCTGGGGGAAAACTGCCATTCGAGACTTCTCAGCACCCCATGGCATGAGTAGTTAGTATAGCCTGTAATTACTCTAATGTTTTGGTTCGAAGGCTTCGGATGGAGATACGAAGCTTTCGAATCTCCGTTCGAAGCTTTCGGATGGACATACAAAGCTTTGTGTGAATACAATAATAGCCTGTTGAGAACATAACTGAAGTTAAGTTCTAACAGTTTCTCAACAGCTGTTCAGTTAGTTACTGACTAGCCTATTCACTCAATGTCACTACAGCCTATTCACTCAATGCCATTACTGTTGTTTTTTCAATGTCACTACAGCCTGTTCTTTATATCAAGAAATGAACATACATAATATAAATACTCTTTAGTATCTGAAGTTCAAAATCACTTGTCAAAATGTTAAATATGTTTATATATAGCATTTTTGTTACCAAAAATTTTGGTTATTTACTACTTTTTCGCTACTTTTGCACCGTCGAAAGACAAAAGAGCTCTTTAAAAGATGAAAACATCTAAATTGATTCAACTCCTATCTCGCAATGGTTGCGAATTGGAGAGACATGGCGGTCGCCACGATAAGTGGATAAACCGCAAGACCGGGGCGTCTGAATGGATTCCCAGACATGCTGCGGAAGTTCCAAAAGGACTTGCCGAAAAAATCTTGAAGAAGCTGGTTGGGGAATAATCCCCAACCGCTTTTTAGAGATTTCATTTTGCGAGGAGCTCTTTTTCATAATGCAAATAGTTATCATATAGATATGAAAGTTAAAGTAAGTGTGTATAAAGCGGATGATGGCAGTTTCTGGTGCCATACCGAAAAAAACGTGTACGGAACAGGGCTTAATGGAAGTGGCAGCACTGTATCCGAAGCCAAGCAGGATTTATATGCCTGCCTTGATATTGCAAAAGAAGACTATCTAAGTCAAGGAAAGACTCCAAAACCAATTGAGTTTGAGTATGTCTATGACCTTCAGTCTTTCTTTGAGTATTTTTCAGTGTTTAATGTAACTGAAGTAGCAAGACGTGCAGGCATCAATCCTACACTTATGCGTCAATACACCAGTGGTGTAAAAAAGGCTGGAGAGAAGACGTATGCCAAACTCTCTGCCTGCATCAACGACATCCGCAAGGATATTATTACCGCCAGCTTTTGACAGTTTGGAAGGTTTTCATTTTTAAGAGCCGAATCCCCTACGCAGTGATGCAAGGGGATTTTTTATTGCTATAGATAGATTTAATTTTGTCTTGTATTTCTACTATCTTTGCACCGTCGAAAGCTTGTTTTTGTGATTTGCGGTCAGTACCCGGTGTAGGACCTCAAATATTCACGACTCAATTCTTCGTATTTAGGATTGTATGAGCGCTCATCATGTTTGCAATGATGACACACATAATGATCATATATGTCGTGAACAAGATACTTCACCTTATATACATCATATTGATAGATATTATCCACTTTCACATGATGCTGCTTGTCGGTAATATCTTGTGTCGTGCGACCGTCGCTCCATCGGGTTGTCGTTACATTATAGGTGTCCCATTCGCGGCGGCTCTCGCCAACCTTACCACAATTAACCGACTCCTCCTCATAGGTGATGTGAGTGCCGGTGTCCTCTTCATAAGAATACGACAAGCTGTCGATATGACGGCACTTGGGACACCTTGAATGCGGCACATTATCAGCAAAATTACCAACATATTCAGACAATGGATAGGCGGCGGCAATTAACAACAGCGGCAAGGACATCCACCACGGCATACCCCACAATCCAATGGACACAACCCACACATATATGCCAACAAAAGCAAGGACGGGTGCAATTATCTTTAGGGCCATGTCGGGCAAAGGCTTAAATGCCCATGAGAATCGCGTCATGCCCATCATGAGGAACATCGGGAAGAGAGCCGTGCCCTGAACCCACATCAAAAAGACAAAAAGACCAAACAGGAGAACAAGCACCCAGCAGATGTAATACAACCATGCGGGATATTCGGAAACATTAAACGAGAAGTTGTATATCGGCTCGTCGATAAGCGACTCAAGGAAACCTGAGTCGGCTATCGTATCTACAAAAGGAAGGAGGGACAAAAGGAAAGAGCCCGAGCTGGTTTTCACCTTCATATCCACCTTGGAGAACTGTCCGTTGGAGTCGAAGGCGACAATAGGATAGTATTTCACGCCATCAGAACCGACGGCTGTGATATTATAGCGGGCCAGCCATCCACTCTTGGTTTTGGCAATCACGCGCGCCAGTTTGCCGATACTGTCGGCTGATACAATATTCGAGGTTTTGAGTTCGCGCTCAAGGCGCTTCATCGACATGTGGGTGGTATAGTTGCCTTTGGTGATATACTTCTCATATTTGATGGCAGTAGATCCGAAGATATACTTCGCACTCACCTCGATGGTGCTGTCATTGGAAAGACGGCAAAGGAACTCGCCTCTTTTGCGAAGGGGCTTTACGATCTGAACGGTGTCGCCCAAGAATGGCTTTATTTTTTCATCAACCCTCTTCATACTGTGAATGACAACGCAGGAGTCGAAATCCTCCTGATTGACATATCCACGCTGTCCCTGGGCATCTGCCACCCAATATCTCAGTTTGTCTGTTTCAACACCCAATAGCCATACGCTGTCGCCGCGACTGATGTTGCTGGTGACGGTATCTCCCTTATGTCCTCCGAAGGGCATATACAGTTTAGTGCTTTTCTGTGCATACAGAACGATGCTATCCTCGGGCAATTTGTTGGAACCTGTGAATAGCAAAGCAATATTTGATACTATCACCAACGATGCGAACACAAGGCACAAGGTGGTGAACTTCTTTAAAGAATCCTGATTGAAAATACCAAACAACATATGACTATCGGGTGTTAAGATGATTAATAATTATGTGTTTTAGATTTCCCAAGCTGAGTCGTCGGGCTCAGAGAAGTCGCCACTGTCGAGAATAGACTTCACTTCCTCAGCCGACTTGGACACGTTGTTGTCAACAATCTCGATGCCGGCTACATTGTCCATATTCACTTCAGCACTGCGAGGCTCACCCTCGTCGGTGAATGACTTTTGGTACTCCTTAACGAGTTTTTCCTGAGCCTTGAGAGATTTCTTGAGCTCTTTTGCCTTGGCTATGTCGGATGCGCCCCATGCCAAACCTGTGGCGGCACCAGCAACTCCAGCTACGACAAGGTCTTCGGCCTTCTGCTTTTTCTTTTCAATGGCATTTGACGCGAGTTTAAGTCCAACTCCAGCAAGGGCACCAAGCCCCACCTTGCCGACAACAGTGGCAACAAGTTTGCGCACCTTTGCCTGCTGCTTCTTTACTGCCTCGGCACTGCGGATATTGCCAAACTGATCGACAAGGAACACGCGATACTGAAGAGTGCCGTCGTCGTTTTTCATCTGATTGCCTGCCTCGTCGAGCTTGACAATCTTCTCGGCATGATAAACCGGCACCTTGTTGAGATCTACCTTGGCCGAATCATTGGCCACCTGTGCAGTATCTGTCTGTGCAAAGGACGTCATGGAAAATGAAGCCAGCACAAGGACAATTACTGAAAAAATAATACTTCTTTTCATAATATAAAAGTTTTAGTTATTAATATAGTACATTTTCATCCTAAACTGACGCATGTCGTATTCCTCCTTCGACTGCATCATTATCTCATGCATATTGAGATACTTAAT
The DNA here is from genome assembly GCA_945869265.1 of uncultured Prevotella sp. GTDB lineage: Bacteria > Bacteroidota > Bacteroidia > Bacteroidales > Bacteroidaceae > Prevotella. The sequence goes on along the minus strand of CAMBOI010000012.1, from coordinate 19,772 downwards.
CTTGATATGCTTGCCATATCCCACAGGACGGAACAATATGCCCGAGGGCAAGTCCTTGCGCAGGAGATGGAGCACAAGCGTGCCGTCGAGGGCAGTCTCGCCGAGACGGCGATACTTGGATGTGTCGCTGCTCACGAGTTTCAGGAAATCCTTGTCCTTGTTGTAGTCGCGCGCCTTGGGAATGTCTGAGGAATATACACCCCACAACTCGATATTGCCCAATGTTCCGTTCTCATAGAATCCCGAAGCGTCGTTCACCCATCGTGCGATGGTGAAGCGGATGTCGAGCGGAAGGTCTTCTATCATTTTGTTTAGTTTGTCAATACGCGACGAATAGAATTCGCATGGATTATATAGATTGAGCTGGGATATGAACTCAGAGGCAGCAGAGGCAAACTTGACAAGGTCGGCCTGACTGCCTGTTCCATTGTCCTTCATCTCCTTAAGGCGTGCCAATGCACCCTTGGAATAGCGGTCATAGAGTATGCAGGAGTCACACTGGGAGATGTTGCTCTTGATGGAAGAAAGCATGTCGGAAGGGGCATCCTTGGCGGAAAGGGCCTTGGCAAAGGCCTCGCGGGCACCCTTATACTGACGCAAACCGAAGAGACGTCCTCCCTCCTCGAGGAATCCGCTGCACTCGCTCACATGCTCCTTGACAACCACCGTGCGAAGCAATACGCCATACACCAGTTTCTGACGGGGAGTGAGCTGACCAACATCGATATACAGACGGTTGGTACCATCGGCATATATCGCTATCTTCGACACTGCCTCAAGCTGTTTCTCAGCCTCAGCCTTTTCGGCTTCTTTCTTGTCAATCTCAACGAAGCGAGCCTGTAGTTGCGAGTCATTGAGTTTTCCTTCCGACGCCTCCTTCTCCACCTCGTCGGTCATGCGCTCAATGTCCTTGGTAAGTTGTTCGACGGCATCACGATAACGACGATAATTGGCAAGAGGGATTACCACCTCGGTCTCCCTCACTCCGGCATCCTTGGTCTTGGTGGTTATCTTGGCATCCAGTTCCTTGGGACATTCCACCACAAGGTCGGCAATAGCCGAGGTAATCTCCACGGCTGCCATCTTGTCGTTGGCAATGATGTCGTTGGCTTGCTTGTGATCCTCGAAACGGATGGGTTTCGCCACTTCATCCACCATATATGCAAGGAAGAAATCCTTGCGGGTGGTGACGGCAAACGAGACGCGATCGACATCACCGCGCTTGCTCACCTCTATTTTGGGAGTGGGATTGTCGTCTTTTGCCACAACAATCTCATACACATACATTCCGTCGTCGCGCTTACCCTTGGGAGTGACAACCGGACGCGAGGCATTATCCACGGTGAACACAAGGTCGCCACGCTTTGAAAGCACAAGTACACCACCAGCACCATTGAGGTCGGCTATCATATCCTCGTCCTCCACTCTCACGTAGGAGATATACGACTGTGCTGACATCGACGCTATCGAGGCCACCAACAAGAATATTATAGATAATAGCTTCTTCATACCATAAATATCTTTAACTCATTATTACAGGTCGAAACCACCAAGTGTCGAGATATTGTCGTCGGGTTTCTGATGGGTGCCGCCCACCATCTCGGGTTGCCATGTGCGAACATGGATGATAGGGTCGCCACCATCCTCGGGAAATTCCCAAAGCAGGAATAGATAACCCTCGTCGCTATAATTGCTCGACTTCCACGACTGACGAAGGCGCACTCCATACTTGGTCTTGTCCTTGGTTGACTGGGTGATGCCGGCACAACCGCCATTCTCGCCGTTCTCGCCAATCTGTGAGAACTTCACGTCAATCCACTTGTTGCGAAGGAAGGCACGACGTAAGTTGGAGATATACTGCTGCTTGTTCTGCTTGTTATACTCCACCTTGAACTGAGCACCCTGGTCGCCTTGGGGCTTTGCCATAACCACACGTCCGGTGATGATGAGGGCATCGTCGCTGAACATCTTCTCGATGGTGGATATGTCCTTTTGGTTGTAGGCTGTGCGGAAGCGCTCCACATATTGCAGGATAATCATCTGTTTCTCCTTGTCAACAACAGTGCCACAACGCTCCATGCTCTCGGCGGTCTGGGCATCGAGGGCAAAGCGGAAATCGATGAGCTGGCCCTTGGTGTCGAATTCCACCACTGCCTCCTGATAGGTGCCAAGACCGAAGTTCTCGTCCTCGGGGGTGATGATGAGAGGGATATGCGACACCATCATCGTACCGTTCTTAAACACCCAGCAACGCTCCACCACTTCCTCGTCGTCGCAATAGAACGGGGTGACTGCCCATAGGCGAGCCAATGATTTCTTGGCAAACTCATCCATACGGAGATTCTTCACCGACACTGCTTCCTTGGCCTTTTGGGCACGGTTGATCTCGGTGAGCACCGCCGCCAAGTTGGATTGCGCTGCCGCCAAGGCGGAAGGACGATCAACATGCTCGTCAACAGTGAGGGTCACATCCACGGCATGTGCCGGCAGAGTGACAAAGAGTAAGGCAAATACTGCCTGGAATAGTATTCTTCTTGTTCTTTTCATACCTATATATATTATGTATAGTTTGTATCTATTATTCCGCTGAATCCGAAAGCAAAAATCCTATTGCTCCGCATCCCTTGTAGTTGAGCACTCCGTCTTCCTTGCCCGTCTCCACATTCAGGCGGGGATTGCCATTGGTGAGCACGGAAAGGATGGTGCCACGACGGTCGTATATCGCAAGATAATACATCTCGGGCTTGGTGAGCGAAGCATAGCGGGCATAGTGGGTTATCATTCCGCTGGACTTGAGGCGGTTGATGGTTTCAACCAATTCGGAATATTTTGTGCAATGATATACCTGCATCACCGCATCTGGGAAGATGGGCTTGACCTTTGCCGGATTCACCTTGACCACACCATTGGAAAGGCCTCCTATGACGTCGGAGTTATCCACCGAGATAATATCTCTCTTCTTGACGAATATGAAACTGCGAAACATATTGCCACGTGGAAGACTATAGGATGTCCAGAGGTCGCTCTTGTTGTTGACAATAAAATTGCCTTTTGTCTGAAACTTGCGCTTGGTGGCTGCCCACTCGTTGACTTCCTCATACAGGATTTCCTCAGCAACAGCCTTTGCCTCCTCCATAGTGGAGGCTGTCGCCTCGGCATAGATATACGAGTTGCTGCGCTTCACCTCGTTGATTTCTTTCTTTATATCTGCTGTATTCTGCGCCGCCAATCCTTGCGTCAATAGCAGGGCAATGGCTGCAATAGATATTTTTCTCATCATACTTATCATTATTTAAAGAATTTTTCGGTTACGTTGTGCAGCGGTATGTATGCATAGAGTGTGGATTCCACTATACCGTTGCCTCCGCTGATAATATCCGTTGGGAAGACCACCGACAGGACGTGATTGTAGCCCAAGGCATCATTGCGAGCAAAGAGCGTGCCGGTGAGACGGTTGTCGCCACTTGTCTTTATACCGAAATACAATGTACAGCCTTCTTCCACACAATATGCAAGAAACTGCTGCAAGGTGGTTTTCTGCGTACTGCTCTTATAGCCGTATTTGTTGATGGTGAGCAGCATTGGTATCTGACGTGCAAACTGGCCGGTAAGCATTATATTGCTGATTGAGCGCGAGGGATTGCGCTTGTCGCAATACAACTGCACGTCACCCTCTTTGTCAACAAAATACAAGTCGCCACGAATCATTTCGTTGAGATAATGTCCACGCTCCACTATCTTACCCCCGTCGGCTGACGACACTTTCGTATTGTCATACTGGATATTGAACATATAGTCGGTGGGGATATTCTTGACATCCCGCTCGACAATATTCTCCAATTCCAGGGCATCGCCTCCCAGAATAAGCTGGCAGTCGGTGGGAACGGTAATGCGTAATTCCTTGCCACTGACATTCCACGTGAGGCGATACATCCGGCGGTTGATTTCCTCGACATCGGTGAGACTACCCGTAGAGGCACGACGCAACATCTGCCAAGTGCCTCGCGAGATGTGAACCTTGTCGATATCCATACGCTCCTCGGCACTCCTGCCATCGAGCGAGAGTTCGAGTTCAAGAGCATAGCGCTCAATGAAATCGCGCATAGCAGCCGACTTGAGACGTTCGGCATCCAACTCGGAGAAAAGGGCGTATCCGATATGACTCACATTACCCGTGATGTCGCTCTTTATCCTGAGATTCCGCCCCCGATACGTCAAGAGTGTGTCGCAGCTCTTTCGGATGCTCACTCCATCCACTCCCACTGCTGCGGCTATTTGCTGCAATCTGCGGGTTTTGAAGGTGGCAGCGGAGCACGTGGCTGCCGCCACCACCAAGGCTAAAATCGAGAGCCAGTATCTTATCATGGTTTGATAGCTGTTATATCACCGTCATGATACCAATATCCAATACCTCCAGAGATACGACCGTCGCGGAACTCGCCCTCAAACTTGTCGCCAGGATTGGCAAGGAAGTCCTTGGAACTAACTATCTGATGCGACTTGGTATAGGTGATTGTGCCATGTCCGTGGGGCTTGCCATCCTTTATGTCGCCCACATACTTGCCATAGCCGAGGTTGACTGAGCCTGAGCCGTTCTTCACCACCTTTGGAGCAATGGATGTTGACGTTGCTGGCTGAGGATTGGTGGGCTTAGAAGTGGTGGACTGAGCAGATGGGCTGGATGTTCCTTTTCCACCCTCTTGTGCGGGTGCTGTTGGTTCCGGCTTTACAGGTTTTACTGTATCAGGCTTCTGCACTGGAGGTTTGGGCACAGAGGCTTTTGCCTCTTTCTTGGGAGCCTCGTCGCCGCCGCTAAGGGCGAAGAAAGCACCACCTCCACCAAGCACTACTACTGCAGCACCAATGATGACCCATTTCTTCCATTTCTTCCATTTGTCATCAGTGCCTTCTACTGGAAACAGCTCCTGACCACACTTCTCACACACAAAATTAAACTCGTCCGCTTCCTGAATTTTTGAAGGGTCGCACATCTCGCACTCTTCGTTGCGACATATTCCTTTTTTCTTTGCCATTTTATTCTGATTTTTAATTCATTCTTACTATTATAACTCCTTTAATTCATTTGCAATAATTTCCATTGCCTTCTTCTTATACTCCTCATACACGGGGCTAAACTGGTTGCCCTCGCACATGGTGGGGAGGATTATCTGCTGGACAACAGCGCCAAGTGCCTTGCGCACTTCGGCCTTCTGGTCGTTGCTGCGAGCCTGTATAGTAATCTCACGCTCGACATCAGCCTCAAGAGCCTTAAACTTCTTGAAGTCGTGGGAGAGGACATCAAGACAAGAGGCAAAATTCTTGCCCAACTTCACCCACTGGTCGCCAAAGATCTCGTCGGCCTGCTTGATGGCAAAGAACTTCTCGCCTGTTGTCGGGTCGTTCTGTGGTTGGATAATACCAAGCGCAAAGGCGAGCATAAGAGGTTTCTTCACCGACTCGAGCAATTCCTTCGACTCCAACTCGAAGAGTGATGGCAGAGGTGTCTTAAACGACTCGGTATGCAGCACCATGCGGTTGAGGTCTTTCTGTGGAGCAGCAAGCAGACGGTCGTATTTCTCCTTGAGCACCTTCATATTCTCAAGATAGCGAAGCGGGAATCCCGCATTGGCACATACAACGACAATCTGGTTGGGCTTGAAGTTCTCTGATACATCATCGTTGGGATTGAATCCTGTGATATTCTCACGGAATGCCTCAAGCAGTTTGTTGCGGAATCCCTTGGTACTGTCGCTCTCTGCCTTTGGCAAGGCTATCTGCACCATCGACATCATCTTGCCCTCATTGCCGGCAATCACCTTCGACGACTCTGAAGGATTAAACTGCACGTAGGAACTTGCATAGTTGACACACTGCTTTACGAATGCCTCAATCTTCTCGTCGGTGTTGAGCTCCACCTTCAGTTTGTCGAGGATATTAACTCCCACCATTCTCATCAGCGGGTCGTTCTTTGCTGTATCCTCCATAGCTGCACGGGCATTCTTCACGCACACGTCAATAATTATATCGGTGGCAGTGTCCACGTCGATGCAAGAGAAGAGGTTGGCAAATGTGCGCTCGCCCTCCTCGCCAAGACCATCAATCATGCGCTTGCGAATCTCGGCGGCATTGCTGCTCTGATAGTCGTGGTTGATAGAATATTGCTTGGCTATCTGCTGCACCTTCTCGGGGTCGTATTTCTTGATAATCGACTCGTCGGTAACGGCATTCTTCTGACATTTCGAACCAGCCTGCTTCACAACATTGTCGAGAATGGCATTCATCTCGTTCTTCACTGCCTTGATACCTTCAATCATGTTGCCCAACTCGATGATGAGTTCCTGAAGGAGAGAGATGGCATACTGATAGCTCTCTATCTTGGTGGCTGCTACATAATACTCGCACTTGGCGGTCTTGAAGGCGGCAAACACCTTGCTGGATTTATTGGTGAGCGCATCGCGCATCCATCCTATGTTATTCCATTCTGTGTTGGCGGCGGTGATGTCAGCACCGTATTTTTCCATAGCCTGCTCCTGACGCGCAATCTGCTGCTTGAAGGCTGTGATACGATCATCGCAGTCGGTGCGAAGCAACTGGGCATACTTCTCTATCTCGAGCATACTCTTACTGTCCTTGCTGCCCGATGCCCATTCCTCGAAGAGGATACCCTCGATATGACGGCGGATATGACGCGCGTAGGACTTTATCTCCTGTCGCTGTATCTCGAAGAACTTCTTGACACCATGGGCACGGAATTGCTCATTGAAATAACCATCACAAAGTTTGGTGAACTGTGCCAACCACTGTTTCTTCTCAAACTGCCCCTGCACCAATCCGGCATCCTGCTGGGTGCGTGTCTCCCATGTGATGTTGAATGGTTTCCACTTGCCCGAATTACTGTTCTCGATAATGGCTTTCTCAAGGGTGAGGTCGGCATTCGACAACTTGAATCGGCCACGGTTCTTGATATCCTTAATCTCGTCGGCAAAACCAGTGCCTACCTCTTCGATGGAACATTCTCCATAACCCACTCCCTCTTGCCATAAGTTATATGTCAACTGGCGTGTGGCCTGGATAGCATATGTATATGACACAAATTCGTCAATCTCTGTTTCGGGATATTCTATACGGGTAATACCGAATGACATAAACTTACGGCTGCGGTTGAGGTCGCCGTTCTGGTCGCGCTCTGGTCCTGCTCCGTCGTTCTCGCATCCCACAAGACGCGCCATCTTTCCGGCTCCGCCATTGCGATTGGCCACTACCACTGTCTGGAACATAAAATCGGCTACTGATGCTGGCAACATTCGACTGAGGTCGAGCACCTTGCCCTTTTCATTTACATTACTATAGATATATGCTGCCTCAAACGACTCCTGACCGGAAAGAAGACGCTGCACCTCCTGGGTGAATACATCACGCTCACCAGTGACATCGAGCGGACAATAATGACCGGTACTGATGGCATTGAGCTCGCTCAGGGCTGCATATCCATTGGCCTGATAAAATCCACTGTCATGATCGGCATACACCATGTTGCGTTCCGGCATATACACGAAGAGACGGATCTTGAAAGCATGGGTATTCAGTTCGTAGGGATATTTCTTGCGTATCTGGGATATCACATCCACAATACTGCCCGAGCCTGTTCCTCCGGCAAGACCTGCACACACATGGAAGGTGACGTCGTTATCGTTGGAAGCATGCTGAAGTCGCACCACAGCTGCCTGAAGTACATTGTTGAAGTTGTCCTTGCTGTTCTTGTCGGTCAGGTTGTTGGCTATAAGCATACGTCCTAAGCGACGGCGCTGACCACCGATACCGGCAGAGATGAGCGGTCCCATGTGCTGGTCGATGAGTTGCTTGTCGTTATCATTGATGAATGCCTGAAGACCGGGATACATATTGAGATTCTGTATCATCGAGGCATTGATGCCATTGATGTTCACCTTCTGTGCCTCACCAAGATGCACGCTTTTGCCGAGCACCTTCCAACCTGTGCGGTCGTTAAGGTCAGCGGGAGACGAATCAACATAAATATAGTCAAGGAATACTCCTCCACCAGGTTCATTACTTCTGAACTCTTCATAGACTCTCTTGCGGAACTCGCGAAGCACCTTGCCTCCCGTACCGCCTAATCCGATTATAAGATGATTTGACATACTATAGATTTTTATGTTATTTGATTATTTGCATTAAAAAGCTTCGTCGCTATAACTCGACAAACCGGCAGTGCTGCCGCCGGAATAACCGCCTGGGGCACTCCGACGATAACCGCTCTTGCGATCCATCGTCTTGATTGCCACTATGGTAGCTACTACAAGAAATCCCAAGCACCACATCAAGCGGCGAAAGATATACCACTTCATATAATCTTTTATCTCCATCGCTATTGCATGGGGCAACTCCTGAATGGTGTAACCTGTGAAAACACCATAGTCAAAATAATTGGAAAGAATAGGGAACTGGGACACAAGATTCTCAACGATAGCAGTGGATTCAGGACCACTGATTTCCTTCTCGGGATCGCCTGACAATATGCCGCCCACAACACTGCCTATCATATCCGATAGTCCACCACCATTGAGAACCGCCTGCACAAGGTTGCCCAAACCGAAGCCCTCACCGCGTTGCTCGCTGGCGCGATTCACTATTTCGGTGAGTTGCTGTTCATAGAAGTCTGTGGTGTTGATAATCTTGATGGCGCCAGATATCATAGTACTCTGCAGACCTACAAATATAAACAACACTACACCCACGATATATGTCCAAGGTGACAACTGGGCGTTTTTAAACCATCCCTTCAAAGCAATAAGGAACAAGGCCATACATACAGCGGAAATGAGGAATCCCCAAATGAGGCTTCCAGCGGAGAACTTGCAAATTTCAAAAAAAGCTCCCATAGGCAGTGTTTTTTTGAGGTAAATACTATTGTTTTCAGTCACGGTATGACAAACAAAAGAGGTGTGGGCGTGTCTCCACGTCAACTGAATGGCTCTCGACTGCCTGGAAAATGCACATGAAAACGTCCCACACCTTTAACCTATAGATATACTATGTATGGATAAGATACACCTAACCCATACGCATATATATATGTAGCCAAAGGAGTATTACGTAAGTTTCTTTCCACTTTTCCAGATGAGGTGTCGAGATTCATCAGTATGGAAAAAGCCTAACGCTTTACTCTTTTTATGTCTGCAGATATCAATCTACGCTGCAAAGATAAGAATTATTTTTGATAACTAAGCAATAATCTGAGTTTTTTTTTCAAATATCCATCTTTTTTATCTTTTGAACCATATTTTTTACCCATTGTGCTCTTTTTTCCGATATTCACTCGCAGTCATACCATAGGTTTTGCTAAACATACGGCGGAAGGTGGTGATACTGTTAAAGCCCGACTGCATCGCCACAACGTCAATCTTATCATCGGTTTCAACGAGTAATTTTCGTGCGTAAGCTATTCGTAGGTTATTCACGTAATCATAGAACGTGCAATGCATGGCATTGTTGATATATCGGCTCAGGTATGTCCTGTTGGTATTCAGTTCGGCAGCCAAGTCGGCAAGACTGAGGTCGGGATTGAGATAATAACGCTCTCGCTCCATCAATTGTATGAATCGTACGGCAAAATGATACTGCGGCTCTACTGATTCATGATGATTACTATTGCAATCCGAATCTTTTTCCTCTATCGAGGAGGTAACTTCTGCAATGTCTTGTGAGTTGTCTTTCTCGAAGAAAACAATCACTTTCTGACGATTGCAAAAAAAATACAATGCCGACCATATTGCACAGCTCAACAAGTTGTAGGTCATCGCCACCATACCCGAGGTGAAGAAACAGGCTATCACCCATAACAACAGCAAACCAGAGAATGCCATCAATATGCCGCCAAGCCAACGAAGGTCCTTCATCTCTATACTTGAATAGTTATCGCGCAACATCTGATGATACATTGCCATACTATATATGGTGTAGCATATACCCACGACTGCCACAACAACCGACGCATAGCCCGCTATATTATATAATAAGGTATAGCCACCGAAGCGAAACAACATCCACATCACGACATAGGGCAAGAATCCCCACCCCACCTTGCTCCATTTCATGGTATTGGGATGAGCAGCCTCGTTGAGCAGCAACACACATGGATAGATGGCGGTCATCTGAAGGAAATCGGTTTCATAGATATTATCCTCGAAAGGTGCCCATACAAAGAACAGGATAAAAGATAATATGTTTATCATCATTAACATGGTGAACAACCACGCCAGCCATCTCTGCAGGGCATTCTCCTTGTCCTTCGCCCACTGAAGACAGCACAACACAATGCTCAAGATGAAATAAGCACCCTGAGAAAAATGCATCAACCTTGTTACTAAATCTACTTCCATATCAGGATATAATGGGTAATTTTTCTGCAAAGATAGCATAATTTTATGACATTTACGGCAAAAAAAGATGAAATAAGCATTAAAAAGCCACTATTTTACCTTTTGAACCATCATTTTTACCCAAGGAATCATGACATAAGACATAATTTACTAATTTTGCAGCGTGAAGTTTATACTTCACCATGCATGCCTGGAAAATGCATATATATAGAATCGAAGCGACCCGCAGATTTTGATATCTGCGGGTCGCACTTTTTTCTTATTCCCACTCGACTATTTGGTATGATTGATTACGACATAGTTGTACAGTCTCTATAGTATGTAGGGTCTCGTCAGAGGGACCGCTTTGGATTCTACTCATAATAGTTGAATTTTTGATTATTCTATTATGCAGAGGTGTTCTACGTAGGATAATGGAGCCAAACATTACTCCAACTGCACTGCTCTACAATCTAATCTGCGACAGAGAATGGTTCTGTGATAATTCAGATGGAGAGATAACAACCAAGGCACTAATGAATATAGTCAAACAATGCTTCGCCTATGACGTAGATGAACTCAAGGTGGTCTATAAGGATGTCTATGATTATGCAAGAGAGAAGTGTAAGAATAAGGAATTCATCATTCATTATTCCTCAAGAGGCAAGATAAGAGCAAACAGCCTTGCCAAAGAATTACGGTGGCAATTCCTTGACCAAGTGTATGACCCTAAACGAAGCGAGAGGGAAAACCTAAAGATGTTAGAGAAGAATGATTGTGGCAAGAAGGTTGGTTTTACCTCAAGCGCACTTTATAGATATTGCAAGGCAAGAGGTATCAAAGGCAAGTCTGCACAAGTAAAAGACAAGATGGAGTTGTTTAAGCAGTTGCATAATGACTATATGTCCTTGCGAGAAGAGGGCGAATTTCTAAAGGCGAATGGCTTGCCTATATCTATGACCACACTGCGCAATTACATCAAGCGGCTCAAGGAAGAGCAAGCAGCGTGATGATTATCCGCTGGCGCTATCATCTTGGCATACTGCTCACGCATCTTATCATCAGACTTGCGATACGAACTGGGTCTGCCCATCTTCACGCCATCTTCCTTGCACTTGGCGATGTACTGCGCCCTGCCGCTGCTCATACGCTCGATGATAGTGAGGCGCTCCATCTGCGCAATCTCCAAGAGGATGGTGCAGATGAGTGAGGTGACAGGATTGACCTTACCGTCATCGGTAAGGGTGTCTTCTTTGATATAGAAGTCTCGAAATTGGGATAGCCATATAAGGGCGTGTACGATTTATTTGGCTATGTTTCAATTTGGCTATAGTTGGGGAGGGAAGAGAGGGAGAGTAAACACATCTGCAAGACAAAAGATGGTTAGTGGCAAAGGCAATAGGATTTTTCAAATTACGAGCAATAAGTTATCAAAAATTGATATATATATCATGCATTTGACAAATATATCACATTTTTGTCGGTGTTTAGCAATATTTACGACCATTAATTTGCCTAATTCAAATAAGATAAGTAACTTTGCAACCACACTCAAGAATAACTTGGAACATTATGAATATTAACAGAATCAAGGTCGTACTTGCGGAAAAGAATCGCACTAACAAATTCCTTGCAGAAAGTCTATCTGTTGACCCATCACAAGTGAGCAGATGGGTTACAAATCGCCAACAACCGAATCTCGAAACACTACTGAAGATTGCTAATGCTCTTGAAGTGGATATAAGAGAACTTCTTCAACCATCTAAATGTGATATATAAGTTTATGGCTATATTCTATCACGGTTCACCTCGTTTATTTTCCCAATTTGACTTAACCCACTCACTTGAGGGTGATGGGAAGAACAAGTTCGGCTATGGGATATACGTTACGTCGAGTTATAAATCTGCGGCACATTATGCTGGAGTAAATACTTCAGCGACTAATTACTATGTCTATACGTTAAACGTGCCAGAAAAGACAGAAGACAACCATATTGCATTCAAGCAACCTGTAAGCAAACAAATCATTTCTCTTGCTGAATGCAAGTTGCAACAGACGATACCCACATCGGCAATAAGCGATGGCAAGTTATTCAGGAAGTTTCTCGCAACATCCTTGGGAAGTGAGTCTGCGGCATCGTCCTTTCTGCTGACCATAGGCGTCGAACTTATATGCTGGCCTTACAGTTGGAGAAATCTTATGTTAGGTGATAATATGGCGGTTCTTGATGAAAAGAAAATCAAGATACTTAAAATCGAAGAAGTACTGCTTGATGAAAAGAAACGGTTAATTGAAGGTTCTGAAAAATTAGTCATCAATAACGCGATAAACCAATGAGTTTTTACAGTATTGCACCATTCATAAAAGAATACTACCCTGAGTATTACTCTATGCATCAATATCCTAAGGATATGTGTGTGGCATTCAACAAGGTGGCTGACCAATGGGGCATCTTCAGCAACTTTGCAAATACTCCTATTACATATAATGGTGTTGAATACAAGAGTTCTGAGCAATTGTTTCAATGTCTAAAGTTTGTGGATGAAGAAACAAGAAATGCGGTATATGTATCCAACAATCCGAAGATGACAGCAAAGCATTGGGAAAAGACGCACCGTCGAGAAGATTGGGGAGCAATAGTTCTTGATGTGATGAAGTTCTGCCTTCAATTAAAGTATGAACAATCAGACGATTTTAGGGATGCTCTAACACTTAGCAAGGGCAAGATTATTGTAGAAGATGAAACAAGTCGCAAGACAACAAGAACAGGAAGAATAAAAGACGCTGATACGTGGGGAGTTGTTCTGGTAGATAACATATTTGTAGGCTCTAACTTAATGGGGCGTCTTCTGATGGAACTACGAGATAACGGTGGTCTTGTATACCATCTACCCAATCAATTATAGATTAGCATTTCGCTATATTGCTAATCTATAACTTGCATTTTCATAGACTTATAGTATGACCCAACCTTTTTTAACAGAAAGAACAGGCAACAAAGGCTGCCAGAAAGAGTGAACCAATGTACCTGTCTCTCTGACTCCCCAAGTAGCTGTATATCCTTGACTGAATGGCACAGGAATATCACCATGCGGATAGAACGGACTCAACTTTACAATCCCGTCAGTGCCTTACTTGTCACATCCACTATCACAGCACCTGGATATTTCTTCAGAATATTCTCCTGCTTTTTTCGTTTTGATTCTATGATAATCATTGTTCTACGAGTTTATCTACTATATTGTCCGGGAGCAATCTAGCAAACTTTTGTTTAGTACCTGAAGGGATAATTATAGATTGAAGAGAACTACAATTAACGAAAGCCCCATATCCAATACTTGTCACAGAATTAGGAATCGTGACCGAGGTGAGGCCACTGCATTCGTAGAAAGCCCAATCTCCAATACTTGTCACAGAATTAGGAATCGTGACCGAGGTGAGACCACTGCATCCACTGAAAGTACCATCTCCAATACTTGTCACAGAATTAGGAATCGTGACGGAGGTGAGGCTGCTGCAATCTTTGAAAGCCCAATCTCCAATACTTGTCACAGAATTAGGAATCGTGACGGAGGTGAGACCACTGCAATCTTCGAAAGCAAAGTCTCCAATACTTGTCACAGAATTAGGTATTGTGACGGAGGTGAGGCTGCTGCATCCCCTGAAAGCACTGTATTCAATACTTTTCATAGAATTAGGAATCGTGACGGAGGTGAGACCACTGCAACGGGAGAATGCCCCTTTTTCAATACTTGACACAGAATTAGGAATCGTGACTGAGGTGAGACCACTGCATCCACTGAAAGTACCAACTCCAATACTTGTCACAGAATTAGGAATCGTGACGGAGGTGAGGCTGCTGCAATCCCAGAAAGCACATTCTTCAATACTTGTCACAGAATTAGGTATTGTGACAGAGGTGAGGCCACTGCATCCACTGAAAGCTCCTTCAATTATTATTGATATATTTTCAGGTATAGAATAATCTTTGTAACCATTTGGCAAAAAGACAAACATATCGTTTACAATAATTGGATGTGTAATTCCGCTGCAATCTTCGAAAGCCCAACCTCCAATACTTGTCACAGAATTAGGAATCGTGACGGAGGTGAGGCCACTGCATCCACCGAAAGCCTCACGTCCAATACTTGTCACAGAATTAGGAATCGTGACGGAGGTGAGGCTGCGGCATTCATAGAAAGCACTTTCTCCAATACTTGTCACAGAATTAGGAATCGTGACGGAGGTGAGGCCACTGCAATCTTTGAAAGCCTCATTTCCAATACTTGTCACAGAATTAGGAATCGTGACGGAGGTGAGGCTGCGGCATCCCCTAAAAGCACTTTCTCCAATACTTGTCACAGAATTAGGAATCGTGACTGAGGTGAGGCTGCGGCAATCTGCGAAAGCCCCATTTCCAATACTTGTCACAGTATTAGGAATCGTGACTGAGGTGAGGCCACTGCATCCACTGAAAGCTTTATCACAAACAACTCTTGTTCCTGCTTTGACTACATAGTTTTCAATGTAATAGGATGTAAGCAGTCTAAGTCCGTCCTTACTATACTTTACACCAAATTCATCTTCAACAGCATTAGCCAAGTCCTCTTCCGTAACTTCTGTACTAAGTTCTATTTGCTTTTTCTCTGGTTTGGCAATCGAAAACAAGTGGAAGGATAACATAGAAAGATTATTCTTTGCAGATGCCAAAAGAAAAGCGGAAAGCAGGGATGCCAAAGTGGTATCGGATGATAATGAGACTAAAGCCTTCAAGACATTGGACTCTCCAAGATTTCTATAGTCTTCAGCTGAGAACAGCAAGCGATCTGCTGCTCCATATTTCTCCAATAGTGTTGGTTCAAGAGCAATAGCCTTCAAAGACAATGCTATGCTTGCAATGGCAAAGTCATCGATATGGCTATCAAACTGATTCTCGTCACGCAGAGGATGACGGAAGTCTGGGCTACCAAGTTCACGAGCTTTCTGTCCTTCCATCGAAGGTACGAACATTCCATCATAATCGACCAATGCCAATTCGCCATTCTCACGCACAAGGATATTGGCCGGTATCAGATCTCCATGAGCAAAAGGCTGAGAAAGAAGGAATGCACCCATTCGACAGAACCTATAGGTCAGCATCTCCAAAGCATAACTATCATGTATGTTCTCACGCAGATATGCATCCAGAGGCTTTCCTTCCATCCATTCCATCTTCAGAACAGGGAATTCTTTTTGATCAGTTTGTGTGGTATCAACAGACAGTTCATTCTCTAGATACTGAACATGCAGGAGATAAGGAGAAGAAACGAATTCCAACTCCTCAGAAATCCGTTGATACGCCTCAGCACGGCCTTCCTGATCTTTGATAAAGCACTTAATAGCATAACAACGACCAGTGTCAACGCTCTTCATCTTGAACACCACAGCAAAGTTGCCTGACGACATCACAGGACGTCCTTTGTCATCCAATACTGGACGCAGATTGTTTAACGTTGCCATATTGTCCTCTGCGGTACGTATGGCTTCTATGTATTCAGAAATTAGAGGATACTTCATATTTTGTTGTTTTTTTGTTTCTTTTAGGATAATCTACACCTTCGGCATATAGCCTTATTGTGATAAGATGTAGAAAATCTTACGGTGGCAAAATTACGATAAAATGACTAAAAAAGCAAGTTTTTCCATAAAAATTTTGTTTTTTTAACAATAAATGCGCACTTTCACACGCTGGATTTTGATTTTTTTGATTAACTTTGCATCGCAAAGATGTGCATTTATGCATCATTGATGCGAATCCTCGTTGCAAGGAATACCTTAATACGAGGAGACATAGGAAAGTGTATTATCTACGCTTGATTGTTCGTCACAACTCTGAACTTGGAACACTCAGATACTAATCAATCGAACAACAAGCAACGGTAAGACGCCCCACACTTTTTTATGTCCGCATTTTTAACGAGTGCGCTTGGTTCAATATTACAAACAAGTCTTGTTAGGGGCAATGAGACGTAAACAGTACCGAAAATGGAAGATATTGATGACGAAGACTATGGCTCTCCAGACATTGACATGCGAATCCCTGTTCCCACAGAATATGTGGCAGCATTACAGTTTCAGAAAATTTACGGCAATATTGATAATTGGGACTATATGATAGAAGACATCTATGATGATTTAGATTATGTTCTACGAGATTCGTTCCTTTACAAGCCTGATTGTAAGATGTTTATACTTGGGTTTATAGGGAAATCCAATAAAATTAATGAGAGAATCGGGAAATATCTTTGTAAGCGGTTTAACGAATTGCTTAGTAACGGTAGCGATGGTGTCATACGAATAACAATGACAAGTCAACACGAAGAAGTCTATTTTGAACAGTATATTACAAAGCATCAAAACTTGGATATTCAGCAATTTAAGGATGCTCTTACTAATATTCGTGAAAGAAAGCCTTGTCAATGGAAAGAAATTTCCTCTAAAGATTTTTATATTCCTGAGAATGTCGTATTTTACCTCAATAGGGTATCTGAAGATGCCTTTAAGTCTATAGGACAAAAGGTTTCTGTTGGAGAAGAACAACATAACGCAATCCCTCTTAAATATGAGATAGGTTTACCCCAAAAGTCTCCATTCTATATGCCACACCCAATATATCCAAGTATATTAGAACCTAACAGGAAATATATTGATTCTGGCTTTGAAGATGCTAAATCATCATATACTAATTCTAAGATATTAATAGACATTAAACTTTTGCTAAGTCATAAAGAGTTGTTTCAATATCGCATATACTTGGCTATTGCAATGCTTTATTTCTACGAATGTGCTCATTTCTTAATGGATAATGGCTTTGTTTTAGAGGATGGCATTCTGCATCTTGATAAACACTCCGTTAAGTACTTAGCCTATCTAACACTTGAGAGCGATAACATTGCAGAAGTAACAATGGAGGAATCTATTGCTACAGCGTTTATGTTGAACTGCATTAAAACGGTTGCACCCGATGATTATCCTGTTGCAAAGAAGATTGTGCAGGAAACTTGGTCTCCTGCATGTCGTTTCGGCTTAAAGCAATTGGAAGTTGGTGCAAAATGGCAAGATTGGCGCGAAGCAAAGACGCATAAAGATAGCCTTCAACTCAACGAATGGTTTGAAAAATATTTCTCTAATGGAAACATCAATGATTCCATTGCTTACGAACCAAAAGACTATAAAAGAGCACTTGGGTTGTTATAGGAAATAAGTTCATTGCAGACAAAGGTAGATTCATCCCTATGTCATTTCTATCTGCACAAAGTTATAAAAAATTGATTACCTTTGCACCACGTTTAACATCAAAACAACAAATATATGGAACCACTTACCATTCACATTACTAATGTCAAGGACGAGTACTTTATTGCTCTGTCAGACATCAAGTTCTTGGAAGTCGAACAGAATTATGTAGATTTCTATCTTGTAAATACTGTAGTAAAGAACGTCCGTATGACACTTACCAATGCTATGGAGTTGATTAATCAAAACGGAGGATTTGAAGTTCATCACCTTGCAATGGTTGGACGCAAGCATATCATCAATTTTGATAAAGTGACTGCTATAAACTACAAAGACGCAGAGATACAGTTGGAAGGTTGTTCTTCACCTATTTCTCTTTCAAAGACTGCAATCAAGGATGCCAAAGATTTCCTTGTAAAGTGCAACAAGCGAGGTGTCCTCTGCGCAGATACATTCCTTATGCAGTTGCTCTTGCCATTAGACCAATTGAATTCTGGGGCTAAAACATATGAAAATGGAGTGGAGTATGTAGATTTAGGTTTGCCAAGTGGCTTGAAGTGGGCTGCTTGCAACTTCAAAGGAGAGAACCCTGGTAAATGGGGCGCTGGTCGTCAGTGGGGTGTACGCAAATGGACTAATGACTTAAGGAAATCGTCATATCCTCACTACGATGTAAGATACGGCAAGGACGGTGAACCTCGCTATCACTTCAACAAGTCAGAAATGAAACCAAGCATGGATGCCGTACACATGACATTGAAAGGCGGATGGCACATTCCATCAAAGGAGGATTTTGGAGAGTTATTTACTTATTGCAAAGGGACATATTGTTTTACCTTCGATCACGAAAATGCTATTAAAGGAATTTTACTTGAGGGTAAGAATGGTAATCGCATTTTCTTGAGAATTAGCAGAGATAGGCCAAGCGAAACATTTTATTGGACTCGCGATGTTCATGAAAATCATGGTCCATGGGCAGTCAACATCCCTGATGAGTTTTTTAACATTGAGGTTGCATTATTGGGTAAGGAGATGGGGAAGCCTTTTACTATCAAGGAAGGACACATCACGTGTACTTTCCAAACATATGAGCCTCATTTTGAAGCGGCGCTTCGTCCCGTAACTATGGGTGTCGAGGGAGAATGATAAAGTAGTTATTCGCTACTGACAAATAAAGATTTTGTTTTTATTATGGTGTGACGAGATGTATTCATAACTAATGATGGTACACTCGTCACACCATTAGTTTTTTCTTTGGGTATGTGTTTGAAACACTGTAAATTTGCACCACGTTTCATTTCAAATACCCAAACAATATGACAATCAAGAATGTCCATTACAGTTATTTCACCAAGAAATACAATTTCGGGCCTTGTCTCGATTACTTACAAAGTCTTGAAGTAGTCTCTACTTCTTATAATGATGTCGTTGAAGCAATAAAGAACTGTGTGCCAGATGGCACGAATTTTACCGTCCTGAAGTTTACTAACATAAAATAAAAATCACAATGAAGACAAACAAGAACAGCAAAGACATCGAAGAGTTCCTTGATGACATATTTAAGGACGTGGAAGAGTGGGACAAAACTGAATCGGAAGAGGAAGAGTTGGACCTTGACATCGACGATGAACTTGAGAATATCAAGGCTGAAGATGAACAAGAAATTGAGTCTAATGATGATTCCGAAGAGGAAAAGGGCAAGAGAAGAATAAAGAAGTTCCTACTTCTCGTATTCGGATTAGCCATTTTAACCATCTGCCACCTATGGCTCAATCAGGAGGACTATTTTGGAGAGACAACTACCGCTCCATCAGAATCATCTTGTGTGGACAGTCCTTACGATACCGCAGCCATTAAGCGTTGTATCAATGCGAAGACTGGCGAGATGGAGTATTGGGGCAATGTTAAGTACTACGTCAATGAAGATACCATCTTTATGTCAGAGAGATTTCACTTCTTAGATATCATCTATACAAATAATGAGACAGGCAGAATCATCCCTGCATCTGGTATAATCTCAAATTCTGGATTTTCGTCAAACCAGATTGTCAAGCAGCAGAAAAACGGATGGTGGTATGCTACAATAAAGAGGTCGGAGTATAAGCCAAAGGAAAAGT